>JAIOPD010000025.1 GCA_021414115.1 Planctomycetia bacterium
TGAAGCAGGTGATCCCCGCGAGCATGGCGATCTTGAGGCCGAGCAGCGGCGCCACGCGTGAGGCTTGGGATAGTTTCAAGGCGGTGAAGACCACGACCTGCCCCAAGAGATAGAAAACCGTCGAGGCCACGAGCGGGACGAGCCAACGGGCGTCGGCCTGTAAGCCGCTCGGCCAGAGCAGCCACGACGCCGGAATGCAGGCCGCTCCCATCAATGCGTGGGCGAGCACGAGCAGTCGCAGGCTGCTCCCGCCCCGGCTGCCGTGGTCCCGCGACACGAAATACGAGAACGCGCTCAGGAACGCGGCGACAAGTCCTGCCGCGACGCCGAGGACAAGCGTGCCGCCGTCGATGTGGCTCTCCATGCGTGACCTATTAACGCCGCTCGGGGGATCTCTTTGCCGGCGGGTGAATCTCGCGCGGGGTCGAGGAGCCTAACCTCCGGCCGCACTGCTTTCGTAGCCCGTTTTATCCTCACAACCGAAGGAGGTTGACCGCCGTGGCGAGTGGGCGGCCGCCGCCCCGCGGAAAAGCGGCCTGTAGAGTTGCAGGAGACCATTCTCCCGACAAGGACCGTCGTCATGGCGTTCGCCGACCGCACTGTATCCCAACGCTTCGCGCCCCCGGCCCGCGTGGTGGCCCGCCCGGTCGTCGAACCTGCGGCGTCGGTCACCGCGGCGACGCGGAACCGCGTTCGCGATCTGACGGCGCTGGTGCTCCTCGCTGGATGCATCTTTTTGGTGGCGGCCCTGGCGACGTTCGACGCCGGCGATCCGCCGACGTCGCGGGTTTTCCCGCCGCACGCCCGGGCGATCAACGCCTGCGGACTGCTCGGCGCCGCCGTCGCCGGCACGCTCATCGAGTGCTTCGGCATCGGGGCGTGGTGCGTGGTGGCATTCGTGGCGGCTCTCGATGCAGCGCTGCTCCGCAGGCGTGCGCTGCCCGACCTCCCGCTCCGGACCGCCGGCGCGATCCTGGCGACCGTCGGCGTCTGCACGCTGCTCACACTCTTCCTGCCCGACTGGGTCGGTCGTCCGCTCTGGGGCCCCGGCGGCCGCGTCGGCGGCATGGGTGGCCTGTTGGCCGGCTCGAATCTCGCGCAAACGGGGGCCGCGATCATCGTCACGGCGCTCACCTTTGGCGGTCTCTTTCTCGCCTGCGATACGGCGATCCTCTGGCTGGCGCGAAGCTCTGGAACCCTGGCGGTTGCCTGCACGACGGCATGCAGCATGATGGCGACGCGGCTGGCCCGGAGAAGGACGGTGAGCGACGCATTCGATGCCGAGCAGCCTGATCTGGCGGATCGGTTCCCCGGGATGCGGTCGCGGCTTGCAGGCCGCGGCGATGCCGAAGCCGACCTCGATTCCGACGATGCCGAAGGGGAGCCGACCATCCGCGTGAAGCGACGTGAGCTGCCCGTGGCCGCGGCCGCGGATCTGGAGGACGAGACGATCGTCGAGGATGCCGATCTCGGTGGCGACGCGGGAGAGGACGCCGTACCGGCAGCTCCGCAGCCACTGGTGCCGATCCGGTCGCTCTCGAACCGCCGCAAGCCACAGCCCACGCTCGAACTCTCCCCCGACCCGGCGGCCGACTACGAGCTGCCGAGCCTCGACCTCCTCCTCCCCACCGAATACCTCGAGCTCGATCAGCAGGAGCAGGAAGTCCGCGACCGGGCGAAGGTGCTGGAGAAGACGTTTGCCGAGTTCGGATTCAAGGTGAAGGTGGTCGAGGTGGAGACCGGCCCGGTGATCTCGCAATACGAGATCGAACTGGAGGCTGGGCTGCGGCTCGCGAAGATCACGAATCTCGCCGACGACCTGGCGATCGCGCTGCGCGTGCCGAGCGTCCGCATCGTGGCCCCGATCCCCGGCAAGAACTCGGTCGGCATCGAGGTGCCCAACACGACCCGGCAGATGGTCCGCCTCCGCGAGGTGATCGAGGAGACACAGGCCAAGAGCCGCACCATGAAGATCCCGATCTACCTCGGGAAGGACGTGGCGGGCAATCCCATGGTCGTGGACATGGCGAGCATGCCCCACCTCCTGATCGCCGGCCGCACCGGCACGGGCAAGTCGGTCTGCTTGAACTCGATCATCGTCTCGATGCTGATGACGCGGCGGCCCGACGAGGTGCGGATGCTGATGATCGACCCCAAGATGGTCGAGCTCACGCCCTACAAGTCGCTCCCGCATCTGATGCACCCGGTCGTCACCGACATGAAGAAGGCCGAGGCGATCCTCGCCTGGGCGGTCGAGAAGATGGAACAACGCTACGCGCTGCTCGCGAAGGTCGGCGTGCGCCATCTCACCCAGTACAACGCGCTGGGCCGCGAGACGATCCTGGAACGGATGAGGCCCGAGTCGGAGGAGGAAGCCGCCGCGATCCCCACCACGATGCCGTTCATCGTGATGATTGCCGACGAGATCGCCGACATGATGATGACCGCGGGCAAGGAGATCGAGGCCCACATCATTCGGCTTGCCCAGAAGAGCCGGGCGGTCGGCATCCACCTCATTCTCGCCACGCAGAAGCCGACGGTGGACGTGATCACCGGTCTCATCAAGAGCAACCTGCCGGCGCGGATCGCCTTCCAGGTGGCGAGCCGCACCGACAGCCGCGTGGTGCTCGACGAGATGGGGGCGGAGCGGCTCCTCGGCAACGGCGACATGCTCTTCCTCTCGCCGGGCACGAGCCAGATCCTCCGCGGGCAGGGCACGTATCTCAGCGACGAGGAGATCGGCCGCGTGATGGGGGCGATTGGCACGAGCGAGCCGCAGTACGCCGCGGAGCTGGTCAATCTCCAGCCGGCACCCTCGGGCGACGCCGGCAAGGCGGGCGTGAGCCCGAAGGACAAGGACGATCTCTACGAGGCGGCGGTGGAGGTGGTGATTCGGGAGGGCCGCGGCAGCGTGTCGCTCCTGCAACGCGCCCTGGGCGTGGGCTATGGCCGCGGCGCCAGGCTCATCGACTTCATGGCCGAAGACGGCGTCGTCGGCCAATACGCCGGTTCCCAGGCCCGCGAGGTCTTGATCACGATGGACCAGTGGGCCGAGCGAACGGGCTCCGCCCCCCTGCCCCCCGACCCGACCCCGCGGAAGCTGAAGATCCAGCCCCACGCCTCCGCGCCGGCCGTGATCGACGCGGACGAGACGGGCGACGCGGACGAGGACTTCGAAGACGACGATGCCGGCTTCGAAGACGGGGACACCGACGCCTTCGATGACGACGTCGAGCAGGACGAGGCGTTTCCCGACGACGATCGTTAGATCGCGTTCGACTCTGGAGTTCGCCTGACGGGGGCCTGAGTGGTGGGTCGGGGCTGCCCGTACCCCGCGAGCCGGACGTTCGCTTCGTCCATCCTGGACTTCGCTCACTCGATGCTGCCTGCGCTTCGGCATCCAGCCTGCGCTGGCCAGCAACGCCGGCTCTCGGGGTACGGGCAGCCCCTCGCGGGTTCTCGAAGGCCGGGGAAGCCCGGAGCGCGAGCGACGGGGAGACGCTTTCCACCCCAACCCGCTCCGCGTCACGTCCACGAAGCGCCACCCGCTGTCCCCTCGCTGCTCAGCGGTGGAGCGCATTCGACTTTGGTGTTTTGCCGGCTCCGGTGGCCAAAAGTCGCCGCTTCGCGGTCCTTCGGATTCTCGCGGCGGCAGGATCGCCGAAGCTCGTCGAGCGTGTGCCGACCCTCCCGTCGCCTACCCGTCCTGGCTTGCCAACACGACGCTCCACTTCGACTGGATGCGCTCTAGGGTTCTCCTGTGTGAAGGGGATCGATTCGCTCCGCAACTCCTCTGATGCGGCCGCGTTGCGGGTGGACGCGCCTGCAGGGCATGATCTTACGATCAGGCTAAAAATGCCCTGTTACGCGGGTCCGCGGAATGAAGAGTTCGCCCAACATCCCAGAGATCATCATGACAGGCCCACAGCAGCACGCCGTCACAAAATGGCATGTCTTATTGTGTGCTCTCGTAGCTTTGGCATTCACGGCATTGGGCGTGCTTGCCCTGTGTAAAACCGTAGCCCTTCATCGCAGTGAGTCCGTGGCGGTGGCCCGTGTGGTCGAATCTCGGACAATCGCGAAGCGCCGGGGCGGAGTGTCGTTTGATGTGCGTTATGTTTTCGCCCCTGCACCTGGTTCTCCCGAGATCGGGCGATGCGACTTTCTGGGTCGCACGAACCCGCTCTCTGGCAGTTTGGGAGACTCAAGTACCCTCCTGTTTCTTGGGGTCGGTCTTGGTGTCGCGGCGATTTGTGGCGAGGTGGTTAGAAGACGGCAGTTGTCCGCTCAAGCATGACCATCATCCAGCCACGCTGGGCGAACCATACGATGCAATGGACCCGCGGGCGTCGTCGTGATTGACGGTAAGCCAGTGGGCCGCGGGCCATTGATCGGAACTGTGCGAGTGACGTGGAGCGATAAACGTAGTGCCCGAAGCAGTAGCGGCACTCTGTGTCTGTGAAGCGATCGTGGAGCTCTCGGCAGTTCCGCTTTCAACTCCCGCAGGTCCTCAACCTCAACCGACTCCCCGCCGCTGGCTCGGGTCGCGAACCGGATACCCGTCGCTCGCGCTCCGGGCTTCCCGGGCGTCGGACATAATCGAGATTCCGCGAGGGGCACGAGGAGCCCCGACCCACCACTCGGGCTTGCGTCAGGCGTTCCGCTAAAGTCGGATGCGATCCCGCCTCGGGGCCCAGGCACCAGACGCCCCACTCCCCACGGCTCGCGGATCAGCACGCTCACCTGCCTTGCCCTTGCGAGCCCTCGCGGGCGATTCCGGGTATTCTTCCGGTCATGACCCAGGCAGGCGGACGCACGATCGTGATCGCGGAGGATAGCCGCGTGCAGGCGCTGCTCCTCAAGCGGGCCCTCGAGGCCCGTGGTCACACCGTGCACCTCGGGGGGAATGGCGTGGAGGCCCTGGCGCTCGTGCGGGAGCATCGCCCGGCCATGCTCATCTCCGACGTCGAGATGCCGGAGATGGATGGCCATGCCCTCTGCCGGGCCGTCAAAAGTGATCCCGACCTGCGCCGCACGCCCGTCCTGATGCTGACCGCACTGGCCGCCACGTCCGACATCCTGGCGGGACTTCGCGAAGGCGCCGACGCCTACGTCACCAAGCCCTATGAGCCGGACCACATCCTCGAACGCATCGAGCATTTGCTCGCGCAGGATCCGTCCGGCGACAGGCCCGGCGAGCCGCTGGAGCTCGACTACGCCGGCGAGCGGATGCGACTCGATGTCACCCGCCGTCAGCTCCTCAACCTGCTGCTGTCCACCTACGAAAATATCCTCCAGCAGAACTCGAAACTGGCGGAGATGCACCGCGCCCTCGGCGAGACCAGCGGTCAGCTCGAGGCCAGCCTGCGGAAAACGCGGGAGCTGCTCTACAAGGTCTTCCCGCGTCGGATTGCCGACGAGCTCGCCGTCGGGGGGCAGACCGAGCCCATGCAGTTCGACAGCGTCACCGTGCTGTTCACCGACTTCGTGGGCTTCACGAAGACTGCCGAGACGATGTCGCCGCGGCAACTAATCGAGGATCTCGAGCAGTATTTCCGCCGGTTCGACCAACTGCTTGCCGAGTGTCACATGGAGAAACTCAAGACGATCGGCGACGCCTACATGGCCGCTGGCGGGGTGCCGGAGCCGAATCGGTCGCACCCGCTCGATGCGGCATTGTTTGCCCTTGGCCTTCGCGAGTTCGTCGCCGCGACCGGCAGCGAGCGGGCGGCGGGCGGGCTCCCGTTCTTTCCGATCCGCATCGGTCTGCACACCGGGCCGCTCGTGGCCGGTGTGATCGGCGAACAGCGGTTTCTCTACGATCTCTGGGGCGACACGGTCAACACCGCCAGCCGGATGGAGAGTCGCGGCGAACCGGGCCGGATCAACATCTCGGAGGCCACCCACCTGCTCGTAGCCCCGTGGTTTGAATGCACGTCACGTGGCCGGATCGAGGTCAAGGGCAAGGGCGAGGTGGAGATGTTTTTTCTCGACCGGCTCAAGCCCGAGTTCAGTGACGATGCCGCCGGCCTCGTGGGCAACGAGAGGTTTCGTGCGGACCACGACCGCTTGCGCTCCCGGGAAGCCTGAACCGCGAGCGACGAGTGGGCGCCAGTGAGCGGTCAGACTTCCCAGCCCTTGCGATACTCGCGTCGCAGCAGGGCGTTGGCGTCGTCGCGGCTGCTCTTCATCGCCGTCGCGTCCCACGCAAACTCGCCCTGCACGCGGTAGGCGATGTTGGCCAGCAGCACGCTCTCGGTGAGCGGGCCTGTGTAATCGAAGGCGCAGGTCGCCGGGATGCCGCCCCGGCAGGCGTCGAGCCATTCTCGGTGGAATCCCGGCGAAGGCGGGAGCGTCTGCGGTGGCTTGGCATCGACCGGCTTTCCGTCCTTGATCAACAGCCAGTCGTCGAAGCCGCACATCAGCATCCCCTCGGTGCCGATGAAGAGCGTGTTTTTCGTCTTCGAAGGCTGCTTGCCGTCGGCGCGTGGCTGATCGATTCCGAGTTTGTCGAGCACCGGCGGGCGGCCCTGATACCAATGGAGGCTGACTGGTGGCAGCGTGGCTCCCGTGGCCGCCTGCCGCTCCGGATAGTCGAGGCGGGTGGCGAAGGACGTCGGCGTCCGCTCCGGGTCGGGGACCGGGCCGCTGCCGGAAACGCGCACCGGGTGGCCGAGTTCCAACGCCCACGCCGGGATGTCGAGAATGTGGCAGCCCCAGTTGCCACTCTCGCCGGTGCCAAACTCCCACCAGAATCGCCAATCGTAGGGGGCGAGACCAGGTTGATAGCGGCGCTCCGAGAGCGGGCCGAGCCAGAGATCCCAGTCGAGGTTCGCCGGCACCGGACCGGGCTCGCCCAGCGGCTTGGGCATGCCCCGCCCGCTGGTGATCCAGGAGTGGACCTCCTTGACCGTGCCGAACGCACCAGACCTGACGAACTCGACGCCCGCCCGCAGGCCCGGCAGCGTGTGCCGCTGCGAGCCAAGTTGTGTCGCCAGTTTCTTCGCGCGTGCCGCCTCCGTCAGCCGGCGGACCTCCTCGACCTCGTGCGCAAGAGGCTTCTCAAGATAGACGTGCTTGCCTCGCTCCATCGCCCACCACGCGGGATGGAAATGCGTGTGGTCGGGCGTGCTGATGACGACCGCGTCGATCTGCTTGTCGAGCGTGTCGAACATCCGACGAAAGTCGCTGAATCGCTGCGCCCGCGGATGCTGTTCGAACGCTTTGCCGGCACGCTTCTCATCGACATCGCAGAGCGCCACGATGTTCTGGTTGGCGACCCCCTTGAGGTTTGCAGCCCCCTGTCCCCCGATGCCGACGACCGCGACATTGAGCTTTTCGGAAGGCCCTTCGGCGGCCCGACTCCCAAACCCATGGGTTGCGAAGAAACCTGCGGCGAGGCCGGTAAACGTGCGGCGCGGAACGGCGAAGGGGCGCGGGGGCATGAGCAGATCTCTCCCTAAGGAATCGAGTTCGCAAAAGTTTATCCGCCCGGGGATGAAAGCGGGGCAGGACCGCGGAAATCTTCGAGTGTGCGGGTTCCGGCCCCGTTCCTCCCCACCGATTCCGGCATGTCGGTCGTCCGACTAGGCTAGGGTCTGCGCCGCGCGGCCCGCCCCCGGGCCCGCCCGCATCCTTCCGCTCGCCCACACCCTCCCACTGGTGGCCCCGTGCGCACGATCGAAATCTACGATACCACGCTCCGTGACGGCTCCCAGGGCGAGGGCGTCAACTTCTCGCTCGAGGACAAGCTCGCCATCACGCGGCGGCTCGACGAGGCTGGCGTCGACTTCATCGAGGGAGGCTATCCGCTTTCCAATCCGAAAGACGCACAGTATTTCGAGCGGGCGCGAGGTCTCACGCTCGCCCATTCGAGGATCTGCGCGTTTGGGATGACCCGCCGCCGCGGCATGACCGCCGCTGAAGACCCGGGCATGAAGGCGCTGCTCGCCGCTGACACACCCGTCGTGACGATCGTCGGCAAGACGTCGGCCTTCCATGTCGCCGAGGTGCTCGGTGTGTCGCGTGAGGAAAACCTCGCCATGATCTCCGACACGGTCGGCCACCTGAAGCAGGCGGGCCGCGAGGTCTTCTACGACGCCGAGCACTTCTTCGACGGTTGGAAGCTCGACCGTGACTACGCCCGCGATACGATCGTGGCCGCAGCCCGCGCGGGAGCGACGCGGATCGTGCTCTGCGACACCAACGGCGGCACGCTCCCCGACGAGGTCGCGTCGCTCGTGCGCGAGGCCGTCGCCGCGCTCGACACCGCCGGCTGCCCGACGCCCGTCGCCATCCACTGCCACAACGACTGTGATTTGGCGGTCGCCAATTCGCTGGCAGGGGTCGCGGCCGGCGCCGTGCAGGTGCAGGGCACGATCAACGGACTCGGGGAACGGTGCGGCAATGCCGATCTCATCTCCGTGATCGCGAACCTGGCCCTCAAGATGCAGGGACACCGCGTGCTCGGCGGCACGGGCACGGCCCATCTCACGGAACTCTCGCGGTTCGTCTACGAGACGGCCAACATGACCTATCGTCCCGGCCAGCCATTCGTGGGCTCGAGCGCCTTCGCCCACAAGGGCGGCATGCATGTCCACGCAGTGGCCAAGGCGACGGAATCCTACGAACACATCTCCCCCGAGGCCGTGGGCAATTCGCGCCGGATTCTCGTCAGCGAGCTCTCCGGCCGGTCCAACATCGCCGCGATGGTGACGCGGACCGACGTGAAGAACGACCGGGTGTTGCTCGACAAGGTGCTCGCCGAGGTCTGCCGGCTGGAAAACGAGGGCTGGCAGTTCGAGGCGGCCGGGGCGTCGTTCGACCTCTTGGTCGAGCGGTGTGCCGGTGCGTTCGAGCCGCGATTCGAGAAGGAGAGCTACCACGTCGCCGTGGAGAGTCGCGACGGCCGTGACGTGCGGACCGAGGCGACCGTAAAGCTGCTCGTGGGCGGTGGGCACCGGCACGAGGTGGCGGAGGGTGACGGCCCGGTCAACGCGCTCGACGCGGCCCTCCGCAAGGCGCTCGAAGTCGCCTATCCCGCGCTCTCGCGGATGCACCTGCTCGACTACAAGGTGCGCGTGATCAATGCCCAGGAGGGCACGGCCGCCAAGGTCCGGGTGTCGATCGAGAGCACCGACGGTGAGAGCGTGTGGGGCACGGTGGGAGTGAGCGAAAACGTGATCGAGGCAAGCTGGCTGGCCCTCGCCGATTCCTTCCACTATTTCCTGTCGCGATAGGAAGGCCGGCGATTCACGTTGCCCTGCCGCGGGCCGCGTGGTATTCTTCTTTCTGTTCGGAATCGATGAAGGCCTGGCTCGACCTCGTGTCGGGCCCCCACGGCCGCGATCGCATCTCTCGAAGCGGCCTCTCCGCGTTGCCAGGCGACCTGTCCTGAGCCGCGTGAGCCTCATGTCGCTTGGCAGGCGGTGATCCATCGTCAGGATCACCGCACTCGTGCGGCCCCGCCTCCGGGCAATTGTTTTTTTCCCACTCGCACTCTTTCCATTCGCACTAAGGACCACTGTCTTGGATACCACGACCACTTCCCCTGTCTCCGTCAACACGTTCAGCGAACTCGGGCTGACGGATCTGCTGCTTCGCGCGCTGGCCGCCGAGGGCTACACCGTGCCCACGCCGATTCAAACGCGGGCCGTGCCGCCGATTCTGGCCGGCCGCGACCTGATTGGCTGCGCCCAGACCGGCACGGGCAAGACCGCCGCTTTTGCGCTGCCGCTCATCGAGCAGATGCTCGCCACGCCGCGCAAGGCCGCACCGCGTCGCTGCCGCACGCTCGTGCTGGCCCCGACCCGCGAACTCGCCGGCCAGATTCTCGAGGGCTTCAACGCCTACGGCCGGTTTGCCAACCTCTCGGCCGCGGTCATCTATGGCGGCGTCAGCCAGCGTCCCCAGGCCACTGCCCTGCAACGCGGCGTCGACGTGCTCGTCGCCACGCCCGGCCGGCTGCTCGACCTGGTGGGCCAGCGGCTGGTCGATCTCCGCACGGTCGAGTTTCTGGTGCTCGACGAGGCCGATCGGATGCTCGACATGGGGTTCATCCAGCCGATTCGCAAGATCATCGGCATGCTCCCGACCGACCGGCAGACGCTCCTCTTCTCCGCCACGCTGCCCGCCGAGGTTCGCAGCCTCGCCAACGATTTCCTGCGTGACCCGCTCGAGATAAAGACCGCACCGCAGGCCACCCCCGCCGACACAGTGACCCAGTCGGTCTACTTCGTGTCGAAGGCGGAGAAGAAGGCCAAGCTCGTGGAACTGCTCCGCGGCGAGGCGTCGGGCCGAGTGATTGTGTTCACGCGGACGAAGCACGGCGCCGACAAACTCCACCGTGACCTCGACAAGGCGGGCATCGCCGCCGCGGCCATCCACGGCAATAAGTCACAGAACCAGCGGGAGCGGGCGTTGGCGGCTTTCAAGTCGCCGCGGCCGCCCGTCCTGATCGCCACCGACATCGCGGCCCGCGGGATCGACGTTGACGAGGTGTCGCACGTCGTCAACTACGAACTACCGCACGAGCCTGAGACCTACGTCCACCGCATCGGCCGCACGGGCCGTGCGGGCCTCACGGGTGCGGCGGTGTCGTTCTGCGATCACGAGGAGCGGCCCCGTCTGGCGGCGATCGAGCGGCTCCTGCGGCGGGCCATTCCGCAGCGGAACGAGCCGCCGGCGTGGAATGCGTCGATGGCGACCGAGAGTGACCGCGGTGGCGGCCGCGGCGAAGGTCGTCCGTCTCGCGGACGTGGTCAGGGACGCGGTCAGAGAACGGCCCAAGGAAATGGCCAGGGACGGGGTCGCCCCCAGGGAGGCCGCGGGGCCGGGCTGCGTCGCGAAGGCCGTTCGGGTTCCGAGGCCCCGAAGCCGGAGGGGGCTGCGACCGCCACGGCGACCGCGGCCCGCAAGCTTCCCCGCAAGCACCGCCGGGCGCTCTGACGCTCGACGGGATACCGGGCAGCAAGTGAGTCGGGCACTGGGCTTTTGCCGCCTGTGAGCCGGCGATACACCTATGTCGATGACGCTCGAGTCTGCCGGCTCATAACCTCCATCCTTTGCCACCATGCACGAACTCCCGAAGCAATACGACCACAAGGCGGCGCAGTCCCGCTGCCGCACCCTCTGGGACACCGGCCGCCTGTGGCATGCCGAACCGCAGGCCGGCCGCCGCGTCTATTCGGTGGTGATCCCGCCCCCGAATGTCACGGGTGCCCTCCACCTCGGTCACGCGCTCAATAACACGCTGCAGGACGTGCTCGTCCGCACGCGGCGGATGCAGGGCTTCCTGACGCTCTGGATGCCGGGCACCGACCATGCGGGAATCGCCACGCAGGCGGTGGTGGAGCGGCGACTGCTCGAGGAGGAGAAGCTTTCACGACACGACCTCGGCCGTGAAAAACTCGTCGAGCGGATCTGGGCCTGGAAGGAACAGTACGAAAAACGCATCCTGGGCCAGCTCCGTGACCTCGGCGCGAGCTGCGATTGGGATCGGGTGCGGTTCACGCTCGACGACCAGTGCGCTGCTGCCGTCCGCGAGGCTTTCTTGCGTCTCTTCCAAAAGGGACTCGTCCGCCGCGGCAAACGGCTCGTCAACTGGGACACGTTCCTGCAGACGGCCGTGAGCGATGACGAGGTCTTTCACGAGCAGGTGAAGGGGCACTTCTGGCACATCCGCTACGACGTCGTCGATCCGCAGCCGGGAGAGCCGGCGAGCGTGACGGTGGCGACCACGCGGCCCGAAACACTGCTCGGCGACACGGCTGTCGCCGTTCATCCCGCGCCCGCCGCCGCCCTCGATGCGGTCGAAACCGCGCTTCGCCAGAAGCGGGCATCGGCCACGGCGAAGGAGCAGCCGGAGATCGACGCCCAGCTCGACGAACTCGCCGTCCGCCGCCGCGATCTGCTGCCGACGCTCGAGACCCTCGCCACGATGGCGAGTGCCGGCCGCCTCGTGAGGCTGCCCCTCCTCGGCCGCACGATCCCGCTGGTGGCCGACGAGTGGGCCAAGCCCGAACTAGGCTCAGGCTGCGTGAAGATCACCCCCGCCCACGATCCAAACGACTACGACGTCGGCAAGCGGCAGAGCCTGCCGATAATCAACATTCTCAACCCCGAAGGCACGCTCAACGCCGAGGCCGGGCCCTACGCGGGCCTCACGATTCACAAGGCCCGCAAGAGCGTGGTGGCCGATCTCGAGGCCGCCGGCCAGCTCGTGCAGGTCGAGGATCGCGTCATCGAACTGGCTCACTCCGACCGCTCCAAGACCCCCATCGAGCCCTACCTCGCCGACCAGTGGTTCATCCGAATGGACGAACTGGCCCAGCCGGCGCTCGACGCCGTCACGGGCGGCCGCGTGCGGATCGTGCCCGAGCGGTATGCGAAGAGTTACGTCGACTGGCTCTCCGAGAAACGCGACTGGCCGGTGAGCCGGCAGCTCTGGTGGGGCCACCGGATTCCGATCTGGCACGTGACCGGGGTGACGGAGGCCGATCTGCGGCAGGCGTTCGGCGATCGGTCCAGCGTGGCCTGGCGGAGCGACGAGGCGGAGGGCTGGTTTGTCTGCTCGTCCGATGAGGCGCTCGCCACGGAGACCGTCGCGGGCAGGCCACTGGTTCGTGATCCCGACGTGCTCGACACCTGGTTCTCGTCGGCGCTCTGGCCGCACTCGACGCTCGGCTGGCCGCGACAGACCGCAGAGCTCGCCACCTTCTATCCGACGAGCGCGCTGGTCACGAGTCGCGACATCCTCACGCTCTGGGTGGCGCGGAT
This sequence comes from Planctomycetia bacterium, assembly GCA_021414115.1. Taxonomy (GTDB): domain Bacteria; phylum Planctomycetota; class Planctomycetia; order Pirellulales; family UBA1268; genus QWPN01. The sequence continues at coordinate 12,778 of JAIOPD010000025.1, forward strand.
GGTGATCATGGGGGTGTTCGACACGGGCGAGATTCCATTCAGCGAGGTCTACATCCACCCCAAGATCCTCGATCGCTACGGCGAGACGATGAGCAAGAGCAAGGGGAACGGCGTCGATCCGGTGGACGTCATCGACACGCTCGGCGCCGACGCGCTCCGCTTCGCGCTGGCGAGCATGGCGACCGAGACGCAGGACGTGCGGATGCCGGTCGAGTTCCAGTGCCCGGCGTGTGGTCAGCTGATCGAGCAGACGGTGCAAAACCGCGTCAAACCGCGGATCGACTGTGCGAAGTGTGGAAAACCCTTCCGCACGCAGTGGGCCAGCACCGAGGCCGACCTCGCCCTGCCCCGCGGGCCGGCGGTGAGCGAGAAGTTCGAGTCGGGCCGCAACTTCTCCAACAAGCTCTGGAACGCCACCCGGTTCGTGCTCATGAACCTGGAGGGCCATATCGCCGGGGATCTCGGCGGCATCCCGCTCTTTGAGACCGCTCCGCTCGGGGAAGCCGCTCCGCTCGAAGATCGCTGGCTCATGAGCCGGCTGGCGAGCGTCACCCGCGAGGCCACGCAGGCGATCGACGAGTATCGCTTCGCCGAGGCGGCGCGAGTGCTCTACGCCTTCGCGTGGGATGAGTTTTGCAGCGCCTACGTCGAGCTCTGCAAGCCGCGGCTCGCCGATCCGGCGCAGCGGCCTCGCGCCCAAGCGATGCTCCTCGTGGGGCTCGACACGATCCTCCGGCTCCTCCATCCGATCATGCCCTTCGTGACCGAGGAGATCTGGCAGCACCTTGGCGAGGCGGCCGGGTCGCGCCGCATGCCGTGGGACGAGCCGGGGCAGCCGTTGTCGGCGTCGCTCATGGTGGCGCGGTGGCCCGCGCCGCCGGCGGCCTGGGCCGACAGCCGCACGGAGACCCAGTTTGGTTCGTTCCTCGCCGTGGTGGCGGCGATCCGCGAGATTCGCGCCCGACAGAATGTGCCCCCCAAGACGCGGGTCACGGTGGCACTCCGCGCTGCCGTCGACGTGGCTGCCCTGCTTGATCCCATGCGGCCGGCGATCGAGTCGATGGCGACCGTCGTGATCGAGTCGCTGGGCCCCGATGCGGAGGCACCGCCGGCGGCTGCGACGGCATCCGCCGCGGGCTGCGACGTATTCGTCGATCTTGCCGACCTCGTGGATGTCGACGCCGAGATCGGACGGCTCGTGAAGGAAAACGAGAAGACCGAGGGCTTCATCCGGGCGAAGCAGGCCAAACTGGCCGACGAGAAGTTTGCAGCGCGGGCGCCGGAGGCCGTGATCGCGAAAGAGCGTGCCCAGCTCGCCGAACTCGAGGCGAAACTCGCCAAGGGCGTGGCGGCACTCGCCGACCTCCGCGGCCGCAAGCCGGCGACCTGACCGGGGCTCGCGGACCTCGGGTCTGGTGCCTTGCACCGTCGGTTCGGATACACTTCGGGATAATGAGGTGTCGCAGCCGGACGGATGCGTAAACCTCTCCCTCGTGTGGAGCCCGGGCCATGAGCGTGCAGATGGAACTCTCGCGAATCATCATCAGCGAGATCAACGACCAGCAGGTCGTTTACCTCAAGGAGGTCGATGGCGACCGCACATTTCCGATTCTCATCGGCCTGTTCGAGGCCACCAGCATCGATCGTCGCGTGAAGAATCACCAGTCGCCACGTCCGCTGACTCACGATCTGCTCGTGGCCGCGGTCGAACTTCTGGGCGGAGAGTTTCAGGACGTCGTGATATCCGAACTCAAGGAACACACCTACTTCGCCGTGATTCGCGTCCTCAAGGATGGCGAGGTGGTCGAGATCGACTCGCGGCCGTCCGACGCGATCGCCGTCGCGGTGACCTGTGAGCCGAATCTCCCGATCTACGTGTCGGACGAGGTGCTCGAGAGCGTCCTCGGCGACGCGGGCTGAGGCCAGGCGTCACGAGAGAGCACCTCAGTCAAAGGCAGCTGATGCGCACAATGTCTGGATCGTGAGGATCCGCGGGTGGCACGTGCCGAAGCCGAAAACACTCGGCGTGGCGCTCAGCGAGCCGTGGCATCGGCTGCTCAGGAAGCCCGGAGCGCGAGCGACGGGTAGACGGGTGGCATGGCGTGAGGGTGCCGCGGAACGAGGCGGGGTGGAGGACGTATTCCCCGCGCTCCCGCTTGGGGCTTCGTCACCGGAGGCAGCGCCGAACCCCACCCGCGAAATCGTGGCCATGCCAAAGGTCTATGCATTCGACACTGGGTTCGTCTGCCCTGCACAACTGCCCGACTTGATGCGCCGTCACCGCCGACGTTGACCGGGCCAGCCACGATGCAAACCCCGGCTACGACGCCGTGGACGTGATCAACGGCGGCCTGCTCACGCTCGACGTGAGCGAGGTCGCCATCCCCGAGCCGTCCACACTCGCCATCGTCGTTCACATCGTCCCAGGAATATCGAAGCGATCCGGTTCTCGGATGCTTCGAAGATCGCAAAGGCGAAAGCAAAAGCTCAAAGGCAAGGCCTTCACTCCACGACGGAAAGCAGTGCGTCGAACGTCATACCCAGTGTCAGGGATTTACCACACGCGCGGACGGCGTTCCACTACATGTCTTCCTCGCCGAGATGCCGTCTTCCACGGGAGTGGGCTGATTGCTCGACGGCGTACTCCCGCCGTATCCATGATGCCGCCAGCCAAGCCCATGCACGCCCGCCACGTGCGACCTCCCCGAGCCACCCCCGCTCGGCGCGAGCCGACCGGCTTCGGAAACGATACGGCCCCGCGGTCGCTCGTCATTCGTCTGTCGCGATTCCGCTGGATGATCCGAATCGGAGCGCTGGCGTTCAGCCTGTTGCTGGGGACGGCCCTCGTGTGGGGAACGACCACCGCCGCGGTCCGGGCTGGGGTGGAGCGCTGGGGCCCGGCCTGGGGAATCTGCTTGGGGTCCGAACTGCTGCTGCTCAGCGTGGTGCGGGGCCGCGGTTTGGCTGGTGTGCCGAGAGTCTGGCAAAGAGAGGGTGGGCACATGGGCATCGCATGTGCCGCCGGGCTGGCGTTGGCGGCCACGTGCGCTCGCTGGCTCACGATTCCAGCGTGGGCGCAGATCGGCCTTGCCACGCTGACGTGGTGCGGCAGCATGACCCTTGCCGCAGCGACGCTTGCGGCGACTGCCGCCACACTGGACGTTCCCCCTTCGATCGCGCCGCGGATCGCGCGGCGGGCGCGTGGCGGACTGTTCGTCGTGCTGGCAGGATCTCTGGCGCTGCTCGCGCTCGTCTGGCTTGCCTACGGCGGTTCGTGGCTCGGTGCCGACACCAGCGCGGGGCCCGACGGAATGTACCCTCAGGGGCGTGTGGTGTTCAGGCTCCTCAACCTCGCGACGTTTGCGATCGCCGGGTATGCCTGGAGTGCATTCGCGCTCTGGGCGCTGCTCTGCGACGTGGTCCTGTGGGACGTCATCCGTATCATCCAGTCGGCCCGAGGAAATCACCCTCGCAGCTGAGCACCCCTGCGCGTGTCTTGGGGGAATTCTCTTCGGGTCAGTTCGGCAGCCTCAAACTCATGAGAGCCGCCACCGAGGCAGCGGTGAGAATCAGCCCGTCGTCGCGGAGCGACCGGCTGCGACGGACCAGCGCGATGCAGGTCGCCGCGAGGATCACCCCGGCGGCGACCGCCTCGATCGCGAGCACGCGAGGCGTGGCCGATTGAAGACTGCGGATCACGAGGAACGTGGCGACGACGAGCCCACCTGCGACACACGCGGGAAACAGGCCGCGGGAGCTCGCGCTCAGCGCCGCATGCGCGGCGAGATACATCGTGTAGGGAAAGAACAGTTCGCGATTCCCGGTCAGCCAAAAGGCGGCGAGCCAGCAGAGGCTCGGGAGGATGAGCCACACCGGCTCGTACCATCCAGGACTCCGTGGCCTGCCAGCGAGGACAAGGACAGCGAAGGCGAGCCCGGCGACGACGGTCCAGGGCGGTCCACCAGCGACGTGGGCCATGGCCAGGAACGCAGCCTCCACGATCAACAGACCGATCGGAAAAGGGGCCATCGCGTCTCTTCGTGCGGAGGGAGTCTCGGCGTGGAGAATCTATTCCCCGCGCTTGCGCTTGGGGCTTCCTGACGGAGAGCACACCGCACGCGGCGAACCGATCGGGAGCATTCGCTACAGCCCGAAGGCCTTGCGGAGCACGCCCAGCGACTTCTCGCCATGCTCCGCGGCGACGACCACATTGAGTCGGACCTCGCTCGTGCTCACGAGATCGAGATTGATTCCCGCGTCAGCGAGCGGCTTGAAGAGCCGGTCGGCGACGCCGGCGTGGCTGCGAATGCCGACGCCGGTGATCGAGAGTTTCGCGACGTGCGGTACGTCGGCCAAGCCTGCACCCCGGGCCGCGGCAATCCTGCCGGCGACGTCGATGGCCTTGTCACGGCTGGCGGCCGGTACGGTAAACGAGATCTCCGCCCGGCCGTTTCGGGGATTGCTCTGCACGATCATGTCGACGACGAGGCCCGCTCGGCCGACCTCGCCGAAAACGTCGGCCGCCACGCCGGGCGTATCGGGCAGATCGGTGAAGGTGACGAGCGCCTGGGAGGAATCGAGCAGACAGTCTTCGATCGCGAGGTCTTCCATTCCCTCGAGTCGGCGAACCACGTCGAGCGGGCTCGACTTGGGGAGCGGCACGGCCGCGGACGAGCCGCTCGGCTCTCCGTTGGCGTCGTGAAGCGCGAATGCCCTGTGGACGGCCCGCACCGCGGCGGGGCCATCGGTCCGATCGACGAGCGCCGAAATCTTGATCTCACTCGTCGTGATCATGTGGACGTTGATCTTCTCGGCGGAGAGTGCGGAGAACATCCGGCCCGCGACCCCCTCCTCGGCCTCCATCCCCACGCCCACGACCGACACCTTCGCCATTTCGCCGTCGTGAGACACGCCCTCGGCTCCGATGGTCTGCGCCACGCGTGTCGTCCGTGCGAGTGCCTCGGCAAGGTCGTCTTCCGGAACGGTGAACGAAATGTCGGCCCGCCCCCCCTGCCCCACGTTTTGCACGATCATGTCGACCGCGATTCCCGACTCGGCGAGCGTCGAGAAGAGGGCGTGGCTCGATCCGGGCTGGTCGGGCGCCCCCTCGAGCGTGATGCGGGCCTCGTCCTTGGCGAGTGCCACGCCGCTCACGGGCCGCCGGACCGACTGATCGGCGGCGAGGATCAGCGTGCCGGGCATGTCTTTGAAGCTCGACCGCACGACCACCTTCACGCCAAACTTCTTGGCAAACTCGATCGAGCGGGAGTGCATCACGCCGGCACCGAGGCTCGCGAGCTCCAGCATCTCGTCGTAGGAGATCGAGCCCAGCCGCCGCGCGTCGGGGAGGACACGCGGATCAGTCGTGTAGATGCCGTCGACATCGGTATAGATTTCACAGAGATCGGCGTCGAGCACGGCCGCCAACGCGACGGCCGTGGTATCGGAGCCGCCGCGGCCGAGCGTGGTGATGTTGCCGTTCTGGTCGATTCCCTGAAAGCCGGCGGCGATCACGATCGCTCCCGAGTCGAGCAGCTGCTTGACGTGGTCGGTCGAGATCGACCTGATCCGCGCCTTGGTGTGCGTCGAGTCGGTGCGGATGCCGATCTGGGAGCCGGTGAGGCTCACGGCTTTGTGGCCAGCCGCCTGAACCGCCATCGCAAAGAGTGCCACGCTTACCTGCTCGCCCGTGGAGAGAAGCATGTCCATCTCGCGGGCACTGGGGCGGTCGCTGATCTGCTTGGCGAGGTCGACGAGGATGTCGGTCTGGTGTCCCATGGCGCTGACCACGACCACGACCTGGTCGCCGGCCTGGTGACGCGTGATCGCCTTCTGGGCGGCCGCCTTGATCTTGGACGCGTCGGCGACGCTGGTGCCACCGAACTTCTGCACGACGAGGGCCATCTGCTTTTTCGACTCCTGCGCTCTCGCGCTTCTCAGGAAACCGCCCCGGATTTCGTTCCCAAAAACTCACCCATCAGTGTCCAGCCCGGCTCGATTCGCGCTCCGCTCGCAGCCGCGGACAGCTCATCGTAGGTCGCCTGTCCTGACTCGGCGATCCCGGAGCCGGCCATCACGAAGGGGACAGATCCGCGGGAATGCGTCTTGGTGGCGAGGAACGTCGGGTGATCGGGGCAGACGAGAATGCGGTGCTCCCCCGCTGCGGCCAAATGGGCCGCGAGCGGGGCGACGATCTTGGCGTCGATCTCCTCGATCGCCTTGACCTTCGCGGCGCAGTCGCCCTCGTGGCTCGCCTCGTCGGGGGCTTCGACGTGGACGCAGACCAGATCGGTGGAGGCAAACTCCGCGATCGCCGCCCGGCCCTTGGCGGCGTAGTCGGTGTCGAGATAGCCGGTGGCGCCCGGCACCTCCAGCCGCTTCCAGCCCGCGAGGGCCGCAAGGCCGCGAAGGAGATCGACTGCGGTGATCATCGTGCCCGACCTACCGTACTTCGTCGCGAACGGCTCCATGGCCGGCGCCCGGCCCACACCCCACAGCCAGACGTGCGTCGCCGGATGCTTGCCGGCGGCGATGCGGGCCTTGTTGACCGGATGCCCTTCGAGCCAGGCCGCGCTTCGCGACATGATCTCGGTGAGCAACCGGCTGCCGGTGCCGCGTGGAAAATCGTCGCTGACGGTCTTGTCCAGCAGGTCGTGCGGCGGGGTCGCGCGGAGGCTGCCGTCGAAGGGCGACGCGGCCCCCGTGCCCCGATGCAGGAGCAGGTTGCGGTAGCTGACACCGGGCACGAACGACCAGCTCGCCGCGAGCTCGGGAAAGTCGGCGGCGAGGCCGCGCTGCGCTGCGGAGAGCAGTTCCGTCGCCTCCGCCGTCGTCACATGGCCGGCGGTGAAGTCGTCCATCCGCTGGGTGGCGATCGTGACCAGGTTGCACCGCACGGCCCAGTCGTCGGGCCCGAGACTGATTCCCTGGGCGGCCGCCTCGAGCGGCGCCCGGCCGGTGAAATACACAAGCGGGTCGTAGCCCATGAGGCTCATGCAGGCGACCTCGGACGAGCGACGCCTGCGGGATGTCGGCGGCGCCGTCGGGGATCACGATCAGGTATTTCATGGGGGCGTCCGTGGTGAGGTCAGTCGTCGAGCACGCTCAGGCAGACGCTCTTGCCCGAGACGACGTCCGATGCGTCGATGTGGGCCACGGCCTTCTGGATCGCCGTCGTGCCGCAGGCATGCGTCATGATCACGAGCGGCACGGCCGCGCCGGCAGCGCCGGATGGGTCGTGCTGGATGACCGAGGCGATCGAGATGCCATGCTCGCCCAGAATGCCCGTGATCCGTGAGAGGACGCCCGGCCGGTCGTTGACGCAGACCCGCAGGAAGTGCTTCTCCGTCATGTCCACGCCGCTGATCCGCGCTGCCGGACTGTCGGCGTCGAGCACGCCGGTAGTCCGGAACGTGATGGCTGCCCGCCCCACGACCGTGTCGATGATGTCGGCGACGACGGCCGACGCGGTGGGCATCTGACCGGCGCCGAGGCCGTGAAAGAACATCCGGCCCACGGCGTCGCCGACGATGCTCACGGCGTTGAAGGCACCGCGGGTCTCGGCGAGCGGCGTGCCGATCTTGACCAGCGCCGGCGCCACCCGCATCGCGAGCTTGCCGTCGCTGCGGCTGGCCACCGCCACCAGCCGGATGCGGTAGCCGAGCTCGGCGGCATGGCTCATCAGGTCGCTGTCCACGCCCTCGATGCCGGTCCGCGGAATCTCGGCCCATGGCACCCACACGCCGAAGGCGAGGTGCGCGAGAATGGCGAGCTTCTGGGTCGCGTCGGTGCCATCGACGTCCATCGAGGGATCAGCCTCGGCATAGCCCTTGGCCTGCGCGAGCCGGAGAACTTCCGCGTAGTCGGAGCCGTCCTCCTCCATCTTCGAGAGAATGAAGTTGCTGGTGCCGTTCAAAATGCCGCGGATGCTCTCGATGCGATTGGCCGCGAGGCATTCACCGATGGCGGCCACGATCGGGATGCCGCCGGCGACGGCCGCCTCGAAGGCGATCGACCGGCCCTTGCGGCGGGCGAGTTCGAAGAGTTCGGGGCCATGCTCCGCAAGGAGCGCCTTGTTGGCGGTGACGACGTCTTTTCCATTCTCGAGCAGCTCCACCATCATCGACCGGGCCGGCTCGAGCCCACCGACGAGCAGCGCGGCCACCGAGATCGACGGGTCTCGGGAGACGGAGTGGATGTCGGTCGACACCCGATCGGCCGCCAGCCGCAGGCCCCGATCGCGGGCCGGGTCGCGGCAGACGGCCCGTTCCACGATGATCGGCCGGCCAGCCTGGCGGGAGATGTGGTCGGCCGACTCGACGAGGAGGCGGACCACGCCCGATCCCACGGTGCCGAGGCCGACGACACCGACACGGACGGGCTCTGCCGAAGAGGTCATTGGGGGGCGCTGCTTTCGATGGTGGAAGTCGTCGATCGTAATGAGCCTAGCCCACGGCGGAAAGCGCGGGGCGTGGCGGTGCCGGGGTGCGCGGGTCGTGCCGGCCGGAGCGGTCGTGCCGGCTGTGACTTGACGGGGCGATCGCGTACAACCTTCGCAAGCCTTGCTTGGCCCTGATCCGCCCGTCTTCCCCGTGGAGCCTCCGCCTTGGAATCCGCCGCCCGCGAGTTTCTGTTCCGTCTCCTCAAGACCCCGAGCCCGTCCGGGTATGAGCAGCCGATCCAGCAGCTCGTGCGCGAGTATCTCGGCGGATGTGCCGACTCCGTCACGACCGATTCCCACGGGAACGTCATCGGCGCGAAAAACGCCGCCGCTCCCACCCGGATGCTCCTGGCGGGCCACTGCGACCAGATTGGCCTGATCGTCCAATACATCGACGCCGATGGATTCATCTCCGTCCAGCCGATCGGAGGCTGGGATCCGATCCAACTCGTCGGAGCACGCGTCGCCATCTGGACGGCATCGGGCCCGGTGACCGGGGTGATGTCCCGCAAACCGATTCATCTGCTCACGGAGGAGGAGCGGAAGCAGGTTCCCAAGATGAAGGACCTGTGGATCGACATCGGGGCGGAGAGCAAGGCCGATTGCGAGAGCGTGGTCCGGGTCGGCGACGCGGTGACGCTCGAACTGGAGGTGCGGCTGCTCCGCCGCAATCTCGCCTGCTCGGTGGCGATGGACGACAAGGTGGGGCTGTGGACGGTGCTCGAGGGATTTCGCCGGGCCGTGGCCGCCGGGCCCCTGCCCTGCGCGTTGTTCGTCGCGTCGACCGTGCAGGAGGAGATCGGGCTGCGGGGTGCGCAGACGAGTTGCTACGGAGTCGATCCCCACGTAGCGATCGCCGTCGATGTGACCCACGCCACCGACTGCCCCACGATCGACAAAAAGGCAGAGGGAGACATCGCCCTGGGCAAGGGACCGGTCATCTATCGTGGCCCTAACATGCACCCGGGCGTGGTCGAGCGCTTGTTTGCCGCCGCCAAGGCCCGAGACATTCCCGTGCAAACGGGTGCCAGCGGTCGCGCGCAGCCCAACGATGCCAACGTGCTGCAGACGACGCGGGCGGGCGTGGCGACCGGGCTGGTGAGCGTGGCCAACCGCTACATGCATTCCGCGGTGGAGACGATCTCGCTCGACGACGCCGATCACACGGCCGACCTGCTTGCCGCCTTCATTCGCGGGCTGGAGGGTCCCATCTCGTGGGCTCCATGAAAGAGCCGCCTGGCAGTCCTGCCAAATCGGCACCTTTCTTGGGTGAGTTTCGCGGCATGGTGCCGCAGACCTGCGAAAAATGCCCGTAAATAAGAAAACAATGCCCGCGCAGCCGTTCGTGGCACGCGGGTTGCTTTCCTACCGTGCATCCCGAGGATGGGCTGCCAAATCGGTCACCCACAACGTCAGATAGTCGAGAGGAGTCTTCCGTGGCCAAACAGATGGTGTTCGACGACGAGGCTCGCCAGCCGTTGCTCGCCGGCGTTTCCAAACTTGCCCGTGCCGTGAAGAGCACGCTCGGCCCTCGCGGCCGCAACGCGGTCCTCGACAAGGGCTGGGGTTCGCCCAAAGTGACCAAGGACGGCGTCACCGTCGCCGAGGACATCGATCTCGAAGACCCGTACGAAAATCTCGGTGCGCAGCTCGTGAAGGAGGCCGCCAGCAAGACCAACGACGTCGCTGGCGATGGCACCACCACGGCCACCGTCCTCGCCGAGGCGATTTTTCGTGAGGGCATCAAGATGATCGCCGCGGGCGCCGACCCGATGGCTCTCTCTCGCGGGATTCACAAGGCGGTCGAGGCGGTCTCGAAGGCGGTGCTGGCGATGGCCACGCCGATCAACGAGAAGAACAAGAAAGAGCTGATGCAGATCGCCACGATCGCCGGCAACAACGACCCGACGATCGGCAACGTGCTTTCCGAGGCCTTCCTCAAGGTTGGCAAGGACGGCGTGATCACGGTCGAGGAGGGCAAGCAGGCCGAGACCACGGTCGACGTCGTCGAGGGCATGCAGTTCGACCGCGGCTTCCTCTCGCCCCACTTCGTGACCGATGCGGAAAGCCAGGTCTGCGAGCTGGAAAACCCGTTCATTCTTCTCTACGAGGAGAAGATTTCGAGCGCCAAGAATCTCGTGCCGCTCCTCGAGGCGATCAGCAAGGCGGGCAAGCCGCTTGTGATCATCGCCGAAGACGTCGAGGGCGAGGCTCTGGCGACGCTCGTGGTGAACAAGCTCCGCGGCATCGTTCAGTCGGTCGCCGTGAAGGCTCCCGGGTATGGCGATCGCCGCAAGGCCATGCTCGGCGACATCGCCGTGCTCACCGGCGGCCAGGCCATCTTCAAGGACCTCGGCATCGCGCTCGACGGCGTGAAGCTCACCGACCTCGGTCGTGCCAAGAAGGTGATCATCGAGGCGGAAAACACCACCATCGTCAGCGGTGGCGGCACGAAGGCCGCGATCGACGGCCGCGTGGCCCAGATCCGCGACGAGATCTCGAAGACGACCAGCGACTACGACCGCGAAAAGCTCCAGGAGCGGCTCGCCAAGCTCGCCGGTGGCGTGGCCCAGATCAACGTGGGGGCCGCGACCGAGACGGAGATGAAGGAGCGCAAGGCCCTCATCGACGACGCCAAGAGCGCCGTGCAGGCGGCCCTCTCCGAAGGCGTCGTTCCCGGCGGCGGCGTGGCTCTGCTTCGCAGCGAGAAGGCGCTCGAAAAGCTCGACCTCGAAGGGGACGAGAAAATGGGCGTGTCGATCGTCAGGAATGCCCTGCGGTATCCGCTCGAGGCGATCGCCGAGAATGCGGGCACCGACGGGTCGGTCGTGGTCAATCGCGTCAGGCATATGAAGGGTAAAAATGACGGCTACGACGCCGACAAGGGAGAGTATTGCGACCTCGTCAGCGCCGGCGTGATCGACCCGGCCAAGGTCGTGCGAACAGCCCTGCAAAACGCCGCCAGCGTGGCGGCCCTGCTCCTCACCACCGACTCACTCATCACCGAGATCCCGAAGGATGAGGAGCCCGCCGGTGGCGACGGCCACGATCACGGGATGGGTGGCATGGGCGGAATGGGCGGCGGCATGCCGGGCATGGGTGGCATGGGTGGCATGGGTGGTATGGGCGGCATGATGTGAGCGTCGGCCCGGACGCTTGTGTGACTTCGACCAACAAACAGCTTTTTCAACTCGAACCGGAGACCAACGAGATGGCAGCCAAGAACCTGAAAATCCGTCCGCTCGACGACCGTGTGGTGGTGGAGCCAGTGGAGGCGGAAGAGCGCACTGCCGGCGGCATCGTGCTGCCCGACTCGGCCAAGGAGAAGCCGCAGCGCGGGCATGTCGTCGCCCTCGGCCCGGGCAAACTGCTCGAAAGTGGCCAGCGGGCGGCTCTGTCCGTGTCGGTCGGCGACGAGGTGATCTATGGCAAGTACTCGGGCAGCGACATCGAGGTTGACGGCCACGAGGTGAAGATCCTCCGCGAGACCGACATTCTCGCCAAGGTCCTGTCCTGATTCTTCTTTCCAATCCTTCCAGCATTTCCGTCCGTATTCAGGAGACCGTTCCGTGCCCAAGCAACTGATGTTCGACGACAACGCCCGCGCCAAACTGCTCAAGGGCGTGGAGAAGTTGGCAGGCGCCGTGGCCGTGACCATGGGTCCGGCTGGCCGCAACGTGATCATCGACAAGTCGTACGGCGGTCCGACGGTGACCAAGGACGGCGTCACCGTGAGCAAGGAAGTGGATCTCGAAGACGCGTTCGAGAACATGGGAGCGAAGCTCGTCAACGAGGTGGCCTCGAAGACGTCCGACCTTGCCGGCGACGGCACCACGACGGCGACCGTGCTTGCGCGGGCGATCTTCCGTGAGGGCACGCGGAACGTGGCCGCCGGTTCGAATCCGACGGCCGTCCGCCGGGGCATCGAGAAGGGCGTCGCGGCTGCCGTGCAGCGGCTGATGGAGATGGCTCGCAAGGTGGAGCGGCCGGAGGAGATCGCCCAGGTGGGCGCCATCAGCGCCAACAATGACCGCGGGATTGGCGATCTGCTGTCGGAGGCCCTGCAGAAGGTCGGCAAGGACGGCGTGATCACCGTCGAAGAAGGCAAGACGATGGAGACGACCGTGCGGTTCGTCGACGGCATGCAGTTCGACAAGGGCTTCGTGTCGCCCTACTTCATCAACAAGCCGGCGGAGATGGAGTGTCAGCTCGACGACGCACTCATCCTGATTCACGAGAAGAAGATCTCGAACCTTCGCGATCTGCTGCCGCTGCTCGAGAAGGTTGCCCAGTCGGGCAAGCCGCTTCTGATCATCGCCGAAGACGTGGACGGCGACGCGCTGACGGCGCTCGTGGTCAACAAGCTCCGGGGCGTGCTCAACATCTGCGCCTCGAAGGCTCCGGGATTCGGTGACCGCCGCAAGGCGATGCTCGGCGACATCGCCACGCTCACGGGCGGCACGCTGATCAGCGAAGACCTCGGGCTGAAGCTCGAGAGCCTCGACCTCTCCCACCTCGGGAAGGCCAAGAGCGTCACCATCGACAAGAACGAGACCACGATCGTGCAGGGCGCCGGCAAGCAGTCGGACGTGCAGGCCCGTGTGCACCAGATCCGCACGCAGATCGAGAACACCGAGAGCGAGTATGACCGCGAGAAACTGCAGGAGCGGCTGGCGAAGCTGACCGGCGGCGTCGCGATCGTGTCCGTCGGTGCCGGCACTGAGGCGGAGATGAAGCAGAAGAAGGCCCGCGTCGAGGATGCCCTCCACGCGACCCGTGCCGCCGTCGAAGAGGGGATCGTCCCCGGTGGCGGCGTGGCTCTGCTCCGCTGCCGTGAGGCGGTCGAGAAGGCTCGCTCGCAGGCCAAGGGCGACGAGAAGATCGGCGTCGACATCATCCTCCATGCCCTCGAGGCCCCGATCCGGCAGATCGCCGAAAACGGCGGCATCGATGGTGCGGTGGTGGCCGACGAAGTGGCCCAGAAGGACATCAACATCGGCTACGACGCCAACAAGGGCGAGTATGTCGACATGCTCAAGGCCGGAATCATCGACCCGGTGAAGGTGGTTCGCGTGGCGCTGACGAACGCGGCGAGCATCTCGGGCCTCCTGCTGACGACCGAGGCGCTCGTCACCAACCTCGAAAAGGACGAAGCGAAGAAGCGGAAGATCGAGGGCAGCGTGCGGTAGGGACGGACTGAGCCCTCGCCTCCTCCTTCAGGGAGAGGCCGGAGTCGGATGAGAGGCCGGTGACGAGGGCGTGCAGGTGGGCGATCAGCGGGATTATTACGAAGTGCTCGGTGTTGAGCGACGGTCCACGTCGGCTCAGATCACCGACGCCTATCGCAAACTCGCGATCAAGTTCCATCCGGACAAGAATCCGGGCAACGAGGAGGCCGCGGCCCGTTTCAAGGAGGCCGCGCGGGCCTTCGAGGTGCTTTCCGACGCTGACCTCCGGTCGCGATACGACCGCTACGGCCATGCGGGCCTGCAGGGAGGCCGTCAGCACGATTTCAACGACATGTCGGACATCTTCGAGGCCTTCGGAGACATGTTCGGCGGCGGGATCTTCGGCGAGGCCTTCGCCGGCGGTCGCGGTCGGGGCAGTCGGGCCCGCAAGGGCCGTGACGTCTTCTGCCAGGTGTCGCTCTCCCTCGTCGAGGCGGCTCGCGGCGTCACCAAAACGGTGGAGTTCAACCGCCATGAGATGTGCGGCACCTGCGACGGCACGGGCGCTAAGAAAGGCACGAAGCCCCAGGCCTGCGACTACTGCGCCGGGAAGGGGCAGGTGATCCAGTCGGCCGGTGTGTTCCGCCTGCAGACGACCTGCCCTGCATGCCGGGGAGCCGGCAGCGTGATCCGCGACAAGTGCCCCGATTGCGGCGGCGCCGGCGTGGCCGAAGAGCACGTCGAGCGGCGGGTAACGATTCCGGCCGGCGTGGACAGCGACGTGCGGGTGCGGCTGGCCGGCGAGGGCGAACCCGGCGGCGGAGGCGGTCCTCCCGGCGACTGCTACTGCGTGATCGAGATCGAGGACCATCCCTTCCTCACCCGCAACGGTCGCGATCTCCATTGCGAGGTGCCGGTCAGCTTCACGCAGGCCGCGCTCGGCGCGACCGTGGACGTGCCCACGCTCGACGGGGCCAAGCCGCTGCAGATCGCCCGTGGCACGCAGAGCGGCGATGTCGTCCGCGTGCGGGGCCTGGGCATGCCTGAGGTACGGGGCCGCGGGATCGGCGACCTGCACGTGCACGTCCACGTCGAGGTGCCGAAAACGCTCTCGCCGCGGGCGGAGGAACTCCTCCGCGAGCTCGCCAAGGAAGAAAACGCCGCCGTGAGCGTGAAGCGGTCGTCGTTCTTCAGCCGGCTTGCCGAATACTTCCAGGGCAAGGAAACTCAAGGGGAACACGAGGAGCAGGCACGATGATGGGTAGCGATCACCACGAACACGACGACCGGCCTGCCGATGCGGAGCATGGTGCCGAGGTCACGAGCGCGGCTGCCGAGGAGTCGCAGGTCGGCGAGTTGCAGGAGCGGCTCCTCCGCGTGCAGGCGGAGTTGGAAAACTTCCGCAAGCGGTCGCGGCGGGAATACGAGGATGCCCAGCGGTATCGCGAGATCGACGTGCTCCGCGACCTGCTGCCGGTGCTCGACAACGTGCTGCGGGCGATCGAGGCCGCGGAAAAGACGGTTGACGTCGAGAGCCTGCGGTCCGGCTTCCGGATGGCAGCCCAGCAGATCGAGAAGCTGCTCGCCGGCCACGGCTGTCAGACGATCGAGACCGACGGCTCGGCCTTCGACCCGGCCGTGCATGACGCGATCCTGCAGCAGGAGGTGCCCGGCGTCGCCGCCGGGACGATCGTGGGCACCGCGAGCCGGGGCTACAAACTCCACGACCGGGTGGTCCGTCCGGCCCAGGTGATCGTGGCCAAGGGAGGGTGAGCGATGCCGACCTACGACTACGTCTGCGACGGCTGCGGGCATGCCTACGAGCTGTTTCAGTCGATGACCGACGCCGTGAAGAAGACCTGCCCGAAGTGCGGCAAGAAGAAGCTGCGGCGGCTGATCGGCGCCGGCGGCGCGATCGTGTTCAAGGGATCCGGCTTCTACAAGACCGATTACCGCAGCGAGTCCTACAAGAAGGGCGCCGCGGCCGACTCGGGGGGCGACGGCGGGAAGAAGTCGGGCTCGACCGGAGACTCAGGGCCCAAAAAATCGGGCTCGGGGGAGGGCTGACGCATGCCCAAGTGCCCGGTCTGTGACGGCCACGTCGATCTGAAGACCACGCCGACGGTCCCGTTTTGCAGTGACCGCTGCCGGCTGATCGACCTGGGCCGCTGGCTCGACGAGGGCTACGGCGTGCCCCAGCCGCGGAAGCCGGGGCCCGGCGAGCCCCAGGGCGATCCGGCAGACGCCGAGGACGACGGCTGACGGCACGTTTCGCCCGCGCGGCGTATACTCCCGCTCCCGTGCGGGCGGCAGGTGTCCGGCCGACGCGCATCCGCAAGGTACCCGCGCTATGACGTCAGAGCATCGTCCGTCCGGCACGATCGTTCACGAGATTCGCTGGAGCGACGCCTTCCCATGGTGGCTGCTCTTTCGAGCGGCCGGCGTGGCCTTTTCCCCGACGGTGATTCTGCTGGCGGCGCTGGGCGCGGTGGCCACGTGGGCCGGATGGTCGGCGTGCGACTCACTCGGACTCGCGGCCGCGGACGGCATGGTCACCTCAGGCGATGTCGGAGGTCTGGTACTGCCGGGTGCCGCTGGGGGAGCGGTGGCGACTCCGCTGGCGCCGAGCGTCGCCGCGGCGCCCTGGCTCCACGATTGGGGCCGGCGGCTGCCTCGGCCACTCGCCCAACTGGTGACGCTCGTGAGCGTTCCCTTCAGCCCGACCGCCTTGTGGAGCGAGCGGCTCGGGGCACTGGCTCGGATCGGCTGGTTCGTGCTCGTCTGGTCGATCTTCGGCACCGGCATCACTCGGCACGTGGCGCTGAAGCTCGTGGGCGAGGAACCGCCGGGACCCATCGGGGCCACGCTCTACGGGTCCCGCAAGTGGCTCCCCTCGTTCAACTCCGTGCTGTTCGTCCTTTTCGGCATCCTGGCGCTGAGCGTTCCCGGGGCATTGCTCGGACTCGCGATGCGAACGGAGTGGGGCCTCGCCTTCGCCGGCGCGGTCTGGCCGCTCGTGCTGCTCGGCGCGGTCGTGCTGGCGATCCTCGCCGTCGGGGTCGTGGCGGGCTGGCCGCTGATGGTGGCGGCCGTGGGCGTCGAGCGGGGCGATAGTTTTCAGGCGATCTCGACCGCGTTTTCCTACCTCTACCAGCGACCGCTGCACTATGCGTTCTATGCGCTCGTGGCGCTCCTCGTGGCGGTACCGGCGCTTGCCGCGGCCGGCCTGTTCGCCGACGCCACGGGCACCCTGGCGATGTGGGCGGCGAGTTTTGGGATGGGCCACGAGCGCACGGCGGCGGTCCTCGACGGACTCGCCGGCACGGGGACGGAGGCGGCGAGTTGGGGCGTGAAGGCAATCTCCTTCTGGAGTCGCGGCCTCGCCACGCTGCTCTCGTCGTTTGGATGGGGATATTTCTGGGCGATCGCCACCGCGGCCTACATGCTCCTCCGGCAGGACGTCGACGGTACCGAGCTCGACGAGGTCGTGATCGACGAGCCCGGCAGCGAGAGCTGAGCGTCAGCGGCTGCACCAACGGGCGAGCAGGGCTGGCAGTCCGCCCATGATCTCGCCTCGGCTCACGGCATCGTCGGCGCCGGCTGCGACTGCCGCGTCGAGTTTGTCCTTCCAGACATGCGGCCCGTAGGCGACCACCGTCGCCGCCGGGCCGCCGAGTTGCCGCGCCCGTGCGACATGTGAGGCGATGTCGCCCGCGAGCGACTGGAGGTCGAGGAGCACGACGTCGTAGGTGGCTCCCTGCGGTGTGCCCGCGGGCGACGCCAGAATCTCAATCGTAGCGCCGGTCTCCGGGCCCATACCGGCCATGCGGCTGGTGGCCATGAGGTCCGAGGTGATCAGCAGGATGCGGTGCGTCATGACGGGATGAGTTACTCTCGGGTGACTGAACGCCTGATTCAAAAACGTCGCTCTCACCGGATGATGACTGGATCTCACTCGAGCCACCACCAGGAGAGCGTTGTGGATTCGTTCATCGAGAGATTTGGGGGATCGGGATTCACGACTGATTTGACCTTTCACGACGTATTTTACGCCGAACGGCGTCCGGAAGGTAACGAATTGCTCGCATGTGTCGGCAAGAGCCAAGAGATCGCTGGCCAGTTCATGCCAACGATCGCGGCGTAGCCGAGCGACTGGAACCATGCCGCCTTCGGGCTGCCGTCAGGATGCTCAAGAATGAGCAAGTAGTCGCGAACCTTTTCGGTTGCGGCGGTCGCTTCAGTTGCGTGCGGAATTGGCATCGGGTTTAAAACGGTGGAAAACCGGCGATCAGCGGCTCGCGACCACGCGATCATCCGCACCGCTTGGCATCATCGCGAGGCCGCTGCATCGCTTTGTTCGGGTCGCCCTCGGACTCCCATGACCTTGCACGCTCTTCGATACTCACTGTCCCGAACCAGTATTTTTACGGAACCTTGTAGCAGTCGTTGCTCGCTGGATAACGCTCAGCGGGCATCGCGGCCGCGGTGATCCCGGATCGAATCAGACGGATCCGCGCGCGGCCTGTGGCGGCCGGCGAGTGTTCGCATAGGGTCCTCAGTCCAGGTGGGGCGAATCGCCCCACACCCCCTCGCTGTGGTGAGCCATATCGCCCCAGCCGCCGTGGCCGATCCGGAGCGATTCGCCCCACCGGCGATCTGTCCGCCCGCGCGAAGAAGGCCGCTTGGATCACGAATTTACCCTTGTTTCCCAAGTCTTATTCCAAACCCGCCCCCAGCCAACCCCTGCCGGCATGAGGTTTGCACTCCGGTTAGATGACAGCCATCTCCTCTACGGGCCACTCCCACCCGCCACATCACCATCATGACGCACACTGTTGCTCGCTCACGCGTCGGCCTCCGCGGCCGGATTGCTGCCGTGCTTCTCATCCAGGCCCTGCTGGCCGTCGCCCCGCTGCCCGCGCCGGCGGCCGACAACTTCTGGACGGGTGGCGCCGGCAATGGCAACTTCAGCGACAACGCCAACTGGCAATCGCCGCCATCGTGGGGTTTTGGAAACAGCCTGGTGTTCAAGGCGAACACAACCGCCCCCACCCTCACGAACGACTACGGCGGTTGGCGCGATAACAACGACATCTTTTGGGACACGACGTTCCCCGTAGCACGCACGCTCCTGGCCACGGGTGACTTCGGTATCAATTTCAAATTACGAGTGGAGAACAAAAGCTCCTCCACCCAGACCGTCACCATGCCACTGTCTGGCGGGAAGGACGGCGCCGGCGGGATCGAACTCAATCCCGTCAACGGCAGCCTGATCCTGAGCGGACCCATCTACAACGACAACAGCGTCGACTACACCGTCTACGGAAGCGACACTGCGACCGTCACGAATCTCACGCTCAACACCGCCCTCGGTTCGAATGCCCCCACCCAGGCCAATGTCGATTTCACCGTGGCGGGCGGCCGCAACTCGGCCGTGCAGGTGAACGCCAGCCAGGTTTGGTCCGGCACAACGACCGTCAACTCGGGTGCCTTCACGACGGCCAACGGCGTCACGCTCGCCTCGACGGCGATCGTCGTTGGAGGGGGCACGGTCGCCACGACCTCGGCCAACACGCTCGCCGACACGGCCTCGCTCACGGTCAACACCGGCCGCCTCTCGATCGGCGGCAGCGACACGGTGGCCTCGCTCGCCGGCTCCGGCGGCACGATCGATATCGCCTCCGGCGCCACGCTTACGGCGGGCAACGCCAGCTCGACGTCCTACGCCGGCTCGATCACCGGCGCTGGCAATCTCGCGAAGGTCGGCAGTGGCACCTTCACGCTCTCCGCTGCGAGCAGCATGACCGGCACGACGACGGTGAGTACCGGACAGTTTTCACTCGGCGGATCGAATCTGCTCGCCGACTCGTCGGCGGTGACGGTGGCGGGCGGTGTGCTCGCCCTCGGCGGAAACTCCGACACTGTCGGGTCCTTCGCGATCTCGGGCGGTTCGCTGACGGGATCGGGCACGGTGACGGCCGCGAACTACACGCTCGGCGGCGGCACGGTGACGGCCAATCTCGGTTCGGGCACGATGATCGTGACGGGCAATGCCTCCTTGAACGGCACGTCGAATGGCACGACCCTCAATCTCACATCCGGCACCCTCACCCTCGGCTCGGCCGGCCGGCTCGCCGCGACGACCGCCGTGGCGGTGACCGGATCGGCCGGCGGGGCCCTCACGCTCGGCGGCAGCGAGACGATCGGCTCGCTGGCCGGGGCCGCCAACGTGGCGCTCGGCTCGAGCGCCCTCACGGTCGGCGGCAACAACCAGAGCACGACCTACTCGGGCGGCCTCTCCGGCAGCGGCCTGTTCACGAAGGTCGGCAGCGGCACGCTCACGCTCTCCGGCATCAACTCCAACTCAGGCGGCACGACGGTTTCCGCCGGTCGGCTCGTGGGCACGACGTCGAGCCTGCAGGGCGCGATCACGAACAACGCGGCCGTCACGTTCGACCAGGCGACCAGCGGCACCTACTCCGGTGCGATGACTGGCTCGGGCAGCCTCACGAAGATCGGGGACGGCGTCGTCACGCTCTCCGGCAACAACTCGACCTCCGGCGGCGTGGCGATCAACGCCGGCTCGCTCGCCCTCGGCTCGGTGAATGCCCTTGGCACGACCGGCACGATCTCGTTCGGCGGCGGCGCACTGCAATACTCGGCGAGCAACACGACCGACTACTCGGGGCGGTTCTCGACCGAGGCGAACCAGCAGTACCGAATCGACACCAACGGTCGGAGCGTGACGCTCGGCTCGAACCTGACAAGCTTCGGCGGTTCGCTCGCGAAGCTTGGAGGCGGCGCGTTGACGCTGTCCGGGAGCAACTCGTTCAGTGGCGGCATCGCGATCGACGCGGGCACCCTCGCGCTTACGTCGGCCGGCGCCCTCGGTTCGACCGGCACGATCTCCTTCGGCGGCGGCACGCTGCAGTACGTCTCGAACAACGCCACCGACTACTCGGATCGCTTCTCGACGGCTGCCGGCCAGCAGTATCGGATTGACACGGGTGAACACTCTGTCTTTGTGGCTTCGAACCTCACGAGTGCCGGAGGCTCGCTGACGAAGTTGGGCTCCGGCTTCCTGAACCTCACCGGCACCAACACCTACTCGGGCGGAACGGTCGTCTCCGGCGGTACGTTGATCGGCACGCCCGATTCGCTGCAGGGGGCGATCACCAATAACGCTCAGGTCACCTTCGTCAACGGCGGCATCTACGCCGGCGTGATCAGCGGCAGCGGTGCGGTGGAAGTCCAAAGCACGCTCCGTTTCACGGCCGCGAACACCTACACGGGCGAGACGATCGTGAGTAGTGGCGGCGGCCTTCGGCTCGACGGTTCGATCGCGGGCGATCTGTTGGTCGACGCCGTCAGCTCGCTGAGCGGCACGGGCACGGTCGGCGGCAACGCCGTGATCGGGGGAGTCCACTCCCCGGGCAATTCGCCCGGCATCCAGACGTTCAACGGCAACCTCACGTATCGGGGCGATGAGAACGTCCCGCAAGTCAACTGGGAGCTGATCGCCAACACAACGGGCTCGGCGGGTGTGAATTACGACCAGGTCGTCATGCCAACCGGCAACCTCGACTTTGCCAACGCGACGACGCTCGCCCTGTCGTTCGACGCCCTGGGCAGTTCCGTCCTCTGGTCGGATGCGTTTTGGAACGTGAACCGTTCGTGGACGATCTACGACCTCACGACGGGCACAACGAACAACATCGGCAACCTTTCGGTCGGTGGCTCACTCCTTGACTCCTTGGGCAACGCACTCTCCCCGACCGGCCGTGGCTTCTTCACGACCTCCCTCGTCGGGCAAGATGTCGTGCTCAACTTCACCGCCGTGCCCGAGCCCTCGACATGGGCCATGGCCCTCGCCGGCTTCGCGGGAGGCGGCTGGATGATGCGGCGGCGGAAGCCGGCTGGCGGACCGCGTCCGTCAGCTCTTTCGTGAGGTTCGTTCGCATGGTCGCCGTGCCGCGACTTCGCCGAGCGTGGCTCGCGTGCCTGCTGCTGCCGCTCGTCACCTCGGCTCAGGCACAGGATCAGACGGTCACGGGCACCGGGTCGGCCGGCTTTTCTTCGGTCACGAACTGGTCCGCGGGCAGCCGTGGCTACCAGATCACGCTGCAGAGCCACACGTGGTCCGACCCGGCCAACCCGCTCCCCGGACTGCAATCCTTCGCCTCGGCCGTTTATGACGACGAATGGGTGATGGTCGCGGGCCGCACCAATGGGATGCACGATTTCACGAACAGCGGCGAGGCGAATTTTCCTCCCAACCGGCAGAACGTCGACGTCTACGTCGTCAATCCGGTCACGAAGCAGACGTGGCGCCGATCGCTGGCCGATGGCACGAGCCTCTCGCTCGATCAGCTCAGCAGGCTTTCCGCCACCAACACCCAGTCGTTCCAACGCGGCGACGGCTTCTTCGTCGCCGGCGGCTACGGGTCGATCCTGACCTCCGCGTCGTACAGCTCCATCACCGGTTCCACGACCATCGTTTCCAGCGGCTCGTTCGTCACCCACAACTCGCTCACCGCGATCCACCTGCCGGAGCTGGTCGGCTGGGTCAAAAGCGGCACGGCGGCTGTGCCCACGAGTCTGCCCGCGAGCGCCGTCACCCAGGTTTCCGGATCAAACGATTTCTTCACCGTCACGGGCGGGGAGACCTTGAGAACGGCGAACGACCAGGTGCACCTGGTCTTCGGCCAGAACTTCCAAGGCCCTTACACCGGCGCTTCCAACGGCATCTACACGTCGCAGGTCCGCAGCTTCACGGTGGACTACACGCCTGGCACTGAAGGGGGCTCTCCCACGCTCTCGTACACTCCGATGAGCGCGTCGCCGGAGCCCGGCGACGACACGCTGTTTCGGCGTCGCGATCTCAACGTCGTGCCCAGCATCCGCCGCGACCCGAACGACCCCGCCGCCGTGCAGGAAGGCATGATCGCCTACGCGGGCGTGTTCACCGGCACTGCGCTCGCCACGGGAACGGGCACCGTGTCGTCCGCCGGCAACGGCGTGTGGACGCTGCCGGTGGAGATCTCGGCGACCGGAACGCCCACCATGATCGGCACCACGTCGACGGCCGACAGTTTCGTGCAGCCCATGAACCAATACGCATCGGCAAACCTGAGCGTGTATTCCGGCAGCACGGGCGACTTCACGACGTTCATGTTTGGCGGCATCACGGCCAACACCTACGACCCGCAGTCCGGCGCGCTCGCCTATCAAGCGGAGTATCCCTTCACCAACCAGATCACCGCCGTGACTCGCGATCTCGCCGGCGGCTACAGTCAGCAGTACGTGGGCGAATACCCCTTCACGCCAATCGAATCCGGCACCCGCACCTTCTCGCTGTATGGCGCGGAAGCGAAGTTCTTCGCCAGCCCCGGCATGCCGGCGAACGTGATGTTTGAGAACGGCGTGTTCAAGCTCGACGAACTGCTGGCCTTGGGGAGCGGCACGATCGGCTACATCTTCGGCGGGATCGTCTCCAGTGTGCCCAACACCAGCTCCCGGCTCGACAGCACGGCGTCCCCGGAAATCTTCTCCGTGATCATCACCCCCGTGCCGGAACCTGCCGCCTGCGCGATCGCCCTCGCCGGCCTCGCCTGCGGTGGTGGCTTGATGTGGCGGCGACGAAAGCGTGGCGGACGCCCGCGTATGGAACGACAGCGATGATACGAACGCCCATGGTGCCGCTGCGAATCCGCTGCCTCTTGCTCGGGTGCCTTGCGGTTCTCGGTGGCGCGGTCGCTGGCTCGCCGGCCCGAGCCCAGGGTTTTTCCACGATTACGACCCCGATCCAGGTGCCGCTCCACTGGCGGCACATCAATGGCGACACGAGCGGTCCGCGCAAGCTCGGCATCTATGTGACGCTCGGCGGCGGCTCCACGCCGCAGCTCTTCGAGTTCGACACCGGTGGAAACGGGTTTTACGCCACCTATACCAGCAGCACCGCTGCCAGCGGCACCGCGAGCCCGTGGTGGGGCCCCACCTGGACAACGACCGGCGGCACGTTCTCCCAATCGTTCGACAGCGGCCATGTGTACACGGGCTCCGCCGCCACCACGACGGTGCAACTCTTCGCGAGCGGAACGGCAGCCACGCCGCTCCTCACCGCCGCGAGCGCGATCGTCGGCCAGACCACGTCGATCATCGACACGAAATCCGGTACCCAGCAGCTCTGGCCGCTGCCGAGCGGCACGAGCCCGCCGCCGATCGAGCAGGTCTTCTACGGCGACTTCGGCATGGCTCCGAAGCGCGGACAGGCGGGCATCGACCAACTCGCCGCCCAAATGCTCTACGGGCCGGGTGTGTCGGCCGGATTTCGCGTGCATGCCTCCGACGAAACGCCGTGGGTGCAGTTTGGTCTCTCGGCGGCCGATACTGCCCTCGCCGCAACGGTCGCCACCTCGTTCGCCCTCAACGTCGATTCCAAAAACGGCACCTCGCCGGCAGGAGTGTTGTTTTACGACAATCTGGTCGTCACGGGCTCGCTGTCGGTCACCTCCGGCACGCACGAGTTCAAGCAGCCGACGGGCTTCATCTTCGACACGGGCGCCTCGACCACCATCCATTCCGGCACGAACATCCAGTTTCCGTCCGACCTCACGCATGATTCCGGCAAGCGAGTGAGGGACGGGGCGAATGTCGTGGTGAGCGGCAGCAGCCTCGTGACGGGGGAGTGGCCGAAGTTTATGGATCTGACGACCTCGGGCAGCGACAAGGTGGACGTACAATACAAGGAAGGCCCCTACTACCTCAACACCGGCATCGCCCCGTTCACGCAGTACGACTTCATCTACGATCTTTCGGGGCAGACCCTCACGATGGTGGCCGTGCCCGAGCCCTCGACTTGGGCGCTCATCGCCGCGGGTTGCGGCGCGATTCTTACTTCCGTGATGTACCGACGCAGAAATGCGAGAGTCTTCAGCAGAATCTGTGGGTAAGAACGGGTTCTGAATAAGCCGCGAAGAGAATGAAGCATCGCGCGGCGCAAGTGTTTCGTCTACAAGCAGGCCCGGAGTGGGCCGTGACGTGAACGACTATTCCTGCGGAGGCGTCATGGCCCCGGGCGGCTGTGCGGAGGGGGGCCGCTCACCGCGAAGCACCTTGCCGGCCTCGCCGGCCAGGCGCAGGTAAAAATCACCAGGCATGCCCTCCAGGCCGACGAACTGCTTGGCCAGCGGGCCGGCCGGCGGATCGACGCACTTGAAGATCGCCGTCGCCTCGTCCACCTCGTCGAACATGGCCACATACAGCCCTTTCGCACCGGCCCGCCGTGCTTCGACCACCTGGCTCCAGAAGAGTCGCCCTTTCTGGCGGGGAATCTGGCCGAGCGGCCCGCCCCTCAGGTTGTGCCAACTGAAGCCCGGAAACGCGACCGGCAGGTAATCGATGCCGCGCTCGGCGCACCATGCGATGTCGGGCTTCCAGTCGCGTTCGGCATGCCGAACAACGTCGGCGGGATTGCCGTAGCGGCCAACGGTCCACGGGCTGACCACATCACACATCGCCACGAGTTCGTGAAGCGTCGAATCTACGACGGCATCCCTGTCGAGCGTGCGCCAGCCGGTGGGCACGCCGCACATCACGGAGCAGCCATCGGCCTGGAGCGCGGCGATGAGCTCGCGGCACTCCGCCAGCGTGTAGTCGCGGTCATCATTGAAGCCGATGCTCCAGATGGCGACCAGCGGCCTGCCATGCGTCTGGAGCGAGGCCGGGTCGTCGCCGATGCCCATGCGGCTGCGGAGCAGACGCCAGTCATCCACGACATCGCCGAGCTGCCCCCGCTTCATGCCCGTGAGGTCATACATCACGGCATACACCCGCCCATGTTCGAGCGCACCGTCGCGGCAGTGTCCAAGCACCTTCGTGGCGTGGGCGAGCAGCTTGGCATGCCGCAGATTCGTGGCGAACCGCTGCACGAACACGCCGTCGATGCCGTAGTCCTGCATCCACCGGAAATGGCGGGACACCGTCGGCCGCAGATGGGAGCTGAACACCTGGATCGACTGGCCATTCCCAGCCACCAGGCCGGCGGCAACTGAGAGCACGCAAGCAGACAATCGTCCGACGGCAAGACGGACAGGCGGATCGTCTTCCGGTTCATGGCGTGGCACCGTTGGCTGCCCTTGTTCTTCCCCTTGCTCGATCAGCTCCGCGTGCCGATTCGGTGCCGACGCCAATCCTTGAAGCCAGAGTCCGGATGCCACGCGATCGGTGTGCCCGATTGAATCCATCGACATAGCGGCCAATCCGGTCTTCGTCACTCGCCGGTGCCGCCCTGCCAGTTGTCGGTCTGGAAGGGAGACGCAGGCAGGCCCGCGGCATTGACGAGGTTTGGATTGGCGATGCTCCGCCAGCCAAAGCGGGCGATCTTCGGCTCCGCAACGCCGGCAGCGGAAACCACCACCGTCTCCTGTTCGATCGTTGCCGTCGCGGGCACGAACTTTCCATCGGCCCCGGCCACCTCGAACTCGCTCAAGGGTCTGCCGTCCCGCGACGCGAGTCTGGCCGCGTGGGCGAAGCAGAGCCGCAGCCTATTTCCTTCGGCGACGGCCGACTTGAAGAGTGGGCCTGAGTAGACGAGGCCACTTTGGCCGTAGGTTTTCGCACTCGCCCATCGGGCGAGCCGCTGCCCGACGTCGAGCTTGTTCTTGGGGTGGATGTCCTTCATGTTCTCAACGAGGTCGGTGGTCACGACCATGCCTGTGCCGGGGATCTTGAGGGTGGCGGCCTGCGCCTCCCAGAGTTTGCAGAGCTCATCCCCCTCGTAGCGGCCCTCCCAGGGCGCGATCTGCACGTAGTAAAAGGGCAGCTGGTCGTTGCCCCACGCCTTCCGCCAGCCGCCGATCAGATTGTGCATCTTAGCGAGGTAGGCGAGGCCGTTCTTCTGCAGTACGTTCGTCTCCCCCTGGTACCAGGTGAAGCCGCGGATGGGAAACGGCACGAGCGGCTGCACCGCATGAGACGTTCCTCGGAAGCTGCTGTGAGCCGCGGGTTGCGCGGCTCGTAATGTTACACGGCTTCCGGGCCGCGGACGGCCCGGTAGATCTGGACGGCCTCGTGCATCGGGAGCACGAACAGGCGGGCGGTCGCGTCGCCGCCGGCGGCCAGCACGGCCGAGATCGCGTTGACCGTGCGTGTGACGAAGTCGTCATTGACGGCGATCTCGATCATCACCTCCTGAGCGAGCGGGTCGTCGGCGGCGAGATCGTAGCCGTGCACGTCGCAGACGGTCAGCCGCGTCACCTGCACCGCGGCGAGCGCCTGCCGCACGCTCTCCACCTGTGCGGGCTTGATGACGGCGATGACCAGACGCATGGCCCCTCCTGGGCGGTCAGGGACGCGGGAGCTCGACGCTCGAGTCGAGCACCTTGGTGATCCGGGCGGCGAGTTCCGTGAGGTGGGCCCGCGAGTAGTCGTCGAGTTTCACGTCGCCCTTGGCGAGCAGCCCGTCGATCCGCGCATCGAGGTCCCGCAGTTGCATGGCGGCGATCGCCTGGGCGTCGGGCGAACCGCCCGACGTGCCGAGTACCAGTCCCGACAGCCGCGTGACGTAGGCCCGCTGCAGTCCGCGGCGGAGGCTCGCGATCGCCGGCTTGCGGTTTGTGTAGTCGCCCGGCCCGATCGCATCGACCTCGCCCATGATCGACTTCGTCAGCCGGTCGAGCAGTTCCGCCGTCGTGAAGGCGTCCTGCTCGGCGGGCAGTTTGAGCTCGCCGTCGCGGATCCGATCGAGCGTGAGCGGATCGAGGAGCCGGCCGAGCACACGGTCCTGCCACATCAGGATCACGTCGTGGACGGGATAGTCCTCGCGATCCGCCGAATCACTTCCCCAGTGCGACCACCGGGTGGCCATGAGCTGGTTGTAGAGCTCGGGCGGAAAACTGAATGGCTGCGCGGCGAACATCTGCTTCTCGAGCAGTTCGAGCGCCTCCCGCTGTTTGGCCGGGGGCACGACCGCGAACGGGGGCTTCGCATTGGCGTCGCCCTTGTGGCTGCGCGACGTGGCCACGCCGCCGATCAGCCGGGCCGCCATGTTCATCGCCTGGCCGTGAGACGAGAGCAGCACGCCGAACGCCTGCCGCACCCGCTCATAACCGGGCACGCGTCCGTCCGCCTCTTTCTGCGTCATCCGCTCGGCGATCACCGGCATCACCTGGGCCACCAGCTCAGCCCGGGTCTTGGCAAACTCGATCGGATCGCTGCCCAGATCGAACCGGTTGGAGAATGGATCGGGGTCGCCCCAGTCGGTGTCCTCGTCGGTGGCGTAGGCCAACGCCGGCTCGCCGCTCCGGGCCGCGATCTTCTCGAGCTCCGGCAGCTCGGCCTCGGGCGAACCGCCGGCGAGGGGCTTGTAGCCGTATTCGATCGCCCACAAGTCATAGGGGCCGAGCTTCGCCGCGTAGTAGTCGCCCTGCGTCTTGCCCTTGGGCATGATGTTGGCGGGGATGTAATCCATCACGCTCGTGCTGCCGCCCGACTCCGAGGTCTTCGTGACGTCGTTGAAGTCGGCGAGTGACTTGAGCGCGCTGCCTTTGAAGTTGTGCCGCAGGCCCAGCGTGTGGCCCACCTCGTGCATCGCGACGAGCGTCAGCCCCTGGGTGACGAGTTTCTCCTTCTCGGCCTCCGAGAGCCCGCCTGGGGCGGCGGCAGCCAAGGCCGTCGCGGCGAGCGCCGTCTCACGGGCGTGGCCGTCGAACAGGCGGCAGTCCATGCAATCGGAACTGCATCCGGCGCCCGCCGCGTCGCGGCCGCCCCCCTGCCCTCCCGTCAGCAGGGCCACCGACTGGGGCGTGAACGTCTCGTATTCCCGCCGCCAAAACTGGAGAAAGTCGCCGTCAAAGATGATGTCGGCGTCGAGGATCTGGCCGGTCCGCGGGTTCACGCGGGACGGCCCCATCGCAAAACTCTGGCCCGCCGTGATCCAGCGAAAGGTGTTGTAGTTGACGTCTTCGGGGTCCCAGTCGGTGGCATCCGGTTGCTGGCGGACTTCGATGGCACTGGCGAAGCCGGCCTTCTCGAACGCTCCGTTCCAGGCTTCGATCCCCTCGCGGATCGGCTGCCGGTAGCGGAACGGCACCGTCCGCTCGATCCAAAACACGATCGGCTTCTTCGGTGGCGACACGGCGGCCGACGGGTCGGCTTTCTCCAGCTGCCAGCGGTTGATGAAGCGGACGAACCGGTCCTCGTCCACTTTCTGGGAGAAGTCCTTCAGGGCGGTCACGAAGTAGCCCACGCGGTCGTCGGCCAGCCGCGGCTTGTAGGAGTTTTGCGGCAGCAGGCTGATCGAGTAGTGCACGTTGACGGTGGCGCCCCGCGAGTCGGGGACGGTGTCGATCTCGGCCGTGCCGCCCGAGCCGTAGGTGGCGGCCACCTGCAGTTCGACGTTGTCGGGGAAGCCCTTCACGCTGGCCCACGTCGAGCGGTCGCTGGCGAACGAGAAGCCGGGCAGCGCGCGGGCGATCTGCGGGAGGTCGCTGAGGAAAATCTTGGCGAGATCGACCACCTGACCGCCCGAGGGCCCCGTGGTCACGATCGGCAGGCTGAAGAGCACGCTGTCGGTGTAGGCGAGTCCGACCGCCTTCTCCTCGGGACTGCCCTTGTCGGCGAAGAAGCGGACGTTCTTGCGGACGACCTGAATGTTGTCGTCGACCCTGCGGAACTGCCAGATCCAGTCGTCGCCGAAACCGATGCTCATGCCCCCGAGGATCGAGCGGTCGCCGATTCCCTTCGCGATCGAGATCAGAACGAACAGCTCCTTGCCCAGGAGCGCGTCGGTCAGTTCGGCATAGACCTTGTCGTCCTTTCGCCAGAGCGGAATCAGGCCGTCGATCTTCTTGGCATCCTTGAGCACCACGGCGAAGGAGGGCTTGCCGGGCTTGCCATCCGCCGGTGCGGCATCCTTCGCGGGGGCCGCGGGCGGGGTCGCCGCGGCGGGCGTCTCGGCCTTCGCCGCGTCGTTCTTCACTGGTTCGTCCGCGCGCGCGAGCATGGCCGAGGCGACGACCGCCGCCAGCATGAACCACGCCTGTCGCCCGCCCATGCTCGCCGCTGCCGATCGCCGCATCAGAAAACTCCTCAACGAAGCCGTGAAATCATCGACGAAACCATCCCCGGAAGCGTAGCATCGCGGTGGACGAGCCTCCAATTCCGGGTGCGATGGCCACGCGATGTCCGGTCCCGACTCCACCGTGCCCGATCTCCGCGGATTGTGCGCCGCGTGGCTGGGGGATCGCGACGTCGTGATCGAGCCCGTGGTGTCGGAAGGTTTCAGCGGGTCGCGTCTCTATCAGGTGTGTCGCCCGACGGGCGCTGCCTGGATGCTCAAATCATGTGCGGCCGGGGCTGTCGACCGGGTCGGCTGGGCACACGGGCTGATGCGCCATCTCCGCGATGCCGGTTTGGAGGAGGTGCCGGTGGTGATGGCCACGCCGGATGGACGCACGCTCGTCAGCGACGCACGCGGCACCGCATGGGAACTCGTGGAACGCATGTCTGGTGTCGTCACCGACTCTCCCACCCCCGCCCAGGCTGTCGCGGCCGCCAGGTGCCTCGCGCGGATCCATCGGACGGCCGCCTCGATGCCGGGATATCTGCCACGAAGTGAGGTACCAGCGGCGGTGCGGCGTCGGATCGCGCTGGCGGAGCAGCTCCGCGAAAGCCCGTGGTCGGAGAGACTGTCTCGCGAACCGGGGGCATCGGCTCAGGGGACTCGCGGCGCGGTGGTCGAACGACTCGAAAGGGCCGTCGCGATCTTCGCTGCGACGGATGGTGCGGCTGCCCTGCGACGCATCATCGGAATGGAGCTGCCGGTCGTGCCTGTCCAGGCGGTGCTTCGCGATGTCTGGAGCGATCATGTGCTCTATGCCAGCGCTGCATCGGGGCGAATCGCCGGCATCGTCGATTTCCATGCCGCAGGGATCGACACGCCGGCCACGGACATTGCGCGGTTGGTCGGCAGTTGGCGCTCGGCGGCGGCCGCTGATGCGCCGCTCCTGCGCCGCTGGGGGGAGACGGTTGCCGCGTACGAATCCGTCAGAACGCTGTCGCACCCCGAACGGAATCTCATCCCCTGGCTGCACGCCACCGGCGTCCTCTTTGGTCTCGACAACTGGTTCCGTTGGCTGCTGGCGGAGTCTCGCGAGTTTGTGCGGCCTGTGCGGGCCGTGGCGCGGATCGACCGCCTCCTGTCACAGCTCCCCGCGGCTATTTCCGGCATCAACGATCACGGTGGCGACGCCGTTTGACCCTGGAAAAGTCTAGTTTGTAGACTTTGGGCGTCGACAATCCCCAGGGATGGGGCGCCGGCGCGGCCTCCGGACCGCCGGTTTCTGGCATCGTCACTCTCGCCGACGGATCGCATGCCTCACCTTCGCAGCATCTTGGTCCGGGCGGTCGTCTCCTGGGGATTCGCGGCCGTCATCGCCGCCTCGGCCTCCGCCGCGGATCTGGCAGGCCGCCTCGGGCTGGCCGCCAATGAGCAAGAAAACCCGCTGGCAGCGGTCACCGCGGCCCTTGGCGATCCGGTGACGGTGACTGCCGTGATCGAGCCAGGCGACGCCGGCAAACCCGACGCCTTGGCTGTCACGGCCTTGCTCGAGGATGGCTGGCACCTCTACGCGATCTCGCAAAAGCCGGGCGGTCCGATTGCCACGAAAATCAAGTTGGCGGCTGATTCTCCGCGGCAGGCATCTGGCGAGTTCACCCCCGACACCGCACCTCACAAGCGCACGGTTGACGACGTGCCCGCCTGGAAGGGGCTCGTGATCGAGGAGCACTCGGGCAAGGTCACGTGGCGGGCGGCTCTTGTCCCGGGAACAGGAGAGGTGCGGGGCGCGGTGAGCCTGCAGCTCTGCCAAGACACCACCTGCCTGCCGCCGCAATCGATCGCGTTCACTGCTCAGGCCGCAGGGCCGCGGGCAGCGGTGGCCACGCCTGCCGGCGGCGATCTCCGATTCGTTGAGCACGCGCCAGAGCGGGTCCACGCCCGAGTGCGGGCCGCCTTCGGTCGGCCGGCCGTCGCCGGGTCGTCCGCATGGCCATTGGTGGTGGAGCTCGTGCCGGCGGAGGGCTGGCATCTCTACACACCGGCGGGTTCGGCGGAGAGCAAGGTTGGGCAGGGCAAGCCCACGATCGTCTCGGCCGCAGCGGGCGA
The DNA here is from genome assembly GCA_021414115.1 of Planctomycetia bacterium. Taxonomy (GTDB): domain Bacteria; phylum Planctomycetota; class Planctomycetia; order Pirellulales; family UBA1268; genus QWPN01. The sequence goes on from JAIOPD010000025.1 coordinate 44,552, forward strand.
CGGTGCCGAGGTCGCGAAGGTTGCAATCTCCAAGGTCACGCCCACGACGCACGCGGAACTCGTCGAGTCTGGCGCGGTGGACGGTCCGGTGGTGCTCGAGTTGCTCATCGACGCACCGCCTGCGGCCGGCGACGCGGCTCGGACGGTCGATGCGATCGTCGGGTTTCAGACATGCAGCGAGCAGACCTGCGACCCGCCCACGGCCGTGAGGCTGAAGATCACGGCCCCGACCGACGCGCCGGCGTCGGGAGCCATTCGCTTCGAAGACGCCCGCTACGCCGAAGCTGCCAAGAAGCCGCTTGCGTTGGCTGCCCACGACGCCCCGCCTGCGGCGACGAGCACTGCTGTGATCCCGGCGATGTCGGCAGCGCCCGCCACGGCCGTGATCCCCGACACGGCGGCGATCCCGGTCTCCGGCGTGCCACTCGCCCTGCCGCTCGCACTCCTCATGGGGCTTGCCGGCGGCCTCCTCCTCAACCTGATGCCGTGCGTGCTTCCGGTGCTCGGGCTCAAGCTGATGTCGTTCGCGCAGCAATCGGGCCGCGACCGCCGCGAAGTTTTCCAGATGAACCTCTGGTATTGCGCGGGCGTGTTTGCGGTGTTCTTCGCTTTGGCGACGGCGAGCGTGGCGGCGAACCTGGGTCTCGGCAGGGCCAACCTCGCCTGGGGCGAGCAGTTCACCTCGGCTGGCTTCAACATCGCCATGATCGGCATCGTGTTCGCCTTCGCGCTGTCGTTTCTCGGCATCTGGGAACTCCCGATCCCCGGCTTCATCGGCGAAAAGGCTGGCCACGTGCAATCGCAGGAGGGACCGGCGGGCTCGTTCCTCAAGGGCGTGTTGAGCACGGTGCTGGCCACGCCCTGCAGCGGTCCCTTCCTGGGCCCGGTGTTCGGCTTCACGCTCTCGCAGCCGACGGCCGTGACCTACGCCGTCTTCGGAGCGATCGCGACGGGGATGTGTCTGCCGTACGTCCTCGTCGGCCTCGTGCCCGGACTCGTGAAGTTTCTGCCGAAGCCCGGCGCCTGGATGGCAACGTTCAAGGAGGTGCTGGGGTTCGTGATGCTCGGCACGGTCGTCTATCTGTTCACGTTTCTGCACCACGAGTGGTTCGTGCCCACGCTCGCGCTCCTGATCGGCATCTGGGCAGCCTGCTGGTGGGTTGGTCGCGGGCAGGAAAAGACCGGCGTGGTCGGCTTCGGCCGCTGGGTGCAGGCGGCGACGGCAGCGGCGGTCATCGGCTGGAGCGCCTTCACCCTGCTCGGCCCGGGAGAGTCCGTGATCGAGTGGCAGCAGCCGTTCTCGCGCGACCGGATCGCCGAACTCCGCAAGACCGGCGCCACGGTGATGGTCGACTTCTCCGCCGATTGGTGTCCGACCTGCAAGTTCAACCTTGCGTATGCGATCGAGACCGACAAGGTGCGGGCGAAGATTGAAAAAAACCGCGTGGTCCCGGTGCTGGCCGACTGGACCGATGGATCTCCCGAGATCAAGGTCGCGCTCGAGGGCCTCCAGAGTCGGTCGATCCCGGTGTTGGCGATCTATCCGGCGGCGCAGCCGGGTGAGACGCCTCCCGAGCCGATCGTGCTCCGCGACCTGATCACCGAGTCGCAGGTGCTCGAGGCGCTCGAGAAGGCCGGGCCGTCGCGGGCCGAAGCCACGGCCTTTCGCTCCGCGTCGACCAGCCGGTAGGCCGATGCCTCGGGCGCATCCGATTTTGGTGTGTCGCCTGAAGGGGTTCCGAGTGGTGGGGCGGGGTTGCCCGTGCCCCGTGAGCCGGACGTTCACTGCGCCCATCCCGGGCTTCGTTCACTCGATGCTGCCTGCGCTTCGGCATCCTGCCTGCGCTGGCCAGCAACGCCGGCTCTCGGGGCACGGGCAGCCCCTC
>JAIOPD010000077.1 GCA_021414115.1 Planctomycetia bacterium
CTCAAGGCGCTCGAGCGCAAGGGGCTGATTACCCGCGGCAAGAACATGTCGCGGGCGATCGAACTCGTCAACGAGCCGGCACATCTCCGAGGCCTGCCGATGGCTGGCTGGGTGGCGGCGGGCACGCTGCGGCCGGCCGAAGAGCAGAGCGAGCGGATCGACTTCGAATCGCTCTTCAACCGCGACAACCACTTCGTGCTCAAGGTGATGGGGGAGTCGATGATCGACGCCCAGATCGCCGACGGCGACTGGGTGGTGATCCAGAAGAAGCAGACGGCCCATTCCGGCGATATCGTCGTCGCGCAGACGGAAGACGGCGAAGCCACCCTGAAACACTGGTTTCCGGAGCGAGACCGCATCCGGTTGCAGCCGGCCAACCCCTCGATGAAGCCGATCTACGTGAAGAATGCCCGCGTGCTGGGAGTGCTCGTCGGCGTGGTCCGCAAGACCTGACGGCCTTCAGCCCGTCTTGTCGAGCGTGCCGTCGTTGAGCTGGTGCAGCTTGTTGTAGAGAGTCTTGAGGCTGATCCCGAGTTCCTCGGCCGTGCGGGCCTTGTTGCCCTTGTTGCGCTCCAGACCTTCGAGGATCGCTCGCATTTCGAGTTCCCGCAGACTCTCGGGCCGTGGCCGGCCGGCCGAAGCGAGAGGCACCGGCACTTCCCCAATCGCCGGCGACGAAGCAGGCAGGGCCGGGAAACTCGCCGCTCCGGGCTCGACTGCGGGCCGCAGCACGCCAAACCGAGCCGGCAGATGGGCCACCAGGAGCGGGAGTTCGTCGCAGAGCACGAGCGCGTGTTCGACGACGTTGGCCAGCTCGCGGATGTTGCCCGGCCAGTGATGGGCGGCAAGTGCCGCCAGGGTTGCGGCATCGGCCACGACCGCGTCGGCGGGTGTCTGCGGTCGTGACTGCCGCACGAAGTGCTCGACGAGCACGGCGATGTCGTCACGCCGGTCCCGCAGTGGCGGGATGGCGATCTCGAAGGTGTTGATCCGGAAGAGCAGGTCTTCGCGGAATTCGCCGGCCTTCACCATGTCTTCGAGCGACCGATGGGTGGCACAGACCACGCGGACATCGACCATGATCGGATGGTTGTCGCCCACGCGGCGGATCTCGCCACTCTCGAGTGCCCGCAGCAGTCGCGACTGGAGTGCCTTGGGCAGTTCGCCGATCTCGTCGAGGAACAGCGTGCCGCCGTCGGCCACCTCGAAAAGTCCGGCGCGGTGCTCGTCGGCGCCGGTGAAGGCTCCCTTGCGATGCCCGAAGAGCTCGCTCTCCACGAGATGTTCCGGCAGGGCGCCGCAGTTGACCGCCACGAGCGGACCAGCAGCCCTGCCGCTCCCCTCGTGGATCGCCCGGGCCACGAGTTCCTTGCCCGTGCCCGTCTCCCCGCGGACGAGCACCGCGGCCTCGCTCGCGGCCACGCGGGAGATGAGCCTCCGCACCTGGTCGAGCCCCGACGACGTGCCCACGAGCTGCGTGCTCCCCTCGGCCCGACGCACCCGACGCTCGAGGGCCCGCAGTCGGAGGTTGAGCTCCCGCTTCTTTCGCACGCGTTCCAGCACCGCCTGAATGTCGGCCAGTTTGCAGGGCTTCGTCAGATAGTCGAACACCCCCTGCCGCACCGCCGTCACGGCGCTCTCGACCGACGACTTACCCGTGATGATCACGGTCTCCGTGTCGGGCGAGGTCTCCCGAACTCGTGTGATCAGTTCGAGCCCGCCCACGCCCGGCATGTCGAGATCGGCGATCACGCAGTCGTAGGAGGTGCGGTCGAGCGCGGCGAGGGCCGTGCGACCGTCAGGGCAGACGGTGGTCTCGTGCCCGAGCCGTGGCAGTTCGATCCGCATCAGTTCCTGGAGCGAGGCTTCGTCATCTGCAAAGAGAACTCGCATCGGTCGCGTGGCAGGCTTCAAGGTGTGTTCCTCAATGGGGCTTTGTCGATGCATGTCAGGCGGCACGGCCCGGGGCGGGCTCTCCGCCCGGCTCAACGCCGATCTGTGCAAGTGGGAGCACCAGCCGGAAGGTGGAGCCCTTGCCGGGCCCCTCGCTCGTGGCCTGAATGCGGCCGCCGTGGTCGGTGACGATCCGGTGGGCGATCGACAGGCCGAGGCCGGTGCCGTGGCCCGCTTTCCGCCGGGTGAAGAACGGCTCGAAGAGATGCTCGAGCACTTCCTCCGTCATCCCGCAGCCGTCGTCTACGAGCGTCAGCACGGCCTCGCCACCGCTGCGCTTCGCCGCCACGCGGACCCTACCCGCCTCTTCGATCGAGTCGAGCGCGTTGACCAGCAGGTTGAGCACCACCTGTTTGATTTCCTGCGGATTGACCATCACGAGCACGTCCTGCCCCTCTTCGATCTCGATCGTACGGCCGGCGAACCGACCCACGTGACGCAGCATCTCGGCCACGTCGGTCACGAGGCCGACGAGGGCCGTCGCCTGCCGCCGCACCTCGCCGAGCCGCGAGAAGTCGAGGAGCTTTTCCGTGATCCCTTTGCATCGAAAGGCCTCGCTCTGAATCAACGCGAGGTAGCGGCGGGCGACCTGCGCGTCGGCCTCGCCCGGTGCCAGCGCGCTCAGGCGGCTCTCCAGCGATTCGGCGCACATGGCAATCGAGGCAAGCGGGTTGTTGATCTCATGGGCCACGCCCGCGGCCAGGAAGCCGACACTCGCCAGCTGCTCGCTGCGGATCACCTCACGGGTCCGCTCCTGCACCTGCCGGTCAAGATCGTCGCGGGTCTCCTGAAATCGTTCCGTCATGTCGTTGAGCGCGTCGGCGAGTTCGGCCATCTCATCCCGCGTGTCGAGCTGGATGCGGTAGGCGAAATCACCGGCGGCGACGCGGCGCGAGCCGTGGCCAAGGAGTCGAAGCGGGCGAAACACCCAGCGATACGTGAGCACGGCGATCGCGGTCAGCAGGGCCGCGGCCGCGAGCGCTGCGGTCCAGGTCGTAACGATCAGCGAGCGGTAGCGGGTCCGCACCTCGCTGGAGAGGTCATGGAGGCGTTGCTGCAGAAACGACGGCAGCTCAGCCGTCAGCGCGGCGAGCGAGTCGAGGTGGGGCGCGGCGGCGAGCAGCATGCCGCGGCGTGCCGGCGGGGCGTCGGCCTCTCCATCCTCGACCCCGTGCTCCCGGGCGATGCCGTCGATCGTCGCGAGGCAGTCAGCGATCCGCTGCGCCGTCTCGGCCTCACGGGTGCGGTCAGCGAACGGCACGTCGTCGAGTTCGAAGGCCGCGAGTTGCTGCCGGTAGGCCTCGAGGGCCGCCGCGGTCGCCCGCAACACCGAGTCGAAGGCGTCGTCCTCCGTCTCGTCGGCGAGGGCCCGCGCGTGAGCCACCCGAAGGATGCCCACGCATTCGCCGAGTTCGCTCGCCAGCGGCAGTTCCGCCGCGCGGCAGGAGAGCGAACGGACGAGGCGTCGGTAGGAATAGATGCCGAGAAAGCTGCTCCCTGACAGCACGACCACCATCACGCCGACGAGGAGCGCACCGAGCAGCAGCTTTTCGCGAATCGCTCGTCGCCGTGGCATGTCCGACCTCCCTGTCGGCGGTGGGTTCCCGTATCTGTCACGCTGCGCGGGCTGGGGAGGGTAGCAAAGCGGGTCCACCCAACAAAGGCGGAAATCCCCGTCAGGAAGCCCCGAGCGGAAGCGCGGGGACTACGCCCACCACGCCTCCTCGCTCCGCGTTATACAAGTCCCCAGCGCTTTCGCAGAAACCACTCGCCGCACAAGCACGCGGCCATCAGAAGAACCATCGGCCAGGTGTCCCACGGCGAAAACGACCACTGCTCCGTCGACTCGAACGTGGGCGGCCGGGCGGCGATCTCCTCGAAGATCGCGGGCAGCTCCTCGGGTAGTCGCACGCCGCCGCTGGTTGCCTCCGCGATCTGCCGCATGAGGAGCGGATTGGCCCGCGGGTTGGCGAGTTCGAGATCCTGACGAAAGACGGTGAACCGGGCAGACCGCTCCCGCGGCGTGCCGTCGCCGGGCCGCGTCGCCCTGACGACGACCTTCCAGTCGCCCGGCTCGGCGCACTCGGCGATCGTGCCCGAAAAGGTGTCGCCCTGTCGGCCAGCGCGGACGGGCCGCTTTTGGCCGTCGGGGCCGATCACCGCCGCCTCGAGCGCGACGCCGGCCTGGGCTGTCCCGTCGGGCTTCGTGAGGCCGGCATCGAAGGGAAGAGGCGTGCCCGGCGAAATCCGCCGCTGGGCGAGCCGCACCCAGAGCGTGTCCTGCTCGGCGTCATCCTGCCGCGCGAGCCAGAGCACGAACTGCCGCCAGAACCGGCGGTGCTGCTCGACGGCCCCCTGCATCGCCCACCGCCAGGTGGAGTCGGCGGCGAAGGCGAGCACGCGGCCCTCGCCATACTCGCGGCCCACGAGCAGCGGCGTGCCGTCCGGCGTCGCGGCGAGAGTCTTCGTCGTCGGCAGGAGTCTGCCGATGAGGCTCGCTCCGTCGAGCGGAGGCAATGCCTGCCAGGCTGCGGCGGTGTCGTCATCGGTTTTGCCGAGCCTGAGAATCGAGACGTTGCCGAACCGTGGATCGGGCACCATCCGCACCGCCCCCTCCATGTGCAGTCCCTTACGGATCGGCTCTTCAAATGACTGCCGCGCCAGGCGGTCGGCCTCGAAGGGCATGGCTGGCCCGAGCGCGGAGCCGGCCCAGCCCCCCGCCTCGAAGGCGTGAAAACCACCGAGCAGCCCCAGCCCGGCACCGGCATTCACTTTGGAAAGAATCGTCTTCAGATCGTCGGCCCGCACCGCCGACGAGTCGAGGTCGCCGATCAAGATCGCGTCGTAATCGCCGGTGAGTCGCCGGGAGATGTCGACCGGCCAGCGGTCGCGGCGGCTCGAGTCGATCCAGTCGAAGTCCACTTGCATGTCGGGGCTGGCGGCAAGCATCCGCCGCAAAAATCGCTGCTCCACCCGCAGCGCGCCTTCCAGGTAGAGCACGCGGAGTCCGCCGTCGATCACGTCGACGAAGGTCGAGAGCTCGTTGTTGGCGAGGATCACCTCCCCTTCCTGCGGTTCGACCTTGAGCGTCAGCTTTCGCTCACCGACGACCTTGGGCGTCCACGTCAGCCGCACCGCCTCCTCGACCGCCTCGCCCGCGACGCGCACGATCGTCCGCGCCACTTCCTCCATCACGCCCGACTCGTTCTCGGCGAGGAGCACCACGGCCGCCTGCCGGCCCGCGAGCCCGTCGAGTCGCACCCGGCCCGCCACTTCGAGCGCGTTCTTCACGTAGACCGTTTCGGCAACCGCGAGGTTGACCACCGCCGCGTCTCGGCCCTGCCCGCCGCCCCGTTGCTGGCCGAAGGTCACGCTCCACAGGGGCACGCCCGCATCGGCGATCTTTCGCGCCGCCGACTGCGGCGGCAGATCCCGCGGGGCATAGGCGTGCTGCGCCCCGTCGCTGAGCACCACCACGCCGGCAATCGTGCGGCCGGCCGTCGATCGCAGACCGTCGTCAATCGCCGCGCCGATCGCCGTCTCGTCTGCCGCCGGCTCGTCGGCCCAGTCCCCGAGTGGAAAGGGGTCGGCACCGATCGGAACGACGGGATGCAGTTCGCGGTCGAACCTCCAGACGGCAATCTCGAAGCCACCCGCCGACGCGAGCGACTCGGCCGCGGGCCGCGCGGCGGCCAGCGCATCGACCATCTCCTGCCACCTTGTCCGGCCGCCGGGTCCGTCGGCCACCGTCATGCTCTCCGACGCATCGGCCAGCACGATCACGGTGCCCTGCTGACGGGCATTGCGAGTGGCCACGAACGTGGGCCGCAGCATGCAGGCCACGAGCGCTCCAAACGCGGCGAATCGCAGCAGCGAGAGCACGAGCCGGCCGATCGGCGACACACGCGACCGGTCGGGTGGCACGGCCAGGATCACGGCCAACAGGGCCAGCGCCACCGCCGCCACGAAGGCCCACGACAAGACCGGGTCGAAGTGTAGCGACACCTCCTGCAGCGACCGCGACGGCGTCATCCTTGCACCTGCGGCATGGGCGGGACTGGCGGCGGGCCCGACCGTGGCGGCACGGGGGGCGGAGAAGTCGGCGACGCGGTGGCGACGGGCGGCACCGGCGGAGGCACGACTCGATCGGCGGGCGCGGCCTCTTCCGCAAACGTCGCGGCGGCCCCCTGCCCCGCATCGACACCCTCGCGTGGCGCGTAGAACCGGTTGGCGACGATCCAGTCCGCTGCCATCGCCAGTGCCGCCAACACGATCACCCACGGAAAGAGTTCGGAACCGATCCGTTCGATGTTCACGTCACGAACCAGTTCGTCCTCCGTCCGTGCGAGCCGGTGGCCGGGGCCGAGCACTGTGGCGAGATCGGCGGCGGGCACGCGGCTGAAATCGGTGGCGGAGGGGGCGAGGTTGACGCTGAAGCCCTTGGCCACGCCCCCCACCTCGCCGCCGGCGCGGATCACGTAGTTGCCCGGCACCTGCGTGGCGGTGACGGTGATCGTGCCCCGCTTCTGATCGACCGCCGCAGGAAAGTCGTCGCCGGCCGGTGTGCTCACGACCGCGGCCGGCACATCCCGCCGATCAAGGTGCAGGACGGCCGCGGAGCCAGCGAGCACGTTGCGGTCGTCCGACGTGTCGATGGCGTGCAGGAGCGTCTCGGTGGCGAGGATCAGGAAGGGCCAGGGCTCGAAGCCGGTGGCGAGGGTGTTCCAGGCGTCGGGATCGGCCGCGGCCTGCGAGACTGGCGTCGTGACGAGTACGACCGTGCCGCCACCCAGACGATGCTCGACGACCGCGGGGAGACCGTTGCGATAACTGGCGACCACGGCGGCGGTGGCGGCGTTGCCATCACCCTGCGGCTCCGCCGACGGGACGAACTCCCAATGCCGCATCACCGGAAAATCCTGCCACGGCACGGCGTCACCAACCCGGCGGAAGGCCGCGAGGATCGGGTGATCGAGCGACGTGGGCGCCAGGAAGTTGCCCTCCTTGCTCCGCCACACCCGGACGATGTCGCCGCCGAGCACGCGGCGGGAGGCGGCGGAGTTGAACCGGTCGGCGGATCCGGCCCGCGGGCCGAGCCAGATCACGAGGCCCCGGCCGCCGGCGACCCACCGCTCGAGCGACTCCCAGGTCTGCGGTGGCAGCGGCGGCGGATCGAGCAGCACCATCCCCTCGGCCGTATCCCATGACACCGTGTCGAGCGACTCCACGTCGACCACCTGCGGTTCGAACCGCGCCTTGCCCGACTTCATGAGCGACTGCGGAGCGATCGCCTGCACGAGAAAGTTCGCCGCCCGCGTCGCGGGCCGCTGCGCCGCGACGATCACGCGGGCCGCCGACCCCACCTCGACGGTGAAATAACGAATGTCGTCGGCCTCCAGGTCGTCCGCTCCCTCGACGATCACGCGGCCCTGCCGCGTGCCCGGCTCGAGCCCAGCCACGTCGAAGTCAATCTGCACCGGCGCCGTGGGCGTCCAGGTGACAGGCTTCACGCCCCGCCGGACGTACGTACCATCGCCGCCGAGCACCTCCACCGCCACGGAGCGGGTGGCTTCGGGGCCGACCCGCGAAGCCGACGCGGTGACGGCCAGTGCCGTGCCGGCCGACACCCGCTCCCCCGAGAGATCGATCGCATCGATCGCGAAGTTCTGCGGGGCCGAGCCGCCGACGTCGATGAAGAGCACGGTCGGTTCGCCGGCGGCCGCCTCCGGCTGCGGCGCGGCGTTGTCCCAGGCGCCGTGCGAGCAATCGGTGAAGACATAGAGCTCCTTGCGGGCCAGTTCCGCGGCGGCGAGCAGCCGGCGGGCCTCGGCGATCACACCCGGCAGCGAGTTGGCCGGCGTGGCGGCGGCAAGCCGGTCGATCCGCGCGGCCGCGGCGGCCACCGTCGGCGAGAACGTGGCCGCTCCGCCCGAGGTGTCGAGCACCGCGACCTTGCTCCCCGCGGGGAGTTTGCCGAACAACACGCGGGCCATCGAGCCGGCCCGCTCGAGCCGCGTCTGGTTGGCCTCGCGGAGCGTCATCCGCGGAGCCGTGTCAAACACGAAGACGGCTGCGACCGGCCCCTCGCCATCGACGAGCCAGCCCGCGCCGCGGAGCACGGGCCGGGCAAGCGCCAGGGCGAAGAGCGCCAGCGCCGCCATCCGCAGGAGCAAGAGCAGGATGTGGCTGAACCTGAGCCGGCGGCGGTTGGCCACGGCCCGCTCGCGCAAAAACCGCAGCGCGGGAAAGTCGTACGGCACGGGCTTGCGCCGCATGATGAGGTGCAGCACGAGCGGCACGGCCACGAGCGCCGCCCCGCCGAGGAGCAGGGGTGTGATGAACGAGAGACCCATGACTCAAAACCTCGTGCGGCGGCTGGCGAGGTATTCCAGAAGGGCTCGGTCGAACTGCATGCCCGTGTCGAGCGGCACGTAGTCGATCCCCGCCCGGAAGCACGACGCCCGGTAGTCCTCGCGGAAGGCCTCGACCGCCTCCAGGTAGCCCCGACGGGCCGCGTCGGCGTCGATCACGAGCTTGTCGCGACCCTCCGGCTCGGTGAGTTCCACCATGCCCTCGAACGGAAACTTCACCTCGGCCTCGTCGAGGATGTGAAACAGGATCACGTCGTGACCGCGGTGCCGTAGCCGCAGAAGGGCGTCTTTGATCGGAGCCGGGTCGGCGAGCAGGTCGCTGAAGACCATCACGAGCGACCGATGCCGGAGCATCGCGGCGACCTGCACGAGACTCCGCGCGATGTCGGTCTTGCCCGAGGGCTCGACCTTCGAGAGCACGGAGAGCACCTGCGCGATCTGCGACCGCCGCGAGCGGGCCGGCAGCGAGGCGTGGAGCTTTTCGTCGAAGACCATCAGACCGCAGGGGTCCTGCTGGTGGATCATCAGCCAGCAGAGCGCGGCGGCGAGCGAGATCGCGTAGTCGAGCTTGGTGATCTGCTGGCGGTAGGTGTAGGCCATCGAGCCGCTGGTGTCGATCACGAGGTAGCCCGTGATGTTGGTCTCGGCCTCGAACTTCTTGACGTAGTGCTTGTCGGTCTTGGCGTAGACCAGCCAGTCGATGTCCTTCGGATCGTCGCCCGTTGCGTATTTGCGGTGCTCGCTGAACTCCACCGAAAAACCCTGGTAAGGGCTGGCGTGCAGACCCTGCAGGAAGCCCTTGACGATAAACTGGGCGCGGAGGTCCAGCCGCGCGATCTGCCGCACGACCTCGGGCTTCAGGTATTCCTCGACCGCGCGGGCCATGCTTCACCAGGGGCCCAGGGCCCCGGTCTCTCGGCTGCTCACTTCACGAGCTTCGGGATCTCCGGCTCGGGCGTCTCGCGGACCAGCCGCTCGATGATCGACTCGCTCGTGAGTCCCTCCGCCTGAGCCTGGAAGTTGGTGGCAAGGCGGTGCCGCAGCACGGGCACGGCGATCCTGCGGATGTCGTCGAGCGAGACGCTGAACCGGCCGTCCATCGCCGCCATCGCCTTGCCCCCCTGGATCAGAAACTGGCCTGCCCGCGGTCCCGCGCCCCAATCGACGAGTTCCGCCACGTACTTGGGCGCCTGGGCATCCTTGGGCCGCGTCGCCCGCACGAGCCGGGCCGCGTACTTGACGACGTATTCACTCACCGCCACGCTGCCGACGAGTTTCTGGATGTTGGTGATCGCGCGGCCCGAGAGCACCTTGCGAACCTCGGGCTTCTCCGACCGCGTCGTCGCCATGAGGATCTGCTCCTCCTCGCTGGCGGTGGGGTAGCCCACCTTGATGTTGAACATGAACCGATCGAGCTGCGCCTCGGGCAGCGGATAGGTGCCCTCCTGCTCGATCGGATTCTGGGTGGCGATCGTGAAGAACGGGTCGGGAAGCTGGTAGGTCTCCTGGCCCACCGACACCTCCCGCTCCTGCATCGCCTGCAGGAGGGCCGCCTGCGTCTTGGGCGGTGTGCGGTTGATCTCGTCCGCCAGCAGGATGTTGGTGAAGACGGGCCCCTCGACGAACCGGAACCGGCGACGGCCCGCCTCGTCCTCCTCGAGCACGTTGGTCCCGGTGATGTCGGAGGGCATCAGGTCGGGGGTGAACTGCACCCGCTTGAAGCCCACGTCGAGGATCTTGGCCAGCGTCGACACCATCAGCGTCTTGGCAAGGCCGGGCACGCCCTCGAGCAGGCAGTGGCCGCGGGTGAAGATGGCCGCGAACAATTGCTCGATGACCTCGTTCTGGCCGACGATCACCTTCTGCAGTTCTTCCTGCATCAGCTTCCGGTGCTGCGCGAACTCCTGCAGGATCTCGTCGAGCGTCTTTTGCTTCGAAGCGGTGGACACGCCTGCGATCCTTCCTGCCGGGGTGTGGAGTCGGTCGAGACCTCCAGTATCGGGTGTCGTCGCCGGGGCGGCAATCGAACACACGCGGCATCGCGACTTGGCGGCGGCGGATCCTGCCGCATCGGCAAACGTGATACGATCAGAGGAGTCGTACGGGGCGCGGTTTTGCATCCCGACCGCCCTGCCTGCCCTGCCGCCGTTCGGGAATCCGGCGTGAATCGCCCCCGCCCTCGTCGCGTCGTCCAGAGCCTCCGCAAACCGGCGGCGCTGGTCCTCCTCTGCCTTGCGGCCTGCGGCTGGCCGGTCGCCACCGCGGCGCCGCCCCCGCCGCAACTCGGCCCCACCGACATTCAGCGGGCGATCGACAAGGCCCGCGACTATCTCCTGTCGCAGCAGAAGGACGACGGTTCCTGGGAGGCGATGCGGTCGAACGACAAGCGGGCCGGCGCGACGGCGCTGGTGATGCTGGCGCTGGCCAATGCGGGCGTGGCGGCCGACCGGCCGCCGATGCGGCGGGCCCTCGACTGGCTGCGGCAGCAGACGCCGGAAGAAACCTACTCCATCGCCCTGCAGACGATGATCCTCGCGATGCTCTCGCCGGAGGCTGACCGGGCGATCCTCGAACGCAACGTCGCCTGGTTGGAACTGGCGCAGGTGAAACAGGGGCCGGGCACGGGCTCCTGGTCCTACGCGCAGAACCGCGGCGTCGGCATGGGCGACAACTCCAATTCGCAGTTCGCCCTGCTCGGGCTCCACGAGGCGTCGCGAGCCGGCATCCGGGTGGCCGAGGAGACGTGGGTCCGCGCGCAGCAATACTGGGTCGCCTGCGCCAACGCCGACGGGTCGTGGGGCTACACGCTGGGCAACTCGGGGGGCTCCGGAAGCATGACCTGCGCCGGCATCGCCAGCGTCTGGATCACCTCGGAGCACATCGGCACGCCCGACGCCCGGGCCGCCCGCGACAGCGTCTCGTGCTGCGGCGGCGGCGCGTCGCCCCGCGTGCTCGAGAAGGGCATCGAGTGGCTCGGCCGGCGGTTCTCCGTGATGCAAAACCCGGGCACCGGCGGGGAGACGTGGCTCTACTACTACCTCTACGGCCTCGAGCGGGTGGGCCGGTTCACGGCCCGCCGCTACATCGGCGACAACGACTGGTATCTCGAGGGCGCGCGGATGTTCGCCGCCACGCAGGATCGGCTGTCGGGCAAGTTTGTCGCCAATCGCATCGAGGACTCGATCGTGGCGACGAGCTTCGCGCTCTTGTTCCTCGCCAAGGGCCGCCGGCCGGTCATCGTCTCCAAGAGCCGTCACGGCCCCGAGAACGATTGGAATCGGCATGGCCACGACATCGCCCACCTCGTCGAGCACCTCGAGACGAAATGGAAGAAGGACTACCCGGCGGGGCTCTCGTGGCACGTGACCGACACTCCGACCGCCGGCCTCGACGATCTGCAGCAGGCGCCCGTCTTCTGGCTCTCGGGCAAGGTCGCCTTCGATCTCGGGCCCGACGCCGGCCCACGGCTGCGGCGGTACATCGACGAGGGCGGCTTCGTCTTCGCCGAGGCCTGTTGCCCGCAGAGTGCCGAGTTTGATCGTCGCCTGCGGCAGCTCGTCGGCGAGATCTTTCCGGAACCGGAGTATCGGCTGCATCTCCTGCCTCCGGAACACCCGGCCTGGCACGCGGAGGAGATCGTGCCGCCCGAGCTGCACCGTCCGCTGATGGGAATCGACTACGGCTGCCGCACCTGCCTGATCTACGCGCCACCCACCGATCTGGAAGACCCGAAGGCGGCGATGCCAAGCCTGTCGTGCCTCTGGGAACTCGGCGGGCCATCCCGCCGGGTGCTGTCTCCGGCGATCACGCGCGAGGTCGATGCGGCGCTCGCCATCGGCACCAACGTGCTGGCCTACGCGACCAACCGCGAACTCAAGAGCAAGGATGCGTTCTTCGGTGCCCTGCCGGCCGAGGAACCCCAAGCCGAGCGCGTCGATCGCGGCCAGCTCGCGATCGGCAAACTGCGGCATTCCGGGATGTGCGACGCGGCCCCCGCCGCGCTCGCCAACATCCTGCGGGCCGCGGCCCGCGAGACAGGCATCCGCGTCAACGACACTCCGGCCCAGATCGATCCGGCCGACGACCGGCTCTTCGAGTATCACCTCGTGTTCATGCATGGCCGTCAGGGATTCGCCTTCGACCAGCCGCGTCGGGAGCGGATCGCGAAGTTTCTCGATCGAGGCGGCATGCTCCTGGCCGACAGCGTCTGTGCCGCCGGGGCCTTCACGCAGGCATTCCGTACGGAAATCGCCGCCATCCTGCCGGGCCACACGCTCGAGGAAATTCCCGCCGACGATCCGCTCTTCACGGCGGCGGAATACGGCGGCTACGACATCCGCCAGGTGACGCTCCGAGAGCCGGCGGGTGGCGATGGGCCGATGGGCGTCAGAAAGCGGCAGATCCCCCCGAAGCTCGAGGGCGTTCGGATGGGCGACCGCTGGGTCGTGATCTTCTCCCCCTACGATCTGTCCTGTGCGCTCGAGAAGCAAAACTCGATGGAGTGCACCGGCTACGGCAGGGAGGACGCCGAGAAGATCGCCCTCAACGTGCTGCTCTACTCACTCAATCACTGATCGAGCGAATCGGTTCACCGCGGGTGCCTCCCGTCAGCAAGCCCCAATCGCCAGCGACGGGACTGCGCTCTGCGAATCACCGATCGTCGCTCGAACCGCCCACGAGAAAGCTGGCGTAGTAGAGCAGCGTGAGGATGCTTTGCAGCGTGCCGGCGACGTAGGTCCAGGCAGCCGCGTTGAGCACGTTGTTGACTCCGCCCATCTGGGCCGCCGGAACGATGCCGAGGTTGACGAGTTGGGCCTTGGCACGGTTGCTGGCGTCGATCTCCACCGGGAGGTTCACGAGCTGGAAGAAGACGGTGCCGGCGAACAGCGCGATCCCCAGCCAGGCGATCGGCTTGAGCGCGAGCCCGAGCCCGATCATGAACACGAAAAATCCCAGGCCGCTGCCGAAGTTGGCGACGCCGACGGCGGCATTGCGAACCGCCATCAGCGAGTAGCCCTGGGCGTCCTGCAGCGCGTGGCCGGCCTCGTGGGCCGCGATGCCGACGGCCGCCAGCGACCGCTCGCCATACACCCCCTGGGAGAGCCGCAGCACCTTGGCCCGCGGGTCGTAGTGGTCGTTCAACTGGCCGGGCACGGCCTCGATCTCGATCTCCGTAGCACCGGCCGAGTCGAGGATGTGCCGGGCGGCGGCGGCCCCCGTCAGCGGAGCCGGCTCGCGGGCCGCGGCCGCGAAGGCCGAGTGCACTCGCCACTGGGCCCACATCGCCAGAAGCATGGCGGGGGCGATCCAGAGCAGGTAGTTGGGGTCGAAGTAAAACCCTGGCATCAGCGTCGGCCTCCTGTCCTCGTGACACGTCCCAACCGCCCACGGCGGCAGCAGCAGCCGGGCAACGAGACTATTCTAGACGTCCGCCCGGCGCGTGGCTCGCCGGATCCGTGCCGGCACTTCATGCATTACGTACGATCGACCACTCCGGTTCCCCCGATTGTCCACCGTGTTACGGTGACGGCCCTGCTCCTGGCCTGCATGGCCGGCTGCGGAGGGCCGACGGGCTCACCGATGATCACCGCCGCTGAGAAGCCGGCGGCAGCGGTCGATCCCGTCGCGCTCTGCGGTCGAATCGAGGCAGTGCTCGCCCACGCCCGGGACGGCCGCCGGCTCGACGCCGGCACCCAAGGGGCCTGGCAGGTGGTGCATGGGATCCTCGCCTTCGGCCCGGAGTTTCCCCTGAACGCGAAGGGCCGGACGACGCCGGCGCTCGCCTACCTCCTCGCCGGCGGGCACCTCACCGGCTGGAAACTGCGACCTGGCGATCCCGGCGTCATCGCGGTCGTCGAAGAGGGGAGCACGCTGGGCCAGGGGCATCCCGACCAGTGGCTCGGCTATCTCTCCCAGTGCGGCGTCGCGACGGGCGACGGAGATTCGCTCGTGGGCGGCATTCCGCTCGACACGCCGCTGGTGGTCGGTGGCAGGAGTTTCACGGTCGCCGATCTGCTCGCACAGGCACAGCACGATATCCGTCCGGGCCAGGAAGCCACGTGGACGCTCATGGCCCTCTCGGCCTGGCTGCCTCCCGACGCGGCGTGGACCAGCGGCGATGGCGAGGCCTGGACCACCGAGCGGGTGGTGAGAATGGAGGCGGAGGCCGACATCGTGTCGGCGGCCTGTGGCGGAGCCCATCGCCTCTACGGACTCGCGGCCGCGGTGAATGCCCATCGCCTGGCGACCGGCGCGGAGCCGAGCGGGGGCTGGGCCGCGGCCGCGGCCGTGCTCGACGAGTTCATCGACCGCGGCCGGCGGTTCCAGCAAGCCGACGGCAGTTTTTCGGTTCATTCGTTCGACCGGCCCGGCACGTCGCCCGACGTCTTCGCCCGGCTCGGCGCGACGGGCCATGTCTTCGAGGTGCTCGCCCTTGCCCTCGACGACGAGCGGCTCTCGGAACCATGGGTGACCCGCGCCGCCGAGCGGCTGGTGACCCTGCTCGAACAGACCGCCGACCTCGACGTCGAATGCGGCGGCCTCTATCACGCCGCCCACGGCCTGGCCATCTACCGCCGCCGCATCTGCCGCTGAGTCAGCGGTGCCGTAGGGAAGCCCCGCTGGGCGGCGAGTTTGAGCTGCGGCCCCAAACCACCAACGGGCTCGAACGGCTCGGCAAGGAGATCGAGCAAAGAACGCGGGCCGCGACGCTCTTCCCGAACGAAGCGTCACTACTGCGCTCGCCTCCGCCGTCCTCTCCGAGATCAGCGACGATTGGGAAACCGACCGCGCCTACCTGACCATTGAAACCAGATGACCCACCCCTAAATACCCGCATCTACAGAAGGGGTGTTGCTTTATCATCCGATTTTATCACGAGTCCGCTGCATCGCTTGGTTCCACATCGCCCCCTATCGACCCATGATCAAATCGATGCCAGAAAAGATGGCTTCCATCTGCCGCTTTGGGACTTTTCCTGCTCGCTCGGTCAGTTGCCGTTTGTCGATGGTCACGATCTGCGACACATTCGCGACAGAATCTCGATCGAGGCCAGTTTGCCGGGCATGAAGAAGCACGTTGCCGGGGGCGATGGACCAGCGAAGATTACTCGTAAGAACGACGCAGACGACCGTTGCGAGTTGGCTTCGATTGAGCGGGTCGGACTGAATGACCACAACCGGCCGACGATAACCCGGGGCTGAGCCAATGGGATCGGCCAGATCAGCCCACCACACCTCGCACTGGGCGACTACCATTCGGCACGCTGAGTTGCCTGTTGGGCGGCCGCTTGGAGAAACGAGTCGGCCTCGCCGCCTGCTTCTTGCACAGCTTGATCCATGAGCGCAGTGACCCGGTCGTCGTCATGGCGGGCGACAAACTCGGCCAGTGCCCGCGCGTAGAGTTTGCTACGGGAAGTTTGCAGCCGCGACGCAAGACGCTCAGCGTCTTCGAAGACGTCATCAGGAATCGAGACGGCGATTTTCATACCAAAAGTATGACCGCTCGATAGTCGCGAGTCAAGGCTTGTGGACCGCGGAAGCTGATCAGCGGCTCGCTACGTTGGACGATTCATCACACGCGGCGTCATCGCGAGTCCGCTGCATCGCGTGGTTCCGTGTGCTTCTTCACGGGCCCCGACACGACCTTTCAGCCGGAGGCCTTCTGCCTCTCGAGCAGGCGAAGGCGGTCCGCTGCTGACGTGGGATCGCCCGCCGCCGCCTCATCAAGTACCAACTGGCTGATGGAAAGGTCGAATCCCTCGCGACGCTGCTGCCACCAGTGCCGCGTCAGTTCCTGGCGGGCTTGAAAGACAACGTCGGACGCCGAGCGAGCGGTCACCAGATCGCGGGAAAGGATTCTCAACTCCACAGGACGCAATCGCGATTCTGCTCCATCGCTTGGTTCGGCGTGCCTCGTTCACTTCACCATCTGGGCGCACTGTGTCACATAGATCAACATCGGTCTAAACCACTTGTCGTACGGAAAAGCCAACAGGTCCTGCGGAGCCGCTGGATCGGAGCTATTATCAAGAGTTGTGTTCAAGGGATCTGAATCAGGCGGCGTTCTGCAGGACTCCATCGGTGAACACTTTTCCTTCGAGAACAAGAATGATCTGGTGATGGCCGTTGAGTCGTCGCCAACGTCGACTGGCTGACT
>JAIOPD010000078.1 GCA_021414115.1 Planctomycetia bacterium
CCTGCGCCGCCGCCAACCGTGAGATTGACACCGCGTACGGCGGCGACCGCCGCCTCGCCGCCGGCGCCGCCGAAGGTCTTCTCGAGTGCTTCTGTACGGAGGATCGACACTGGCCGTCTCGCTGGTGAAGGGGCCGCGCTCGATGCAGCCCGCGGAACACCATCGTATCCGTGAAGGCATTTTCATGGCGCCACCATGGCAATGGCTTTCCGCCGAAAGCGGTCAAGCCCGGCCAATGCGTGGCAGCCGCGTCAGCGGCCCGCCTGCTGCGGTACGGCCTGACGGCTGACCTCGAGAGGCAGGGTGGCCCGAGCAGTCGTCCCGGCGAGGGTGTCGACGACGGCGATCTCGATGCGACCTGCACCGGCACGAATCGATTCGGGAAGTCTGATCACGTACCTCGCGAAATAATCCCGCCGCTGCGTCCGGCACGTTTCGGCAATCGGTTCGAAGCTCCATTCATGCTCGACACGGCCGTCGGCCGCCACGAATGAGAGCGTCGCGTCGATGCAGGTCGTATGACCGGCGGGCGATTCACCCGCGGAGAGGTTGTCGAGTTCGAAGTAGACGATCACTTCCTGCCCCGGCTCGAAACTGCTCTCGGCAAATCGATCAACCACGCCCCAGCCCTGAACCCGCGAGGCGAAGCAGGCGTTGTGGAGGGCGAGCGCCGGCGGTGAGGCGGCAGCGATGCGGGACGTGACGTCCGGATCGGCAGAGGGCACCGTGACGAGCGGCAGTGCGCCCGCGTGGTCGGAGTGGACGTCTTCGGCGTCGCTGGTCTCCGGGGGGGCGGGTGCGACGGCAGCCTGCGGCGCTGCGGGAGGCTCGGTCGCGGCGTTATCGAGATCCGCCTTCGCGACCACGTGAGATGCGGCAAGGATGGGTGGCACCGCTCGACCCACGACGTCCTCGGCAGCCGCCTGCAAGGCATCGGCCTCTTGGAGCGTTGAAGCGAATGCCTCGACGACCACCGGCCAGTCCTCCTGCTGGGTTTTTTCGAGTGTTTCGATGAGCGTTCTCCGGGTGGCGTCGTCGATCGGGCCGAGTCGCTTGACTCGGGCCACTGCTTCATCGATCGCCGCCTCGCGGCGTTCCGCATCGATCACCTCGTCGGCACCGGACGCGGGCTTCGTATCCGGCGAGTCGGTGGCGACAGAGGATGCTTTCGCGTCGGCGGCCGGCGGCTCCGGATCGGTTTCCGACGCATGCTCGGAGAAGTCCCAGAGGGTGTCGCGAAGGTAAGCCGTGCTGATGGCCGACGTGCAACCGCTCGCAAGCGACAGAAGCATGGCGCCGAGGGCCAGCCTGCCGCCGCCGCGGATCGACCAGAAGATGCCGTTCATGGTTGTCGTACCCGAATGCCGCCCGGCCCGAGAAACAGAGATCCGTTCGTTTCGAGGGGGAAGGTAGGGACCGTCCGGCGAACGGGGCAAGGTCAACCGCCAAGGGCGACGAGACGCCGCGAATCTGCGGGAGTCTGGTAAACTCCGCCGCCGATCGCAGCCCCTGCGAACACCCCTCACGGGGGATGATCGCGGCCGGTCCAGCCCCGGAATCGCCACGCATGACCATCCCTTCGCTCGTCCAGCAAGACGTGCCTCCCCACTGGAAGCACCGCCATCTCCTCGATCTCGAGCGGCTTACGCCGGATGAGATCCGCACGTTGCTCGACACGGCGACGCTGTTCAAGGAGGCCACCGACGGCTGCCGCCGCAAGCTCTCCGTGCTCAACGGCACGACGGTCGTGACCCTGTTCTTCGAAAACTCGACGCGGACCAAAACCAGCTTCGCGCTGGCCGCTCGACGGCTCGGTGCCGATGTGGTCGACTTCTCCGCGTCGTCGAGCAGCCTCTCCAAGGGCGAGTCGTTCATCGACACGGCAAAGAATCTCGAGGCGATGGGGATCGATGCCGTGGTCGTGCGGCACGTCACGCCGGGCACGCCCCACCTGCTCGCCCAGCACCTCTCGGTCGGCGTGATCAACGCCGGCGACGGCCCCCACGAGCATCCCACGCAGGGGTTGCTCGACATCTTTTCGATCCGCGAGCGACTCGGTGACCTCACGGGCGTGACGGTGGGCCTCGTGGGCGACATCGCCCACAGCCGTACGGCCCGCTCCAACCTCTGGGGCCTGATGAAGCTCGGCGCGAAGGTGATCGTCTGCGGTCCGCCCACGCTCGTCTCCGACCGCTGGCGGGAGATCGGCGTCGAGGTCTCGCACGATCTCGACGCGATCGTGCCCCGGTGCGACGTGCTCAATCTGCTCCGCATCCAGTTCGAACGGCAGAACACCCGACCCTTCCCGTCGGTCCGCGAATACGCCCATCTCTACGCCATGACCCGTGAGCGGCTGAAGCGGGCGAAGAAAGACCTCCTGATCCTCGCCCCTGGGCCGATCAACCGGGGCGTCGAGGTGACGGCCGAGGTGGCCGACTGTCCGCAGTCGCTGATCCTCAGCCAGGTCGCCAACGGGCTCGCCGTACGGATGGCGGTGCTCTGGCTGACCTGCGGCCCCCGGGCCGCGGATGCCGGGCCACGGCCGGGACGCGACGACAACTCTCACCCTGCGAGGATCATCTGATGGCCACCCTCCTGATCCGCGGCGGCCGGGTCGTCGACCCGTCGCAACACATCGACCGCATCGACGACGTCCTCGTCCGCGACGGCCAGGTGGTGGCGATCGGCCACGGCGGCGGCCAGCCGATCGGCAAGGCCGACGAGACGATCGACGCAGCAGGTCTCGTGGTCGCTCCGGGCCTCGTCGACATGCACGTCCACCTCCGCGAGCCCGGCCGCGAGGAAGACGAGACGATCGAGACCGGCACGCAGGCCGCGGTGGCCGGGGGCTTCACCAGCGTCGCCTGCATCCCCAACACCGAACCGCCGATCGACACGCAGGCCGCCGTCGAGTTCATCCATCAGAAGGCGGCCCGCGCCGACACCTGCAACGTGTTCGTCGTGGCGTGCGTGAGCCGCAACCGCGAGGGCAAGGAGCTCGCCGAAATCGGCCAGCTCGTGGAGGCGGGCGCGGTCGCGTTCAGCGACGACGGCGCTCCGGTCTACGACGCGGAACTGATGCGGCGGGCGTTTGAATACTGCCGGATGTTCGACAAGCCGATTCTCGCCCACGAGGAGGTGCTCGAGCTCTCGCGCGGCGGCGTGATGAACGAGGGACTCGTGTCGCTCGTGCTCGGCCTGGGCGGCATGCCGGCCGCCGCCGAGGAGGTGATGATCGGCCGCGACATCGCGCTGGCCGACATGACCGGCGGCCGACTCCACGCCATGCACGTTTCCACGGCGGGCGGTGTCGCCCTGATCCGCGAGGCCAAGAAACGTGGCGCCCGGGTCACCGCCGAGGCCTGCCCCCATCACTTCACGCTCACCGACGAGAGCCTCCGCGGGTTTGATTCCAACTTCAAGATGAGTCCTCCGCTGCGGACGCAGGCCGACGTCGAGGCGATCATCGACGGTCTCGTCGACGGCACGATTGACTGTATCGCCACCGATCATGCCCCGCATGCTCGCGAGAAGAAGATGCTCGAACTCGACCGGGCGCCATTCGGTATTCTCGGCCTCGAGACGGCGGTGGGCCTGTCCGTGACGCGACTGGTGAACACCGGCCGAATCGGATGGCCGCGGCTGATCGAGGCGATGAGCACGCTGCCCGCGCGGATTCTCGGCATCAATCGCGGCACGTTGCGGCCCGGCGCCGTGGCCGACATCACACTGATCGATCCCAACCTCTCGTGGCGGGTCGACGTGGCGTCGTTCCGCTCCAAGAGCGTCAACTCGCCGTTCGACGGCTGGACGCTCCAGGGCAGGGCGGTGACCACGATCGTCGGGGGGCGGGTGAAATACCGGCTGCCGTAGGATGACCCTCATCATCGACGGCTACAACCTGCTGCATGCCTCGGGTATCTTCGGAGCGGCGCGAGGCCCGCGGGGTTTCGAGCAGTCGCGGATCGCGCTGCTCGACATGCTTCTCGACGTGCTCGGCGACAAGGCGGCCGACACGATCGTGGTCTTCGACGCGGCGCGGGCCCCCGACGGCCTGCCCGCGCGGCTTTCGCACGGCGGCATCCGTGTCTGGTTCGCCCGGGAGTATCCCGACGCCGATTCCCTGATCGAGGAGCTCGTCGAGCACGACACATCCCCGGGCCATCTCGTCGTCGTGTCGAGCGACCGCCGCCTGCAGGTCGCCGCCCGCCGCCGCCGGGCCAGGGCCGTCCCCTGCGAGGAGTGGCTCGCTGAAGCCCGCGAACTCCGCCGCGCCCGCGGCCGCCCGGCGGCCGACGCCAAGCCTCCGGAGCCGGGCCCCGAGGGCGTGGACGAGTGGAAGCGTTACTTCGGCCTCTGAGAGGCTCCCCGTGATCCTCGCCTGCCCGAGCGAGCGCGGGAAAGACGGCCCGTCTCGGGACGGTGCCGTATGGGGAAGCCCCAAGCGAGCGCGGGGAATACGCTCTCCACCCCAACTCGCTCCGCATCACGCTCACGACGGCCGCCCGTATACCCGTCGCTCGCGCTCCGGGCTTCCCCGGCAACGAGCACCATCGAGAACCCGCGAGGGGCTGCCCGTGCCCCGGAGCCGGCGTATGCCGCCAAGCGCAGGCAGGATGCCGAAGCACAGGCGGCATCCGAGTGAGTGGAGCCCAGGATGGGCGGAACGAACGTCCGGCTCTCGGGGCACGGGCAGCCCCGACCCTCAACCAGCCAATCGGGCCCCGTATGAGAGGCAACCCGTATACCCCGCGCTGGCGCTTGGGGCTTCAACAAAGAAACCGCGGCTCGGGCGGTGGAGGTTATGCCCGCGCCCACTTGGCGAGCTTGCGGTCGAGGGTCGACCGCTCGATGCCGAGGATCGCGGCGGCCTTCGTCTTGTTGGCCCCCACGGCCTCGAGGGTGGCGAGAACGTGTCGCCGCTCGACCTCCTCGATCGTCATCGGCACGAACGGCCCCGAGCGGGCCACGCCCGACTTGTCGGTGTCGCCTGGCACGGCGAGATGGCTGAGGCTGACGTCGTGCACGTCGATCCATTCTTCCTGCGAGAGCACGACCGCCCGCTCGACCACGTTGCGGAGTTCGCGGATGTTGCCGGGCCATTGGTAGGCCCGCATCGCCTCGAGGGCCTCTGGCGTGAAGCCGCGGATCTTGCGGCCCGTCTCGGCGGCGAACCGGCCGAGGAAGTGCTCGGCGAGAGGCTCGACGTCTTCGGGCCGGCGTCGCAGGGGCGGCACGAGGATCTCCACGACCTTGAGGCGGAAATAGAGGTCGCGGCGAAAGCCGCCGGACGCCACCGCCTTCTCCAGATCGCGATTGGTGGCCGCCACCACGCGGACGTCGACCTGCACGCGACCGCTGCCGCCGACACGCTCGAAGGGGTGGCCCTCGAGCACCCGCAGGAACTTCGCCTGAATCGCGGGGCTCATCTCGCCGATCTCGTCGAGCATCAGCGTGCCCCGGTGGGCCGCCTCGAACTTGCCGATCTTCCGCTCTGTGGCGCCGGTGAAGGCGCCTTTTTCGTGCCCGAAGAGCTCGCTTTCCAGGAGCGTTTCGGAAAGGGCGGCGCAGTTCAGGCAGACGAAGGCCGCGGCATGCCGGTCGCTCGACTCGTGGATGGCCCGGGCGATCAGCTCCTTACCCGCCCCGCTCTCGCCGCGCACGAGGACCGTGGCCTTGGTGGCCGCAACCCGGTGCATCTGGCCGAGGATTCCTTGCAGGGCCGGACTCGCGCCCACCATGCAGGTCTCCTGACCGAGCCTGCGGCGGAGCCGTTCGTTTTCGTCGGAGGCGTTGGCCAGCCGCGTCGACAGGGCCTCGCGGGCCGTGAGGTTTTCGATCGCGACGCCCACGGCATCGCAGACGGCCATCACGAACTCCAGATCGTCAGGTGTCGCGTCGCCGCAGCCGGATTCGACCTCGAGATGCATCACGCCGACGGGTCGGCCTGCGGAACGGATCGGTGCGGCCAGCGTTGCAGCGGGCCCGTTCGTCTTCGTGTCACCCGCCGCGAGCGCTGCCTCGTTGCTGGCCAGGACGGTGGCGGCCACGCCGGTGGGCAGCGCGGCGGGCCAGGGATCGGGAGTCGACGCGGTCAGCGTCAGTGCCTCGGCCGTGATACCGTCATGGGCCGCATCGCCGGGGCGGGCCGCCAAGAGAACCACGCCGCGAGTCGCCGCCGTCCCCTGGAGCACCGACTCGAGCGCCAGCCGGGCGATGGCCGGCGTCGCGCTCGCACTGGCCAAAGCAAACGCGAGCCGGCAGAGTTCGGCCGCCGCGCGACCCACGCGGGGCACGCTCCCTGCCGACTGACTGATGTCCTCGAGCAGACTGCTGCGGGCGCGGCGATGCGTGATCGAGGCCTTCCACGCCGCCGCGTCGGCGGGCATGTCGCCGGCGATGGTGCCGGTGGAGGCGATGACAGCCGTGCCGACGCTAGTGGGAGGATCTCCGAGGCCGAACGTCGCCTGCACTTTGCCGATCCTGATCGTGTCGCCCGCGGTCAACGGACGGTCGCCCACGAGCGGCTCCTCGTTCACGGTGGTGCCGTTGCGGCTCTGCAGATCGCGGATGATCCAGTCACCGGCGCCGGCAAGAATCTCGGCGTGGACGCGGCTGGCCCGCTCATCGTGAAGGACGATGTCGTTGGTGGGGGCACGGCCGAGCGTGATCAGCCGGCCGGGCACGAGTCGCACCACGCTCTCCCCGACGACGGGGTCCACCACGGCGAGATGGGATGGGGGGGCCGACTGCATGCGTGCTGCCGCGGGACGGTGGCCGATCTGCGGGCGCCCTCGTTTCGGCGTGAGCCACCCGCTGCCAGACTTCCTGCATCATGATCGAGCCTCGGCCGGTTGGCGAGAGGCTGTGAAAATGCCGGATCAGCGGCCGGAACCGGGTTTGCTGAATTCCGCCGCCGGGACTAGCATCGAACCCGGTTTTCGAGCGGTTTCGTGCCGCTCTTCGTTCTTGCCACAGCGAGGGTTCCCATGTTCGCCATGCATCCGCTGACCACCCTTTGGCGCGGGCGTCTCCTGGTGCCGGTGGCTGTTGCCATGGCCATGCTCAATCCCCGATGCGCGCTCGCCCAGGGCTTCGGCGGCTTCGGCGGTCAGGCGGTGGGCGGCATCTCGGTCGATGCCGCCGGCATCGTCGGGAACCTCGAGCCCGGGGCGCTCGAGTCGCTCGCGGCCGATCGGACCAAGGCGCTCGCCGATTCGAAGTGGTCCGGCAAGGCCGGCGATGCCAGGAAGGTGTCGCTCAGGGCCGTCGCGGCCGCGGTGCAGGAGTCGGTGACGAAGTCGGTCGCCCTGCCGCCCGACGTGGTTTTCCTCGGCGGGCTCCAGCGGGTCGAGCACGTATTCGTCGATCCCGATCATCATGACATCGTGCTCTCGGGACCGGCCGAGCCGCTCGCGGTGGATGCGACCGGTACGGTGGTCGGGGCCACGAGCCGGCGGCCGCCGCTGCATCTCGAAGATCTCGTCGTGGCGCTGCGTGCCATCGACGCCGCCCGCGCCGGCGGCATGACCTGCTCGATCGATCCGACCCCCGAAGGCATCGCGAAGCTGCAGAACATGCTGCGGCGCCAGACCACGATGGCCGCCGACCCGAAGGCGACGTTCGCGGCGATGGAGGAGGCCCTCGGCCCGCAGCGGGTGACCGTCGCCGGCGTGCCGGCCGACAGTCGATTTGCACGAGTGCTCGTGGCGGCGGACTACCGCATGAAGCGGATCGGAATGGGCCTCGAAGCGTCGGGGCTGAAGGAACTGCCGAGCTATCTCGCCATGGTGCCCGCCGGGGGCAAGGCCACGTCGTTGCCGCGGTTCTGGCTGGAGGCGGCCTATGATCCGATCGCCCGCGATGCCGACGAACTCGCCTGGCGGCTGTCGGGCCGGCGGATGACCTGCCTCACTGAGAGCGACGTCGCCGGTGCCAACGGCATGAAGCGGGCCGCGGCTCCGGCCGACGCGGTCGCCCGCAAGTGGTGCGATGCGATGACGGCCAACTACGAAACCCTGGCGGCGAAGCAGCCGATTTTCGCCGAACTGACCAACTGCATCGATCTCGCCGTCGTGGCCGCGCTGATCCATGGCCGGCAACTCGACAAGCGGGCCGGGTGCGATCTCGCAGCGCTCGTCGATCCCACCACACTGCCGCTGCCGAAGTACGACGTGCCCACGACCGTCCCGACGGTCGCAACGGGCGTCAAGAAGGGCTCCAACTGGGTGCTCTCGGCGTCGGGTGGCGTGAAGTTTCAACCCTGGCAGTTCGCCGCCAACACGGCCGTCGCCGCCGACGTGGCCGCCATCCGTACGCAGTCGCTCGCGGCCCGACCGGCCGACATCGCCGCAGGATGTTTCTGGGACTGATACGGGTCACCCGTGAAGCTCGCGCGAGTCTCATCGCGCTCAGGAAGCCCGGAGCGCGAGCGACGGGTAGACGGGCGGCTAGGCGTGAGGGCACCGCGGAACGAGGCGAGGTGGAGAACGTATTCCCCGCGCTCGCGCTTGGGGCTTCCCGACCGGAGGCAGCGCCGAGGGGCATTACGGCACCGTCTTGAGGCTGTTCGTATTCCCCGCGGTCGTGCGAGGCTCAAGTGGGGGCCGCATGCCCCCATTACGAGGCGGCCTCTAATCCCTTCGCCGGTGCGGCCCAGTGGATCACTGCCACCGGCAGAGCGGCGACAGGGAACTGCCGATCCACCCAACCGGCCGCGGAGAGGTCGACAAGCCGCGGGGCAGGGCAGGGAGGGGCCACGCTCTTCGCGAGCAGGAGCTGGGCGGCGCACGAGGCCGCGACCACCGCGGCGATCGAGTCGCTGGTCACGTGCCAGCCTGCTGGAAGTGCTGACAGGCGGCCACCGCGACCGAGCCAGGCTGGTGCATCGAGCACCACCGGCATCCCTGTTCTGGCCGGCTCCGCGTTGACGCTCCAGCCGATCGCGTCCGCGACGAGCCGGGCAGTCAACCCCATGGCGTCGATCGCCAGTCGATGCATCAGTTCCGCCGGACGTGGGTTCGCTTGGTCGATCGACCGCAACCCGTCGACCATCGCACCACCCCCGACGACGACCGTCGCCGGCCCCGGCACCTCGGCGAGCAGCACGCGGAGTTCATCAGGCCACCGCGGTCGCGCGAGCAGGCTGCCGCCGAACTTGACGATCCACGAGGCTTGGTCGTCCACGCGACCAATCGGCCCGCGAATCACGCCCCGGTTCCAGGCAGGCGTCATGGCAGGTCCTCCCGCGCGATGAGGGCGAGTGCATGCGCCGGAGCCGAACGCGACACCGCGGCACCGAGCGTCGTCGGCAGGGAGAGCGTGTCGACGGTCCAGCCCAGGCGGGCAAGGGCCATCCGCGCGAGCCGCTCGCCGTGCCCCGAGATGACGATCTCCCGGGGCCGCCAGCCGCGTGTGCGGGCCACACGATCAATCGCCCGCGCGATCGCCCGACTCTGCACCTCGGCGCACCAGCGGGCGGCGCACACCGCGTCGCCGACAGTCAGCTCGGCCGGCTCCACGAGCATCGAACGGGCGATCCTGATCCGGGCCGCATCGACGGTGAGCGGCCCGCCGTCGGCCGTGTCGCAAGGCTTACCCGACTCGGTCAGTTCACCGAGCAGCAGCCACACGTCTCGCGAATCCGCAAATCGCTCGCTCGCCACCGGCCGCCGCAGCCGCCCGTGGGGCAGCGACCGCACCAGCGCCGGCAGGGGTGTCCGTTCGATCCCGGTGTAGACGAGTTCTCCAGACAGCATGCGGCCCGGATCATCACGGGCCAGTGGGGCCGGCCTGCGATCCAACAGAGGCACGACGTCGGTGGTCGTCGAGCCGATGTCGATGAGCACGCCACAGTCCTGCGTCACGTGTGCGGCGGCCAGCCGCGCCAGCGCGTGCCAGTTGGATGCGGCCGCCTCGAGGGGGCGTGCTCCCGCCTCCGACGGCGGCACGATCCTGCCGGAAGTGAGGTAGATGCCCGGCTCACCGCAGTCGCACGCCTCGGCGGCCGCGACGATGGCCGACACAATGTGGTTCACGCCCGCCGCCCGCGAGACAAAGCAGTCGGCGATCTCGCCCGTCATCGTGGCGACGACGCGGCGTGGCGACGCCGCGCCGATGATCTGCGTGAGCGCATCGGGAAGTCGCTGCCACTCCCGCCACATCGCGAACGGCTCGCTGTGCGTCCACCCCCGACCATCGGCCGCCTTGAGGTTGGCTCCGCCCACGTCGAGCGCGAGCACGTCGGGTCGGGGCCGGTCAGGCTGAGGCATCTTCGGTAAGCGAGAAGGCGGCGGGAGACACATCGGGCACGACGGCGCCGCGGCACATCGCCACGTCGACGATCGCCCGCACGAGGCTGGCGTCACCGCCGCTGCCAAACCCCACGAACGACGTCGTCAACCGCGGGTTGACCTCGAGCACGCGATCATCGAGCCCGTCAGCGCGGTCCCCGAGGATCATATCGACTCCGACCCAACCCGCCTGCGTGCCCCCGCCGGCACGGGCGACGGCCGCCACTGCCCGGGCCGCCAGTCGCTCGGCCCGCCGCGCAACCGCCGGTTCGACGAGCGGCTCGCCGCCCAGATACCTCGGCCGAGGCCCGCTGGAAAACCGCTGCCGCACCGCCGGCAACGGGAGGATGCCGGCCGCCCCGACGAGACACGACACGCCGACGGCCAGCCCTTCGACAAATGCCTCGAGCCGCGCGGGCTCCACGGCCGGCGGAGGTGGAACATCGCCATGCCGGACGACGACGAGGTCGTCGCACCCCGTGCTCCCCCGGGCCTTGCGAACCGCGGGAAGGTGAAACCACCGCGGCCATGACTCGCCGGCCGTGAGCGGCCGGCCCGCCGGCACGGGCACGCCGGCCGCGGCGAGCGTGTCGATCGTGGCCTGCTTGTCGGAGGCGATCTCGATGAAGCCGTTGCTCGGTGCCAGCACCTCGCCGCCCGCCGCGCGAACGGCCGTCACCCGGTTCGCGAGGATCCCCGCCGTCTCGGGTGCCACGATCAGCGTCGCATCGGCCCGCCGCGACTCGTCGATGAGTACCTCGATCTCGTCGCCAGCGGCCACGGATCGCACGCGGACGCCAGCGGGCACGTCGATCCGACATGCTTCATCGACGAGCGCCGTCACCTCGAACCCGCCATCCCGCACGGCATCGGCGAGCAGGCCACGAAACATCACCCGTCCCTCGCGGGCCAGCGGCTCGACGTCATCCCCATTGCCGACGACGTGCCACCGATCGTGCCCCGCGAACCCTCCGGAGCAGCACCATTCGTGGATCACGAGTCGCATGGCACGCTTCGGGCCTCCCGGGAGCGGGAGCGTCAGAAGATCCCCAACTGGTCACGGGCCGCGTCGGTCATGCGGTCGGGCGTCCATGGCGGCTCCATCACGATCCGCACTTCCACCGCTGCGACCTCCGGGCTTGCCCCCACGCACCGCTTCGTGTCGGCGATCAGCTGCGGGCCGGCCGGACAGGCGGGGCTCGTCATCGTCATGTCGATGGCGACGTGCTGCTTCCCCGGCACGTCGGCTGATGGCGAGAGCGTGACGCCGTAGATGAGCCCGAGATCGACGATGTTGACGAAGAGTTCGGGATCCTTGACTTCCTTGAGTATCTCGCGGACGCGATCCTCGCAGAGCGGGCCGGCCTCACCGGCGGCGACCGCGGCCGCGGACCCCGCGGCAGCCGCCGGCCCCGCCGCCGTTGGAGTGGCGGGCGTCGCGGGCGGCGCTGCGACCGCCGGTGTTGCGATGGTGCCGTGCAAAGGGGGACCACCAGCGCCCGCTTCGGCTCGCAGCCGAACCCAGACACCACCGTCCTCGACCTTCACGTCATGGGCCCGCGTCGACCGCACGGCCGGCATCGAGAGCGCCGCGCCCGTGCGGATGTCGAACTTGGCACCGTGACGGGGGCAGGCAATCTTGTGATCGCGGAGTTCGCCGTCGGCAAGCGGCCCGCCATCGTGCGTGCAGACGTCGTCGATCGCGTAGAAAACGCCCTCGACGTGAAAGAGCGCCACCATGTCGCCATCGACCTCGACGAGCGTCTTGCCCGGATCGGGAATCTCGGCGACGTCGGCGACCCGGTGAAAACTGGCCATGCTTCAGGGGTTCCAGGTGTGTCGGACGTTGAGGAACGGTGTGTCAGGAACGCCAGCCGGAGCCCCGTCGCTCACGCAGCGGACGTCCTGCGGATGAAGGAGTCGGTGGTCAGGTGATCCGGCGGATGCGGCTGCCGATCGCGCGGGCGAGCGCCTCGCGCACCTGCGGGATCGTGATCCGGTCGAACACCTGCTGGAAAAACCCGGCGACCACGAGCCGGGCCGCCTCGTCGGCCGAGAGGCCACGGGCCTGGGCATAAAAAATCTGTTCTGCATCGACGCGACCACTGGTCGCACCGTGGGTGCAGCGGACATCGTCGGCCTCGATTTCGAGGCCGGGAATCGAGTCGGCCCGCGCCTCATCGGAGAGCATGAGGTTGTCGTTGCGCTGGTAGCCATCGGTCTTCTGGGCGGCCTTGTCGACCTTGATCATGCCCCGCCAGACGAGCCGACTGCGATCCTGGAGGGCGCCCTTGTAGAGCAGGTCGCTCCGGCAGGAGGGGGCCTCGTGATGCTGGAGCGTGTTGTAGACGAGATGTTGGCGGCCCTCCGTGAACATCACACCGTTGACCTGCGCGTCGGCCCCACGGCCGACGAGCGCGACATCCTGGGCGACCTGCGAAAGCCGGCTGCCGAGGGCCCCGAGCGTCCACTGAAGCCGGCCGTTCTCATGCACGAGGGCCCGCTGCCGGGCGACATGCCAGACGCCGGTGTTCCAGTTCTGGAGGTTGACCATCCGCAGCAAGCCGCCCCGGCCCACCACGATCTCGGTGCCGCCGCAGTGAAAGCCGCCGGCGCCGCCGGCCGGGCCGCCACCGGCCGTCTCCGTGAGCACCGTCGCCTCGGCGCCCTCGCCGAGCACGACGAGCACGTGCGACGTGTCGACGCCCCCCTCGCTGATCCCGGAGATCACGTGCAGCGGCGCGGCGATCTTCACGCGGGGCGGCACATAGAGCACGGCGCTCGCGGCGTGGAACGCGGCGTGCAGTGCCGCGAACCAATCGCAGCCGGCATCGATGACGGAGAACCAGTGCGGCCGGAAGAGCTCGGCGTGCGCCGCTAGCAGCCGGTCGGAGGAGCCGAAGACGACGCCCTGGGCGGCAAGGGCAGGATCGAGTTCGTCACGGACGACGTGCCCGTCGACCGCCGCGAACCGGCCACCGAGGGTCGCGGGCCCGACGGGACTGGCAGCTGCCTCGAAGTCGGCATATGACTCGCTGGCGAGGTCGCCCGAGAGGATCGCAGGGGCGAGCAGCCCTTCGTCCGCCACTCCGGCCCGAATCGGGGCAGGGCGGGGCCCCCAGGCCTTCGGCTTGAAGAGCCTGAGATCGGTCCGCATCCAGTTTTCATCGCGACGATCAGGGAGCGTGAGCGACTCGAGCCGCTCGAACGCCTGCCGGCGGGCGGCAATCGCCCATTCCGGGAGCGCGGATGCGCCGACGAGCCTGTCGAAAGATTCACGGTCGAACGCCGGAGCGGAAGGAGTGACGGTGGAGGTGCTCATGGTCGTCGCGTCAGCCCACCGAGCCTTCCATTTGCAGTTCGATCAGCCGGTTCATCTCGACGGCGTATTCCATCGGCAGCTCCTTGACGAGCGGCTCGATGAAACCGCCGACGATCATCGTGCTCGCCTCGGCCTCGGAAAGGCCGCGGCTCATGAGATAGAAGAGCTGCTCCTCACCGATCTTCGAGACGCTCGCCTCGTGACCGATCGAGACGTCCTGCTCCTCGATTTCGATATACGGATAGGTGTCGCTGCGGCTCCGGTCGTCGAGAATGAGGGCGTCGCAGACGACGCTCGACTTGCTCTTCTTCGCCCCCGGTTCCACCCTCACGAGGCCGCGGTAGCTCGCCCGACCACCGTTCTTGGAAATGCTCTTGGAGACGATCCGGCCGCTCGTGTGCGGGGCCGCATGCACGAGTTTCGCGCCGGCGTCCTGATGCTGGCCGGCCGAGGCGAAGGCGATCGAGAGGATCTCGCCGCGGGCCCCCGGCTCCATCATGTAGACCGCCGGATATTTCATCGTCAGGTGGCTGCCGAGATTGCCGTCGATCCACTCCATCATCGAGTCGCCGTAGGCCATGGCCCGTTTGGTGACGAGGTTGTAGATGTTGTTGGCCCAGTTCTGGATCGTGGTGTAACGGCAGCGGCCGCCCCGCTTGACCACGATCTCGACCACCGCCGAGTGCAGGCTCTCGGTGGAATACATCGGGGCCGTGCAGCCCTCGACGTAGTGCACCTGGGCCCCCTCGTCGACGATGATCAACGTCCGCTCGAACTGGCCCATGCTCTCCGCGTTGATGCGGAAATAGGCCTGGAGGGGAAACTCGATCTTCACCCCCTTGGGCACGTAGATGAACGAGCCTCCCGACCAGACGGCCGAGTTGAGGGCGGCGAACTTGTTGTCGGTGGGCGGGATGATCTTTCCGAAATACTCCCGCAGCAGATCGGGATGCTCGCGGACGGCGGTGTCGGTGTCGGTGAAGAGCACGCCCTTCTTGGCGAGATCCTCCTGGAGCGACCCATACACCACCTCGCTCTCGAACTGCGCCTTCACCCCGGAAAGGAACTTCCGCTCCGCCTCGGGGATGCCCAGCCGGTCGAACGTCTTCTTGATGGCGTCGGGCACCTCCTCCCAGGTCTTGCCCTGCTGCTCAGCCGGCTTGAGGTAATAGAAGATGTCCTGAAAATCGATGCCGACATGGCCGCCCCAGTGGGGCATCGGCTTCGACTCGAAGATCTCGAGCGACTTGAGGCGGAAGTCCCGCATCCAGGCGGGCTCGCCCTTCATCTCCGAAATCTGCGAGACGATCGACGCATCGAGGCCCCTCCGGGCCTTGAAGACGGCGGGAGAGTCGGTGCGGAAGTCGTATTTGTTGATCTCGCCGAGCTGCGAATGGACAGCCGCGAGCGTCGAGGATTCGTCGAATCCGGTGGACATGATGCTGCTCCTGCGTTAACCGACACGTGTGACCCGCTACACCGACATCCGTCAGACCGATACGGCCCGCGCCGACTCTTCCATCGCCTTCTCCGCCGCCGCCGCCTCCGGATAGGCCGCGCGGATCCGCTCATAGCCCCGCTTGTGAAGCTCCTGGGCCAGTTCCGGCCCGCCCGACTCGACGATCTTGCCGCCGAGCATGACGTGCGTCTTGAGCGGAATGTTGTGCTCGAGCAGTTGCTCGTGGTGGGTGATGATCAGGATCCCCATCTCGGCACCGCCGATCCGGGCGATGCTCTCGCTTGCCAGCCGGACGGCGTCGGCGTCGAGGCCGCTATCCGTCTCGTCGAGGACCGCAAACTTCGGCCGCAGCATCGCGAGCTGGAGGATCTCGGCCCGCTTCATCTCGCCGCCGGAAAACCCGTCGTTGACATAACGGCGGGCAAACTCGGTGTCCATCGAGAGCTCGCCCATTTTGCTCTTGAGCTCCGTGCGGAAATCCCGCATCGGCATCAGTTCGTGCCCCTCCTTGCGGTCGGGGTTGCGGACGTTGGTCACCGCATGCCGCAAGAAGTCGGCGAGGCGGACTCCGGGAATCGACATCGGCCTCTGGAAGGCGAGAAACACGCCGGCGCGGGCCCGCTGATCGGGCTCCATCGCGAGGATGTCGTGCCGAGTGCCGTCGGCATCGACAAGTTCGATCGTGCCCGAAGTCACTTCGTACGAGGGATGCCCCATGATTGCGTAACCGAGCGTGCTCTTCCCGGAGCCGTTGGGCCCCATGAGCGCGTGGATCTCGCCGCGGCCAATCTCGAGGTTGACGCCCTTGAGAATCTCCTGACCATCAACCGAGACGTGAAGGTTGGAGACGACGAGCGTTTCTTTCGCGGCGTGGGTCATGGATGTCGTCAGGTGGTGAAGGGGGGGAAGGCGAACGGGAATCAGGACTGGATCTTCTGGTGGTCGAACACGAGTTCGTCGGCAGCGACCGCGGGAGCCACGTAGCCGGAGTGGTGCGGCACGGGGAGTTCGTCGGCGATCTTGCCGATCCCGCCCTTATGCCTGGCGATCCGCTGCCCCTGAATCTTGTCCTGGATCCGCATCAGCCCCTCCAGCAGGCTCTCCGGACGCGGCGGACAGCCGGGCACGTAGACATCGACCGGCACGACGAGATCGACGCCCTTGACGACGTGATAGCCCCACTTGAAGTACGGTCCGCCACCGGTCGTGCACGCGCCCATGGCGATCACGTATTTCGGATCGGGCATGAGGTTGTAGAGGCGGCGAACGCGACTGGCCATCTTGTAGGTCACGGTGCCCGCCACGACCATCAGGTCGGCCTGCCGCGGGGTGGCTCGGAACGCGCCGGCTCCAAAGCGATCCATGTCATAGCGGCTCGCCCCGGCGGCCATCATTTCGATCGCGCAGCACGCCAGGCCGAAGGTCATCGGCCAGATGCTCGACTGACGGGCCCAGTTGATCGCTTGCTCGACCGTCGTCAGCACGAGATTTTCCTCGAAGCGTCCCTCGATCCAGGGCGTCGACGGACTGGGCTGGGCGGCGTTGATGGTCATTGGGAGGGCTCCGGGTCTGTCTGGTGCGGCTTACAACCGACCGGCATTCGATGATGGAATGGGCTTTCTTTCAAGCCCTTGCGGCAGTGGCGGCAGGCTGGCCGCCGCATCGGGCGGGCCGGCATCGCCCGCGGCCGTGAACCGGCAGCAGGCCGCTCCATCGAGGCGGCACTCCGACAGTTGCACAGCCGCCCCGACGAGATCCTGAAGCATCAGTCGCTCGGCCGCGCAGATCGAGCGATCCTGTTCGGCCAGATCAGGGTAGGGGCAGGAATAGCTGGTCAGCACCGGCAGGGCCGCCCCCTGCTCGACGACGCATGAGACGCCGCGCTCGCCGAGAATGGCCGCGACACTGGTGAGCCGTTCGGTGGGAGTCTGCCCTGAAACCTGCTCTCGGTAGACGTCGGCCAGCGAGCCGGCGATGCGGTTGAGCAACCCCTGTCGAACCGATGGCTCCCGCACGGATCGGATTTCCCGCCACAGCACCATCGCGAGATCGCGGAAATTGTCGCCGCCGAGCCGGCGACCGGCAGCCGTGAGGCTGTAGACATGCGCCGGGCGACCGCGGGGCCTTGATTCGGCCTTGCGCTCGACGATTCCGGCACGCATCAGCCGATCGAGCCGCTGGCGGACCGCCGTCGCGGTCACGCCGAGTTGGCCGGCCAGTTCGCCAATGCCGAGCACCGCATCCCCGCGGAGCAGGTCCACGACGGCCGCGTCAGAGTCTCGAAAACTGGGGAGCGAATCGGACATACACCCTAATTTACGCTTCTCGTCATTTTTGACAACTCGATGTGCGAAAAGTTCCTTGGGGTGCGGTTTTGCCGACATCGGGGCGATCGCGTCGTTCCCTGTTTGGCTGAGACGTGGCTACAGTGAACGGTGAAGTGCTCTCACACGCGGGTTTTCCTTGATGTCGTCGGGTCCGCCACTCACCGACAGCGGCTGGTTTTGGGGAGCGGTGTTTTCCGTGATGGCGCTCGCCGGCATCGGCCTGATTGCCGGAAAGTTCGACGTCCGGCAGCGGCAGATCGAGGGTCGATTCCTCGGTCGTCAGCGGGCCCACGAAGAGCGGGAGCGGCGTGCAGCGGGGCAGGAACCGATCGACCTCGCGGACACAGCCCGCGAACGGGAACAGGTCGCCCCCGGCCGCATCGTGCCGCTCTGGACGCTGGCCGCCGTCGCTGCTGCCGCAGCGGCGGGCTCGCTCACCATGCTCGCCCGCGAACGCCGCGGGGGGTGACGTGATCGGCTGCGTCTCTCCGTCAGGAAGCCCCACGCACCAGCGCGGAGACTCCCCCTCCACGCCGCCTGAATCTGATCGAGAGCGCATCCGACTTGGGCTTGGCGCCGGCTCGGGGGCGGCAAAAGTCGCCTCGCGGCGGCAAGATCGTCGAGCGTTCGCCGCCCCCCTCCGCCTCCCCGTCAGGAAGCCCCAAGCGAGCGCGGGGAATACGTCCACCACGTCGGACGGCCCCCCGTCATCAACACGGTCGCGGCGCGTCTACCCGTCGCTCGCGCTCCGGGCTTCCCAAGCAACGGACACCATCGACAACCCGCGCGGGGCTGCCCGTGCCCCGCGAGCCGGCGTTGGTGGCCAGCGCACGCAGGGTGCCGAAGCGCAGTCAGCATCGAGTGAGCGAAGCCCAGGATGGGCGAAGCGAACGTCCGGCTCCCGGGGCACGGGCAGCCCCGACCCACCACTCGGGCCGCCGTCAGGCGTTCCACCACAGTCGGATGCGCTCTAGCCGATGATCGACCGGCGGCGGGCGCGGTAGTCCCACACGACGAATCGCTCGAGTTCCTTGCCGGCGGTGAAGAACACCCGGCCGTGCGCGGCCTCCGCGAGTCGATAGGCAAACTTGATGTCTTCTCTCGACTGCGACCAGCCCGAGAGCAGAAACACGTTCACCGTGATTCCCTCGCGGCGACACAGCTCCGCCTCGCGCATCGTCGCCTCCTCCGTGCGGCGGTGCGGTGGATAGAGCAGGTAGAGTTCGCTGCCTTCGAAGTGCGCCGTCGGCAGCCCGTCGGTGATGATGATCACCTGCTTGTTGGGCGTGTCCTGCCTGGCGAGATGCTGCCGCGAGAGCGAGAGCGCGTGCTGGATGTTGGTGAAGTGAGGCGGAACGTCCGACTCGGAGATTGCCGGATCGGCCATGTCGGCCCGGAGGCGGACGACCGAGTCGAAAATCGTGACGGGCTTCGGCAGCAGCTTCACGACCTCCCCGACCGTGCGTGGCTTCGCAAACGACGCCATCTCGATGAACTGCAGGAAATCCCCCGGGTACTCGCGGAGCACGAGCCCCTGCAGCGCCAGCGCCATCCGCTTCACGCTGACGTACTGGCCGCCGTAACGCATCGACCCGCTCATGTCGAGCACCACGGTCGTGGCGCATTTGGGGTTGTTGCGGGTGCGATGCACCTCGATGTCGCGGGCGTCGAGCCGCAGCCGCCGGGAATCACCCGCGCCGGAGGCGGGGGCCTCGCCGGCCTGCCGGAGCATCGCGTTGACCAACGAACCAGGGATGTCCATGTGAGCGACCGAGTCACCGAACTCATAGGGCCGCGTGGGCACGAGTTCGACCGCGCCGTCGCCCACGATTTCGCCCTGGTGACGCCCGGTCCGGGACGGATCGAGCGCGGAAAAGATCTGCTCGAGCAGTTTTCCCTGGAAGATTCGCAGGGCCTGCGGGGTGAGTTCGTATCCGTCCTTGGTTCGCTGCAGGCCCTGTTCGGCAGCCTGCTGCTCCACGATCTCCTGAATCTGCCGCCGTAGCAGATCGAGCTCGTCGCGATCGCCCTGCTCGACGTACTGGCCGAGCGCCTCCATGTCGATGAGGAACACCCGGGCGTTCTTCCGGGCCTCTTCGACCTGCCGCAGGAGTTCCTCGATCTCCTCGAGCCGCTCCTTCACCTCGAGCGCCTCCGCCACCGTGAGCTTGTCGCGGCCGGTAAACGTCCACTTCGCGGCGAGTTCGTCGATCTGATAGACCTCCCCGAGCGTCTCGATCAGCCCGGCAAGCTGCCCGGCGAACCGAGATTGGTCGTCTTCCTGCGCGTACCACAGCCGCTCGAGCTGCCGCAGCTGCTCTTCGCGGACCGCCTTGGCGAATCCTTCCCGCGACCTCGTCGGTGGCTGGATCCGCTGCGCCGCATCGTGGAACCCCCGCCGGGCCTTCTTGCGAACGCACTCGGTCTCGTACCGCTCGAGAATCTCCCGCCGCGCCTCCTCGAGCTTCCGGCGGATCGAGTCGAGCGACGGCCCGAGGCCTTTGATCTGCTCGGGGTCGAGCATCACCGCCGCGGCGAGTTGCTCCTCGGTGAGGTCGCTGATCTCGCCGAACTCGAGCAGATGCTCCATCGCCGGCGAGACGAGATCGATCGCCGGCGGCCGCGGCGGCGGAATCCGCGCCGGATCGTACCGCTGGTAGGTGTGCACGATGCCGCCGAGCGTGTCACGAGTGGGCATGGGGCTCCTCTGGCATGCGCCGGCTGCCGCAACGGCAGAAGTCTCCTCGCGGGGATATTTCGCGCCGCGACCACTGGCAGTTCCCGAGCCCCGTGAGCGAAATCTCCGATGCTCGTCGAGCTTCCGCCGATTGCGTCAGCCTTTTGCCTCGGAGTGATCTCATCGGAAGCCTCCGGTGTCGTAGGTGGTGCGGCCGTGGGACTGGATGCGGCTGACCCGCTCGGTGGCGTAGAGCCCGGCGAGCACGAACTCGATGCAACTGGCCCTGACGGCCGGATCGCGGGCGGCATTGACCTCGAACGCCTTCTCCCAGACCGCTGGCACCTCGGCCACGAGCTGCTCATAGGCGGCTGACGGCACCATGTCGCCCACTTCGATCTTCACACCCTGGC
The DNA here is from genome assembly GCA_021414115.1 of Planctomycetia bacterium. Taxonomy (GTDB): domain Bacteria; phylum Planctomycetota; class Planctomycetia; order Pirellulales; family UBA1268; genus QWPN01. Next base: position 20,491 of record JAIOPD010000078.1, read on the forward strand.
CGAAGACCTTGGCGATCTCGTCGAGGCCGTGCTCCTCCACGTATTCCTCGAATACCGTCGCGATTGCCTCGGCGATCACGGCGTCGAGCACCTGCCGCTCGTTCATCTGGTGGCTCCCCATCATGTCGAGCTCGAGCTTGCCGAGACTCGATGAGTAGAGATGCCCGAGGTCGCTGATCCGCGGGACGGCCGGCTGCTCACCGAGCCGCACGCCCCGCTGCCGGGCGCTCGCCACCATGGTCTCGTAGTTGGCGATGGAAAACCGCGCGCTCACGCCCGACTGCTGATCGATGAACTTGCTCTTCCGGGCGGCGATCGTGATCTGTTCGACGATCTGCTTCATGAAATACGGCACGACGACCGGCCACTCGCCCCCGAGGTCGATCCCCGCCTCCTGCTCGACCATTCGGATGCCGAGGTCGCGGTCGCGGGGGTAGTGGGTGTGGATCACCGACCCGATCCGGTCCTTGAGTTGCGGAATCACCTTGCCGGAGCGGTTGTAGGTCGAGGGATTGGCCGAGAAGAGGAGCATCACGTCGATGTCGAACTTCACCGGATAGCCGCGAATCTGCACGTCGCGTTCCTCGAGAATGTTGAACATCCCCACCTGCACGAGCTCGTCAAGCTCCGGAAGCTCGTTCATCGCGAAGATGCCGCGGTGCAGCCGCGGGATGAGTCCGAGGTGGATCGCCTCCTCGCTCGACATGCTCGTGCCGCCGGCCAGCTTCGCCGGGTCGATCTCGCCGATGATGTCGGCAAACTTCGTGCCCGGCGCGAGCCGCTCCGCATACCGCTCCGCCCGAGGCCACCAGGCGATGGGCACCTCGGCCGGATCACGCCCTGCCACGAGCCGCCGGCCGGCCGACGTGATCGGGGCGGAGGGATCGTCATGGAGCGGGATCGCAGGATCGTCGAGGTAGGGGAGGTGCTCGTCGAGAAACCGTACGAGCAGCCGCATCACCCGACTCTTCGCCTGCCCCTTTTCGCCGAGGAAGAGCATGTCGTGCCCGGCGAGCAGGGCGATGCTGATCTCGGGGATGACCGTCTGGTCGTAGCCGACGATCCCAGGAAAGAGTTCGTCGCCGTCCCGGAGCATCCGCAGAAAGTTTTCCCGCACCTCGTCCTTGACGCTGCGGCTCCTCCAGTCGCTGGCCTTCAGTTCGGCAAGAGTGGTGGGCAATCGCTGGCTGCTCATGCGGACGAGTCTCCTTTGGTGTCCTCCGATTGTAGGCGGCTCGAGCACACGGGCACCACGCGCGGGTACGGCGGGGATGCGGCGATTCGAGAAGTGTCGAGAGGAATGGGGTGGCGGGCTCAGTACGCGGCCGAACCGGTCGCCGGCCTGCCGTCGAGGATCGCGGCCGCGTCACCCACGCCGATCCGCGTGCAGCCCATGTCGAGGTAGCGGACGGCGTCGTCCCAGGTGCGGATGCCGCCCGACGCCTTCACCTGCAGGCGGCCGCCCACCGTGTCGAGCATGATCTTCACGGCTTCCGGCGTCGCACCCGTGGGCCCCGAACCCTTCACGCCGAATCCGGTCGAGGTCTTCACGAAATCAGCACCGGCCGACTCGGCGAGCCGACAGGCGGAGGCGATCTCGGCGGGAGAGAGGTAGCAGGTCTCGAGAATCACCTTCACGACCACGCCCTTCGGCCTGGCCTCGGCCACGACCGCTGTGATCTCGGCACGAACGGCCGCCTCATCGCCTGACTTGAGCGCGGCCACGTTCATCACCATGTCGAGTTCGCGGGCCCCGTCGGCAATCGCCAGCCGCGACTCGACCGCCTTCACCTCGGGCCGCTGCGCCCCGTGAGGAAACCCGATCACGCTCGCAACCACGACCGGACTGCCGGCCACGAGCCGCGTCGCTTCGGCGACATCGCACGACCGCACGCAGAGGCAGCCCACGCCGCGGGCCATACACATCGCCGCGTGCTTCGCGAGGTCATCGCGGGAAAACTCGGGCTTGAGAACGGCGTGATCGAGCGTCTTGGCGACGTCGGCCTGGGTTCGGGCAGTCATGAGATCCTCCACACAAAACTGTCGACGCGAGAAGTCTAATCGAGCAGCGCACCTCTGGCGCCCGCGGCCTCACGGCCGGCCGGCCTTCACGGGCACGAACTCAGCGAGGGGCTGCCCGTGCCCCGTCGCCGGCGTATGCCGCCCAGCGCAGCCAGGATGGCGAAGCGCAGGCGGCATCCGAGTGAGTGAAGCCCAGGATGGGCGAAACGAACGTCCGGCGACGGGGCACGGGCAGCCCCTCGCCCCGCGAGCCGCCGTATGACACCGAGCGCACGCGGGATGCCGAAGCGCAGGCGGCATCCGAGTGAGTCGAGCCCAGGAGGGGCGAAACGAACGTCCGGCGACGGGGCACGGGCAGCCCCTCGCCCCGCGAGGATGCTGTGCGCGGCGTCAGCCGTTGCCGGAGAGCCGCACGAGCGCCGCGATGCCGCGGTCGAGCGTCCGCTCGCTGACGGTGTAGGCGATCCGGAAGTGACTGTCGGCCCGGCCAAACACGCTGCCCGGCACCACGATCAGCTTCTCCTCGGCCGCCGCCCGCTCGGCGAACGCCTTGCCCGAGCCGCCGGGCGCCTTCGGGTAGAGGTAGAAGGCACCGCCGGGCTGCACGAAGTCGTAGTGGCCGCGGAGGCCGTCCATGAGTTTGTCTCGCTTGCGGCGGCACTCGGCGAGCGGCACGTCCATGGGGCAATCGAGGGCGGCGATCGCGGCCCACTGGCCCGGCTGCGGCGCGCAGACGAAGGTGTATTGCTGCATCATCGTCACCGCGTCGATGATCGGCTTGGGGCCGTGAATCCAGCCCACCCGCCAGCCCGTCATGGCATGCGACTTGGAGAAGCCGTCGATCACGACGACCTGCTCCGAGTGCAGGGCAGGGGAGTGGAACGGGGCGTCATAGCAGTAGGAGCGGTAGAGCTCGTCACTGACGAGCGTGACCCCACGCTGTTCTGCGAGCACCGCCAGATCGCGGACCGTGTCGGCATCCGCGACGAAGCCGGTGGGATTGGCCGGTGTGTTGAGAAGGATCACTCGCGTGGCCGGCGTGATCGCGGCGGCGACCTGGTCGACATCGATGCGGAATGAGGGCGAGGTGTCGATCGGCACCACCCGGCCCCCGAGAAACTCGACGAGCGGCCGATACATCACGAACGCGGGCTCGAAGACGATCACCTCGTCGCCGGGATCGACGAGCGCCATCAACGCGAGCACGAGCGCACCGCTCGAGCCGCTCGTCACGCAGAGCCGTCGCTCCGGCTGGCCCGTCTCGCGGCGGGCGAGGGCCTCGAGCCGTTCGCGGAGCGCCGGAATGCCCTGCGTGGGTGTGTAGCCGTTTTTGCCGGCGTCGGTCGCCGCCTTGGCCGCCTCGCGGGCCGCGACGGGCATCTCGAAGTCGGGCTGGCCGATCGAGAGGTTGATCGGATCGTCGAGCTTCGCCGCGAGGTCGAACGCTTTGCGAATACCAGAGGAGTCGAAGGCTGCCGCCCGCCTCGACACGCTCCACCGCGGCCGAGCGGCCGAATCAGGCTCGTGCATCACGAAAGCGCCCCGGCGTTCAGCCGGCGTCCTTGAAGAGCTCGGCGAGCCGTTCGGCGAGCTTCTCGCCCCGCGCGTTGAGCGTGATCACGTTGCCGTCGCGGCCGATCAGGATCAACTGTGGAATGCCGGAGATGCCGTAGAACTGCGCGGTCGGATCCTGCCAGCCCTTGCCGGCATAGATGATCGGCCACGGGATCTTGTTCTCGGCCACGAAGGCGTCGACCTTGTCCTTCTCCTCGTCGAGGCTGATGCCCACCACCTCGAAGCCCTTGTCGTGATACTTCTCGTATTGCTCGAGCATGTTGGGGATCTCGGCGATGCAGGGACCGCACCAGGTGGCCCAGAAATCGACGAGCACGACCTTGCCCGCGAGTCCCTTCTGGTTGAACGGCTTGCCGTCGAGCAACTCGCCCTTGATCTCCATTGGCTTGCCGGGAAGCGACAGGAGACGCAGCTTGCCCGCGAAGCTTTCGCCGAGCTCCTTGATCTTGGGATCCTTGCTACCAGCCAGGATCGGGCCGAACGTCATCAGGGCGTCGGCGGCGACCTTTTCGCCATCGGGGATCTGCTCGAGCGCGCCGCAGAACTGCATCACGAGCCCGGCGGTCTTCTGGTCGTCGGGGTCCGCGGCGAGCAGGGCGGCGACCTGCTTCACGAGCGCCGGGGCCGTGTCGAACTTCTCCTCGGCGAACATCTTCTGGGCCGCGGAGACGACCGCGAGCCGCTTCGCCTCCGTCGCGAGTTCTTTCACGGGGCTGTTCGCGAGCGTCGCCGCGAAGGACGCCATGTCTTCGCCGGCCTGCTTGTCGCCGAGCTGGGACAGCCGCATCAGGCTCTCGAGCTTGAGCTTCGCGGCTTTCGCGTAGATCGGATCGTCGGCCTTCACCTTGGGAAGGATCGCGTCGGCGGCCTCGACCGACACCCGTGACACGTCGCTGATGTACTTCATCATTTCCTTCCGCGACCGCGGCTGGGTCTTCGGCGGCAGGAGCCCCTCGACAAACTCGAGCATCTGCTCGGGCGTGCCCTGCGGGAGCGGCGGCACGCTCAGTTCGGTGCCTGCCTCGGGTGCGGCGGTCGTAGCGGCCGGCTGCCTGGCATGCAGGGAGGCGACGGGAATCGCCACCCCGGCCACGACGGCGAGCACCGTCGAAACGAACGGAAGGAGCGACGAGCGGAGGCCGGCGGGGCGATGCGACATGGGAACCTCGAGGAGAGAAAACCGGAGCCCGACGGCTCCGTTGAGTTTCGGGATGCTACCCGCGGCAATGGGGTGGCGGCAACCGCGGGGTGCGGTTCACTTCACGACCGTGCGGAATCGCACGAAACCGCTTTCCCCGGGCTGGAGCGTGCCCTCGAGACGCCAGGTGAGGACGACGGATCCATCGTCACCCGTCTCGGTCGTGAAGTCGGCCGGCACGCTCGCGGCCGCGGAGTCGGGGATGTAGTCGAGCCGCGTCGGCAGCGCGTCGGCGAGCACGACTCCCGTGAGCGGACGGTCGCCCGAGTTGAGCATGAAGATCGTGAAGTCGAGCTCCTCGCCGGCCCGCGCCGTGTCGCTGCCGGCCCGCTTGCAGAGCGTGAGTTCGGCGCGACCGGGCTCCTCGAACCGGAGCGTGGCGGTGCCCCGGTCGACCGCAACCACTGCGGCCGCCTGATCGTTGACGAGCACGTTGGCCGCCTTGATGCAGGTCCAGGCGATCGGCACATCGAAGCCCACCTGCACGAGCGGTCGTTGCCGTAGCCGTTCGAGTTGCGGCGCCTCGTCGCGAACCCGTGCGACCGGGCCTTCGAGGCCGTCGTCCTCGCGGGGCATGTCGCCCTGGTCCACCGCAAGCGGACCGAGCCGCTCCTGCACGGCGACACCTGGCAGCGACTTGCGGGCCGCCTCGAGCGCCACGCTTTGCGTCTTGCCGCAGACCGGCTGCAGCTTTTCCTCCAACTCCACGCCGGCGTCGAGCGCGAGTCCGCGAGGTCCCTCCGGACGTGCGCCTTCGAGGGGCCGCGTGACCTCACGAACGGCGCCGAACCGCGGCGCGAAGACGCAGGCACAGTTCGATGCCACGAGCCGCACGTCGACCGAGTCGGGCATCTCGTCGGCGGGACGGAACCGGGCGACCGTGTCGCCCGCGGTCAGGTTCGCGAGCCGATCGTCGCCCACCGCCCGCGCCGGCCGGCAGGCGTCGCCGCCGTCACAGACGAGATACGGACCGACGACGGGAGGCATCACCTCGCATGCCATGCAGGCAGCCGGCTGACACTCGGGGCCGCAGTTTCCGCTCGGACAGTTCGCTTGACCTGCTCGCGACCGCACCGCATGGGCCCCGCACCTCGGGCCGCAGCCACCACCGATTCGCGGCAGGGCAGGGCAGGGGGCCTCGAGACCGGTCCGAGTCACCCGGGCGTCGCGGATCGCGGCCGCTTCCGCCGCCACGAGCCGCACCTCACTCTGCCACCGCGCCGGCTGGGCGATCGTCTGGACGGCGGCATCGTCGCCCGCGGATTCCTCGACCGCCGCACGACGCGCAGCGGTGTCCGGCGCGGCGGCACCATCTTCGATGAGCGTCGCGGCATCCGAGACGGCGGCGGTCGACACGACGGCCGTCATCGGCAGCCCGCGGCACGACGCGAGCAAGAGCGCCGTCGTCGCCACGGCGAGCATCCGCAGCCAGCGGAGCCGCACGGCGGCCGGGGCCGCGCCGCCACAACGAGGATTCGAGGCATCGTTCATGGCACGCTCCCGGGCGCGGGCAGCCGGTTGCCGATCACGAGTTCCGCAACCGGGTCGCCGAGCGTGCGGGCGACGTCGAGGGCGTCGTCGCCGGGCTTGACGTCGAACCATCCGGCAGGCACCGGATCGGGCTGCTCCGATTCACAGGAGGCATAGACCACTCGGCGGACGTGCGCGCCGGTCGCGGCGGAATCGAGGTCGTCGATGTCGATCACGACCTCGACGGGAAATCGCCAGGCCATGCCGGGAGGCGCGGCCAACTTGGCCAGCACGCGGACCGAGGGAAAGAGTTCCTCCCCGTCGCGGCCCGGGATCCCGCCGACTCTCAGCCGGTAGGGCTGGCCCACCACGAGCCCGATCCGGAGCGGCCCCGACCGCAGCGGCGACCAGCCCTCGGCCGTTTCGATCGCCAGTTCGAGGCCCGCCGGTCCGCGGATCTCGACCGGCTGCACGCTCACCGGAAGCAACGATTCCGGACAGGGACCGGGCTGCGGCCGCCGTGAGGCGCCAATCGCTCCCGGTATAGAGGTGTTGGCGAGTGTGTCCGCCGGACTCGACGCGGCAGCCTCGGGAGAAAAGCCCCCAGAAGATGCCGAAACGAGAACGGCGGTCGCCAGCAGCCCGCGGGCAAGCCGCAGCACGGTCCCTGGACGGAAAGTCCGAATGCTCCTCGTGAAGATGATTCTGGTGTGGATGATTCTGGTGCGTATCTCGTGCCGCCTCACCGGCGTGACTGTCGCAGTTTGAATGCCGGCGGCGGTCATGGGTGCGGTGCCGAGTGGGACGAGGTCGATCTGCCTGGGAACGTGGTGTCGATCGTCTCCTACTCCATCGGCTCGGGCGGGCAGGGCAGCTCGTCGGCTCCACCACCGTGCATCATGCGGGCACCGGCGTTGATCGTGTCGGGGTCCATGCCGCCGTTGTCGACGAACCGCGTGCGATCCTCATGCGGCTGCTTGAGGTGGATCTTGGGCACGTCGTGCCGCTCGAGCACGTAGGCGTGCCGCGCGGGCTTCGGATAGCTGAGGCCCGGGGATTCCTGGACGTGCAGGCCGACCGACCGCGACGGAGGCGGGATGTGCATCTTGGTGTGGTTCGTGATCGTGTGCTTCTGCAGACCGGCGGGGATCCCGAGCGGGATGTGCGCCGGACCGGGCAGGCCGATCGGCGTGCCGACGTAAGGCATGCCGTATTGCGGCGCGGTCATGCCGGCGAGGAAGGCGGGAGGGAGCTGCGACGCATCGCCGCCGCAGGGCATGCCGAGCGGAGCCGCCATGCCCGCGGGCGTGGCGGTGCCTGCACCACCCGCGGCGAGGCCGCCGGCGGCGGCACCGGCGGCGCCCGGTGACTCGAGGTCTTTGTTGCCGATGCGGATGATCGCCAGGATCGAGCCGCGGCGATCGGCCTCCACGACCGGATCACAACCGGGGTCGAGCCGGGTGCTGACGAGCGTTTCCACGCCCGCAACGGCGAGTTCCTGATACTCCGCGTCGGGAAGATAGACGACCTTCGTCACGAAGTTTCCACTCGTTACCTGGTCGAGGTCTTCCTCGGTGAGCTGGAACGGCACCGCGTTGTGCGCGAGATACGCCGCGGTTCGCGGCGTCACGGGCGCGACTTCGAGCGACGGATAGAGTTCGATGCCCTCGCGGCCGGGGATGTCGGTGAGCTTGAGGCGGTAGATGGCGCCCTGCGGGAAGTCGTAGCGGCCCGGGCTGACGAGCGGCTCGGAATCGAAGCCGCCCGGCATCGAGATATCCCAGCGGACCTGCATCCCGTCGGGGCCGACGAAACCGACCTGCGACGTGGGGGCCATCCCATACACGCCGCCGGAGCCACCGCCGCCGTCCATGCCGACGCCAGCCGCCTCGAGAGAGGCTTCGTACGAGGCAGGGTGGATGATGCCCGGGCCGGGGCCGTCCACACCGGGGCCCGGATGCTGGAGCATGGCCGCGGGAGGCAACACGTTGGTGTGCGGGGTCGCGACCGGACGGATCTGAGCCAGACCGGTGAACGGCGAGTTCGCCGGAATGGTGCAGCCCGTCAGCGTGGCCGCAATCGACATGCCGACGAAGCGGTGAAGACGTCGCTTCAGCATTGCAGTACCTCCAGGATCCGATGCCGGAACCGTCGTTCGCGGCCGCTTCGGAGGGCTGGTTCCGGCATGGGCCGGAAAGAGCCGATTCCGTAGACTCACCACCGGCGACGAAGCCGGAGGACGGCCCCGTCGGGACCATCCACGAAGGATGTTTCGACGCTTGGCCGGTGGTTTCTTTGGCAAAATCCTCAAAGTCGACCCGACCGTGACGATCCGCACCCACGCCAAACCGCCCGTCTTCCCTCGCCGCACGGCGGCGGCCCCCCTGGTCATGGCGGTCCTCGCGTGCGCGATGCCGCGGACCGTCGGCGACGAGCCCGCAGCGAGCGTCTACAGCCGGCGGCCCGACGGCGCGGCCACCGCGGCATCGGCGGCGCCGGCGGAGGATGCCGCCGCCCAGGCGGAGCGGATCGTCGCCAGCTCGTTGGCGGTGTTTACCCGCGCCTCCGCGGTGTCGCTCAAGATCCGCCAGAAGGCCCGCGTGGGCGACCGCGTGCTCGTGGGCACGGGCCGCTACCTCCAGTCGGGGAAGGGGGAGGAGCAGCGGTTCCGGTTCGACTCCACGCTCACCTGCGACACCGAGACGTTCGAACTCACGGAGGTCTCCGACGGACTCTTCTGCTGGACGCACCGGCACAACGGCGAGGAGCCGGCGACGCTGCAGCGGGTCGATGTGCGACGCGTCCGCGGCAAACTGGCGACGCTCAAGGCGGCGGATGCCGCCGATGGCACGGCCTACCTCGGGGGCCTGCAACGGACACTGCGACTGCTACGTCATTGGTTTCGGTTCTCGGCGGCCACGCCGGGCGATCTCGACGGCACACCCGTATGGGTCGTCGAGGGCCACTGGGATCCCCTCTATCTCCTGATCGTGCTGCCCGACCTGAAAGACCGCGCCACGCAGCCCGGCGGCCTGAGTCCGGCCGACCTGCCGGACGGTGTGCCGTGGAGCATTCGGCTTTCGATCGGCAAGGCAGACCTGGTGCCACGTCGCATCGAATGGCTGGCGATCCCCGGCAAGCGTCCCGTCGCCGCCGCGGCTCCCGAGCCGATCGGCGTGATGGACCTCCACGACGTGGAGCTGAACGGGGCCGTCGATGCCACGACGTTCTTCTATCAGCCCGCCACGGAAGGACTGATCGACATCACCGAGATGTACGTCAACGGCCTCAGCCTGATGCGGTAGATCGCATCCGACTTTGGTGGATCGCCGGCTCGGAGGCGGCAAAAGTCTTCTCGCGGCGGCAGGGTCGCCGACGCTCGTCGAGCGTTCGCCGACCTCCTCGCCTTACCTTCTCGCTGCGACGAGCTTCTCGGCGGCGTCGATGGCCGAGAGCATGCTCGACGGATCCGCGAGCCCGCGGCCGACGATGTCGAAGCCGGTGCCGTGGGCGACGCTCGTGCGGACGAGCGGCAGACCGAGCGTAATGTTCACCGCGCGGTGCATGCCAAGCAACTTGACGGGAATGTGGCCCTGGTCGTGATACATCGCGACGACGCCGTCGAACTCCCCGCGGCTCGCCCGCAGGAAGAGCGTGTCGGCGGGCAGGGGGCCCGTCGCGGCCACGCCGGCGGCCGCGAGCCGCGCCACGGCGGGGGCCACGATCCGCGACTCCTCGTCGCCGAACAGTCCGCCTTCGCCGCCGTGCGGGTTGACCGCAGCCACGGCGATCCGCGGCGGGCGGCCGAGCAGCGCCGCGAGCAGGCCCGCGAGCCGTAATCCTGCGGCCTCGATGCCGGAGGACGACAGCCGCTCGACGGCCGACCGCAGCGATTCGTGGAGCGTGGCGTGAACGACCCCGAGGCCCGCCGCGCGTCCTGCTCGAGGGTCGGCCGGCAGCCAGAGCATCATCGATGCGGCCGCATCGGGCAGGCCGCAGGCCCGTGCGAGCAGTTCGGTGTGCCCGGGCACGTCGTAGCCGGCGGCGTGCAACGCTTCCTTGTGCAGCGGACCCGTCACGATCGCGTCGGCCAGCCCGCGCCGGGTGGCGGCAAACGCCGCCTCGACGGCCCGCGCCGCCGCCGCGCCGCCGGCAGCCGAAATCACACCCGCGTCGATCGACCCCTCGCCGCCGGCAGCGGTTCCGGAATCGACGACGAGCAGCGTGCGGCTGTCGGAGGGGCGAGGGTCGTCGGCGGCCACCCGCTCCACGGCGAGTGCGGGCATGCCCCGACGGTGGGCGAGGACATCGGCCAGGAGCCCCGGTTCGGCGAAGATCCGCAGCCGCGCGGTGGCGTGTGCGGGAGTGGCGGACCACGCCAGGGCGACCACCTCCGGACCGATGCCGGCAGGGTCGCCACAGGTCAGCGCGAGCACGGGAGGAAGATTTGTCTGCGTCATCGCGGGAGGGGTTTGTGGTGCCGGTGGTGTCCGTCAGCCTATAACGTCTGGTGAGCCCACGCATGGGCCACCCGGCATGGTGCAGGGCGGACCGAAAAACAAGACACGCGAGGAGATGCTGCCGACATGGAGCGGGTGTTCACGCGGGCGGTGATTTTTGCCCTGACCCTTTTGGCGGCAACGGCGGCCCTGGGGCTGTGGCTCGGGGATCTGCATGGCGTGACCGAACCCGCCGTGCTCCGCTGGGGCACCGTCCATCGCCTGTCGGGCGTCTTTGCGGCACTCGCCGTGGTGCTGGTCAACAGCCTGACGGTGACCTACTTCATCGGAACAGGACGCTGGTGCCGCGAGGTGGTCGAGGCGTATGGGCTCGATGCTGAGTTCCTCGCCCGCAGCGGTCGGCTCAAGCGGGCCGCATTTCCGTTCGCGCTTGCGGGCATGCTCGCCGTGGTGGCGATCGTGGCGCTGGGCGGCGCGGCCGATCCTGCGGCGGGCCGCCGAGGAAGCCGCGACTGGGTGACGCCTCACCTCATCGGAGGCCTCGGCCTCGCGGCGGCGATCGCCTGGTGCTTCCAGGCGCAGATGCCCGGCATCCGCGGGCAGCAGCGGCTGATCGACGACATCGTCGAAGAGGTACGCCGGGAGCGGCTCGCGCGCGGACTCGACGTCGAACCGGCCGGCCACGGTGCGGCCGCGGCCGCAGGCTCGGTTCAGCGGTCCTGAGCGGGAGCGGCGGCCGGTACCGCGCCCCGCTGCGCATGAGCACCATGGGCATGCGATGACCGCTCCAGGGCCGTGATCCCCCAGGCGATCGCCAATCCCATCGCCAGCGCGGTGGTCAGCAGCACGCGGTCGTGACTGTGAAACTGCACCTCCGGGAGGAGGTCTGCCGCGGCGATGCACAGAAACGCACCGGCTGCCATCGCCATGGCGATGCCGAGCACCGCGTCCTGCCGACCGCCGAAGAGCGTGAGGCTCGTGAGGAAGCCGAAGGCGCCGATGGGCACGACGGCCGCATAGAGCGCGTTGACCACGAGCCTCGTCCGTGGCGACGCGCCTGCGTCGATCATCAGCGTGGCGATGATGCCCGCGTCGAACGGCTTGTGGAGCAGGATCGCGAGAAAGGTCGCGGAACCCGCGAGGAGACCGACGCCGTGGGCCGCATCCGACCCCACCGAGGCCGCCAGGGCAGCGCCATCGGCGAGGCTGTGCAGGGCAAGGCCGGCGAACGCGCCACACCAGGCGAACGACCGACCGGCGGGGGCGGCGGTGTGCTGATGCCCGTGACTGACATCATGGCCGTGATGGTCGTGATCATGACCGTGATTGCAGCCGCCGTCGGCGGCGTGGTGCGCATGCCCGTGAAACGCTCGCTCGAGCAGAAACATCAGAAAGAAGCCGGCCAGCACCCATCCCATCGTTTTTTCGATGTCGCGGTCGAGCTGCATCCAGGCATGGGGCAGCAGATGGAGCATTCCGACACCGAGCAGCACGCCCCCGGTCAGCGAGAGGAGCACCTGCATCGGCCGGTGGCCGAGGGACAGAAATGCCAGCGACGATCCCCCGATGAAGGCGGCCGCCGCGATCAGCACCAACTCCACCACGAGGCTGGCAAAAGCCGTCGCGTCAGGCAGCGTGGTGGCGAGGAGCATGGTGCACATGGCGGGGATTCGGACGAAGGCGGAGTCATGATCCCGTCGCCACCGCCACGAAACAAGGGCCGACGTGTGCTATCGCCGGAACTGCCACTGCGGGTATTGCTGCTGTTGCTGCTGCTGTTGGAACGTGCGGGTGGCGTGCTGCATGTGCTGGCGGGCGTTGGCCATCCGCTCGGTCCACGACGCATCGGCGGCGGCGATCGCACCGAGCACGATCACGATCGCGTATGAAAGCAGGTTGGGCCAGAGTTCCGGGCCGGCAAACTTCATCGCCGTCCCGAACGATTTCTTCACCTTCGGCCCAAAGAGCCCGAGCCTGGCGGCCCAGATCTCGTCGAGCACGAGATGGGAGAGAAAACCGAGCAGCACGCCGCTGGCGACGAAGTAGCGGTGCAGCGGCTCCTCGGAGGAGAACGCGAGAAACGTCACCTGGCCTGCGATCGCCGCCGCAGGCAGGCTGTGAAGCATGCCGCGGTGCGTCGCATGGTTTTCGAGCAGCCATGTCAGGCCGAAACGGACCGCCATGTAGATCGCCACGCCGGCGAGAATCATCGCCTCGAGCGGCAATCCCCACTGCTGAAAACGGTGGATCATCAGCAGCGGGATGATGGCTGCCGCAAACGCCACGCTCTCGCGAAGGGAGACGCCCGGCCCGCTGTCGAGGTCGGGAAGCATGCCGGAAGCCGCGCAGAGCCCGGCACCGAGGGCGCAGGTCATGGGCGGCATATCGCCCAGATACCAGGCGGCCGCGCCATAGCCGGCGCCCACCATGGACGAACCGATGATGTGCTCGCGAAAGCCGGGCACTACGAGATTCCCCTAAAAGCGGCCGAGCGGACTCCCTTCCGACCGGCGCAGACAATCGTTCGTATCGACGTTTGCCCCACAAAGGGACAGCCGACACCGCACTGCATCCCCTGCACCGCCGAAAGCAAACGGTCGGAACTTTCGCCATTGATGCAGACCGAGACGGCAGGGGGCAAAAACAGGAATCTGGGAGCCATGGGCAATATGCACTGACTCAATCGCAGCTCGCCGCAGAGCTTGAGGCAAATGAACGGCCTAGAGAAGATGCGCAGTCTGCGATGCCTCTTGCGGCATAACCGCTCCAAAAGGACCTCATTTCTGGGCTTCTTCGCCCGGCGACTCGACCCCTACACTTCGCCTCCCGCACATCCGCGGGGCCCAGGAGATGCTGCTCGATGGCGATCGAAGGCTACGACCTTGTGATGCTCGGCATCCTCGCCGCCGCAGCAGTGCTGGGCTACTTCAAGGGGATTGTCTGGCAACTGGCCTGGATCGCCGGCATCGCCGCCAGCAGTTTCCTCGCCCTCCGGTTTAGCGGCTCCCTGGCCCCTCTCGTCGGCCAGCAGGCGCCCTGGAATCGGCTGATCGCGATGCTGGCGATTTACGTCGGCACCTCGCTGGCCGTCTGGCTCGTCTTTCGCGTGATCTCAGGCGCGATCAGCGCGGTCCATCTCTCGGCTTTCGATCATCAGCTCGGCCTGGTCTTCGGCCTGGCGAAGGGAGCGCTGATCTGCGTCGTGGTCACCTTCTTCGCCGTTACTCTGGCCCCTGCGTATCGCAACCAGATCGTCAGCAGCCGCAGCGGCCGGTTCGTGGCCGAGATCATCGTCCGAGCCGACGAGCTGCTTCCTCCAAACATCGCCGAGCCGGTGCAGCCCTTCGTCAAACAGTTCGAGGACCAGTTTCGGCAGCCGGCCGCCGGGCTCGCGGCGCCGCCGCCACCGGCCGGTCTGGCCCAGCCGTCCGCTTTCAAAGCCATCTGGGAGAGTGTCACCTCGCCGACAGCGTGGACGGGCAACGCCAGCGCACCAGCGGCATTGGGGCAGGGGGGACAGCAGGCTGTGCCCGCCGGCTTCGCGGCGCCGACCGCCTGGGGCGGCCCGGCGTCCGCACCAATGCAGCCAGCACAACCGACACCGCCGGCGACCAGCGGGTTTCAGAACCGGCCGCAGTACCAGCAGCCGCCGGGGCAGTTTCCGGTCGGCGCGCAGACGCCGCTTCCCATCCGCTGATGAGTTGCCCGCATGTCGCACCAGCACCCTCGGCAACGTTCCGCGAGTGACCATCCGCACGGCCGTCGATGCAGCATGGAGCACAGGGCCGCGACGACACGCGAGCCCTGACGAGCGACAGGGGAGCAGGGCGAATGAGCCTGGAAAACAAGGCCTCAACGCCTAGGGCCAAACGGACATAAGAGACATTATCGGACGTTGGGGAGAGGGGCGGAATCGAGACTGATTGGCTATCCTCATCGCATGTCTCACCTCCCTGCCACCGTCACACTCGCCGACCTCGTGGCGGCCGTCTGCCGGTTTCGCGATGCCCGCGACTGGGCGCAGTTTCACACGCCGAAGAACCTTGCCGCGGCGACCGCCATTGAGTCGGCAGAACTCCAGGAGCGGTTTCTGTGGAAGACCGACGCCGAAGTTGATCAGGATCTGGCCGACCCGGCCAAGCGGGCCGGCGTGGCCGACGAGATCGCCGACGTCGTGATGTTCGCGATGCTCCTCGCCGACCGGCTGGGTATCGACCTCGCCGAGGCGATCACCGCCAAGCTCGCGGCCAACGAGCAGAAATACCCCGTCGAGCTCGCCCGCGGCAACGCCCGCAAGTACACGGCTCTTCGCGGGGGCTGAGCCGGCGAGGCCGGCCGCTCAGCGAATCAACGGCTCCGCGAACGCCCGCAGGCCCCGGACCTGATCGAGCCACTTCGCCCGTTCACCTTCGGCGACAGACTGGAGGGCGTCATAGCGGAAAGTCGTTCCAAACTGAGTCATTCTGGCGATCTGCGAGAGGTCCTCAGGCAATTGGATGCCGTCTTTGGCGAGTAACTCGATCAGAACGCGGAGGTTGTGCGTCCTGGGATACTCGACACCACGCGATGCCAAAACAGCTTTGAGCAACTTCTCAACTGCTTGCTGGGCATGGAAACCCAGCGTGTCGTCATCGACTTCCTGATCATCGAGCAAGCGCTCGAGCACAAGTTCGTCCTGCCGCGCCTTCCGCAACAGGATTTCTGGCCGGTCAGGCGGCATAGAGCACTCGGCCTTCCTGGCGTGCGGCTCGCTCAACCGTGCCGGGCTGGTTGGCTCGCTCTTCGAATTCAGATTCGCTGACAAGGAGAATGTCTACCGGCATCAGAATTCCGGCCAGCGATCGGTCGAGCTCGATGATCTCCTCGTAGCGATCCCTGACGTGCGGCTTGATCACGAGCAGATCGACGTCGCTGCGATCATCGGCATCGCCGCGGGCCTGCGACCCGAAGAGAATGATCTTCGTCGGCTGCGCTACCGCCACGAGCCGCTCGACGGCGGCCTGCATTTTCTCGGGCGTCGGTGCCCAGATGGGCGTGTTCACCGTGGCCATTCTCTCATGCTACCCAGGGGCATCGCGGCAAACCACGTCAGACTCACGCCGAAGTCGGCCGCGGCCGCTCGACGAGCCGGCCAGCGATGTACTTGTGCAAGATGCTCGAAATAAACGTTTGATAGGGAATCCCTTCCTCCACGGCGGCCCTCTGCAAGTGCGCGAGATCCCGGGCGGTGATCCGGATGTTCACACGCTTGTCCTTCCGCACGGTCGCCCGCGCGGCCGCCTGAAGTCTCGCCATGTCTTTGGCGGCAGTCGTGGGCCGCTTCCAATCTCCCCGTTCCACGGATGCCAGAAGCCGGGCTTCGTCACGATCGAGTTTCTTCATTGCCTGTCTCCCAAATAACGTTTTGTCATTTTCCTGCTGGGGATGATCGTCTTCAAGAACAGCACGTTGCCGGAGCGCCGTCATGCCGGGGCGTAGCCGGAGTCGGTGCGGCGGGCGTGGCCGAGGGCCACGAGGGTGGCGAGGATTTCTTCGACCCGCGGCACCTTGGCGTTTTTGAACTGCCGGGCCACGTCGGCGGTCGTCACGAGGCCGCCCGCGGCTGCGAGCGCGGCACGCACGGCCCGTGTCTGCTCGGCGAGATCCTTGGGCCAGGCCTGCTTGGCCGCCTTCGCCACCTTCGCCGGTGGTGCCGCCCTGCCCGCTGACTTCTTCGCAGCCCCCCTGCCGCGGCGCGGTTTCGTTTCGGCGGCTGCGGCATCGGCTTCGTCGTCGCCGTCGCTGGCATCGTCGCTCGCATCAAGGACGTCGAGCTCCTGCTGGACGGCGCCGCTGCCCCCCTTGGCCTGAAACTCGGGTCGCAGCCAGCGGATGAGGCCCCGCTTCTCCTCGGCGGCCCGCTCGTGATTCAAAGCCACCAGCCGCTCCAGAATCTCGTCGTCCGAAAGCGACGTCGGCCAGTTGTAGGCGTCGAACACCGCCGCATCGAGATCGTCGTGAATCTTTTTGAGCACGCTCACGAGGCCCCGCCTGCCGTGCCTTCCGATGGGCGTCGAGAACCTCGCCGAGTTCGCGGATGCGTTGCTGCTGGGCCTCGGTCGCGACCGGGAATGGAAACTTGGCAAAGCAGTCGGCGTGGTTATAGTTCGGCCGATCCTCAAGAAATGCGCCCGTCCGAAGTGCCCAGTCAGTATGAATCCGGCCCGAAAGCGTTCCGAGCATGAATACGTCATCGCTGGCAATGCTGATGATTTTCGCGTCGGGCAGAATATCGCCGTCGAGAAACAGGAACACGCGATGAGCCGCTGTGCGGCACGTCCCGATTTATCGCGCCAAGCCCTCAACGGCTCGACGAAACCCAGCCACCGTCTCGCCAAACAGCCAGTACCGCTCGCGGCGATGGGCCCGCTTTTGCTGATCGCGAACAGGCTTCACGCGATCCAGCACGACCTGAAACGCCTCGGGGTGCGTCCCTCGTGCCTCCGGCTCTGTGAGGCCAAAGAAGTCGATCACGGAGACGCCACGGCTCACCTGCGTGATGTCTCGGCCATTTAGATACCGTCTGATGACCGCGGATTCCGGGCGAGCCTTGCGCAAACTAGCTGCTTCGCTTTCGGACAGCACAAACCCATCGCCGCACAATGCCATGCCTTGGAATGAAAGCGACGAGTTCCCCTTCAACGGAACGAGCGTCGTCACCGACGTGCCCACAGTGAGTTCCGGGGTGATATGGCCTTGCTGCGTCTCGAACTGACAGACGACGGATCCGTCCGTTTCCTCATCGCTCAGCATCTCGGCAAAAACCTTCGTCAAGCTGCCGCCGAGTTGTCCTGACGCCCCCGATGTCATGGCAACGCGAACAGCAGCGCCATCAGCCGAATCCACCCATGGATGGTCCGGAATCGCGAACGTGACGGACAATGGTTCATTTTTTTCTTGAATGTGCTCAGCAACTATCGCTCGATTGAGTGTTTGCGTGATCGAGTTCGTCGTGATCAGCCCGAATCGCTGCAGCCCCCCTGCTCTCGCGATTCTCGCGGCCTTGTCCCACCAATACATGACGTAATCTGCTGTGTCAGGCACTTCCTCGTACGTTGCTCGCAGCGTGGCTGTGTACTCATCTCCGAGCACCGTCCGCATTCGCTTGTTGCCAATGAACGGCGGATTGCCCACCACAAAATCCGCCTGCGGCCATTCGGCCTTCCGCGGGTTCACGTAGCGGTCGACGGCCACGCGGGCCGTGTCATCCGGCACGTCCTCGCCCGTCACCGGATGCTTTTTCGTGGTCACGCCGTCCCACCGCGTGACAGGTTTTCCGTGCTCGTCGCGGACGAGCTCCTTCTTGTCGTATTCAAGCAGCGCGTCGCGGCATTCGATGTTGCCGTAGGCCTGCAGGATCGGCTCCGAAAAACTCTCCGGGCTCTTGCGGTCGCGCAAGTGCCACTGGAGCCAGCCGATCCAGAGCACGACTTCCGCGATCGCGACGGCCCGCGGGTTGATCTCGATCCCGAGGAACTGCTTGGGATCGACCGTCCGCTCCATGTGCTCGAGATCGGTCTGCGTTTCGCCCAGCTGCGCGAGCCAGTCGCGGGCCTCGGCCTCGATCTCCTTGAGCTTGACCATCGACACATAAAGAAAGTTGCCGGTGCCGCAGGCGGGGTCGAGCACCTTCGTGGCCGTGAGCCCGTCGAGAAACTTCCGGGCCTCC
>JAIOPD010000068.1 GCA_021414115.1 Planctomycetia bacterium
CGGCGGCCGCGTCGTCAAGGCCGGGGCCGGCCGGATGGTCCTCACCGGCTCGAACACGTTCACCGGCGGCCTCACGCTCTCGGCCGGCCAACTCGACCTCAACAACGCCTCGGCTCTTGGCAGTGGCACGTTCACGATCACGGGCGGCACGATCGGTAACTCGTCGGGCTCCCAGATCAACCTCACCACCAACAACGCCCAACTCTGGAACGCCGACGTCGCGTTCGTCGGCCCCAACATCCTCAACCTCGGCACCGGCACGGCCACGCTCAACGCCAGCCGCACGGTGACGGTTTCCGCAGCGGAACTCATCGTCGGCAGCGTCAGCGGCGCAGGCTTTGGCCTCACGAAGGCCGGCGCCGGCAAGCTGTCGCTGTCGGGATCGATCGCCTACACCGGCCCGACGGACGTGACGAGTGGCACCTTGCAGTTCGGCATCGGCGGCACGACGGGCGCGCTCTCCCCGTCGAGCACGATCAGCGGGTCGGCCGGTGCCACGCTGTTCTTCGCTCGCTCGAACACGGTCACGCAGGGCGTCGATTTTGCCGGCGTGATCGGCGGTGCGCTCAACGTCACGCAGGGAGTTTCGGGCACGCTCGTGCTCAACGGCGCCAACACCTACACGGGCACGACGCGGATCGTGGCCGGCAGCCTGTCGCTCGGCGGCACGGCGGCTCTCCAGAACTCGACGCTCGACCTGAACGCCGCCGACACAGGCACCCTCGTCTTCGGCGTTTCGGGCACGAACACCTACGCCGTCGGCGGCCTCATCGGCTCGCGCAGCATGTCGCTGCCGAACACCGTCGTGCTGTCCGTCGGCGGCAACGGCTCGAGCGGCACCTACTCCGGCGTGATCAGCGGCAGCGGCGGCCTCACGAAGTCCGGCGCCGGCACGCTCACGCTCGGCAACGTCCAGAACTCCTTCACGGGCGGCACGATCGTGAACGGCGGCACGCTCACGCTTGGCAACGGCGGGCAAAACGGCAACATCCGCGGCAGCCTCACGATCAACCAGGGGGCCACCGTCAACGCCGACGCGAATGCGTGGTCACTCGGCTACGGCGGCACGCGGGCGGGGGCAGAATGGCCGGGTGCGTCGGTCACATCGATCGCGATCAACGGTGGCCTGCTCAACATCACGAACCCGGTGTCCGGCGCCGGCCTCTCCGCGAACACGATCGTCCTCGCCGGTGGGACGATCGGCGGCGGCTCGTTTGGCTGGTACAACACGAATACGCTCACACCCGTCCTTCAGACGCTCGCCAGTTCCACCCGCTCGACGCTCTCCGGCGGCATCTCGCTGCGGCTCTCCACGAGCGGCACGCTCACGTTCGACGTCGCGAGCGGCTCCACCTCCGACGGCCTCGACCTCGTCGTGAGCGGGCCGATCACCAATGCCGGGACGCCACTCAACAACGGCGGCAGTCTCGCCAAGACCGGTGCCGGCACGCTCTTGCTCTCCGGGTTGAACACGTTCACCGGCGGCGTCACCGTCACCGGGGGCACGCTCGCGACGCAGGGAGTCAATGTTGTCTCCGGAGGTATCCCGGGGAACACGAACCTCACGATCACGAACGCGACAACCACCACGACCGGAACCCAGTTCAACGCCCTCAGCCAGAACTGGTCGAGCGGCACGGTCACGATCAACCCGGGCGGCCTCCTCTTCGCGGGCAACTCCACGAACAATGCCCACAACATCTTCAGCGTCGTCCTGGCCGGCGGCACAATGGCCTCCGGTACCGGGTCGCTCGGTACCGCTCTCGCCAACTGGTATGTCAACGGAGGCATCACGGCGACCGGCAGCACGACGTCGAGTATCTCGGCGAGCCTCGGCAGGACGTCGGTCACCACGAACCAATCCCTCGCCGTCACGGTCGATCCCGGCTCGACGCTCTCGGTCTCCGGCCCGATCGTGAACCTGGGCGGCGCCAACGGCCTCACGAAGTCGGGCTCGGGCCTGCTCGTGCTCTCGGGCACGAACACATTCAGCGGCGGTCTCACACTCTCCGCCGGCCAAGTCGACGTCAACAGCGCGACGGCCCTCGGCGCGGGCACGTTCACGATCGCCGGCGGCACGATCGGCAACTCGTCGGGGGCCGCAATCACGCACACCAACAACGTGGCCCAGGCGTGGAACGCCGACGTGACGTTCGTGGGTCCGAGTAGCCTCAATCTCGGCACCGGCGGCGTCACCCTGGGAGCGAGCCGCACGGTCGCCGTTTCCACTGGCTCGCTCACGGTCGGCGGCGTCATCAGCGGCGGCGGTTTTTCGCTCACGAAGACCGGCACGGGCACGCTCACACTGACCGGCACGAATACCTACACGGGCGGCACGGTCGTCGACGGCGGCACACTCACGCTCGTCGGCAAATCCAGCTTCGACGGCGTGATCCGCGGCAGCCTCACGATCAATGCCGGCGACACCGCCAACGCCTCGCAGAATTGGGCGCTTGGCGCCGGTGGCACGAATTCATCCGCGCCTACCAGCCGGTCAGTGACCGACGTCACGATCAACGGCGGCACGCTGAACTTCACGAACGACACGATCAAAGGCGGCATGTCGCCGACGACGGTGACGATGACGGGAGGGTCAATTACCGGTGACGACTTCCAGTGGTACTACGGAAACTCGAGCACGGTCTCCCTCGTGACGCAGGCAAGTTCCACGACGTCCACGGTAACGCCCGGCGTGGTGCTGCGGCTCAACAAGACGGCGGGGGTGGGCGTGCTCACGCTCGACGTGGCGTCGGGCACGGCGCCGGGGGGCGCGGACCTGCTCATCTCGGGGCAGATCCGCAACGCGCCCGACGAGGGCGCCGGCGGCAGGCTCGTGAAGACCGGCGCCGGCACGCTCGTCCTCTCCGGCAACAACACGTTCACCGACGGCCTGACGCTCTCCGCCGGCCAGGTGAACGTCAACAGCGCGACGGCCCTCGGCACCGGCAGGTTCACGATCGCCGGCGGCACGATCGGCAACTCGTCGGGCTCGGCCGTAACGCTCACGAGCAACAACGCCCAGTCTTGGAACGGCGACTTCGGGTTCGCCGGCCCGAGCAGCCTCACCCTGGGATCGGGTGCCGTCACGCTGGGAGCGAGCCGCACCGTCACCGTGTCCACCGGCACGCTCACGGTCAACGGCGTCATCAGCGGCAGCGGGTTCGCGCTCACGAAGACCGGAGCCGGCACGCTCTCGCTCGGCAACGTTGTCAGCACCTACTCCGGCGGCACGGTCGTCGACGGCGGCACGCTGACGCTGGGCGGTCTCGGCGCGAGCGGCAACAACGGCGTCATCCGCGGCAGCCTCACGATCAACCAGGGTGCGACCGTCAACGCCGACGCGAAGGGCTGGTCACTCGGCTATGGTGGCACGCGGGCGGGCGCGGCGTTCTCGGGCAATTCCGTGACGTCGATCACGATCAACGGCGGTCTGCTCAACTTCACGAATCCCGAGGCTGGCGCCGGCCTCGCCGCGAACTCGATCGTCCTCACCGGCGGCACGATCGGCGGGAGTTCGTTCGGCTGGATCGAGAGCAACACGCTCACGCCGACCCTCCAGACGCTCGCCAGTTCGACCCGCTCGACGCTCGTGGGCGGCATCTCGCTGCGGCTCTCCGCAAGCGGCGAGCTCACGTTCGACGTCGCGAGCGGCTCCACGTCCGACGGCCTCGACCTCGTCGTGAGCGGGTCGATCACCGACAGCACCGGCGGCAGGGTCGTCAAGACCGGTGCCGGCACGCTCGTGTTGGCGGGCACGAACACCTACGCCGGCACGACGACCGTCAGCGCCGGCACGCTCGCCCTGTCCGGCGGCTGGAACGGCACGGTCGGCCAGGTCACGGTGGCGAACGTCGCCGGCACCAACGCCACGGTCGCCATCCAGTCGGGCTCGTACGGCTTCGGCGGCAACAGCCTGCTCGTCGGCAACGCGGCCACGTCGGTGGGCATCGTGAACCAGACCGGCGGCACCGTCACGTTCACGGGCGGAACCCAACTGCTGATCGGCACGGGCAGCGGGGGCGTCGGCGGCTACACCCTGTCGGGCGGCGCGATCACCACGGCCACAAGCACGTTGGTCGGCGTCATGCTTGGCGTGAACCCAAATTCCTCCGGCACGTTCACGATGACCGGCGGCGCCCTCAACATGACCGCGGCCACCGGCGGCGGCGCTGACGCGACGCTCCTGATCGGCCGCTTCAGTGCGACCGGCGAGAACGGCCAGTCCGGCGCCTTCACTCAGTCCGGCGGCGTGGCGAGCGTCGGCATCCTGTCGATCGGCGGCAGCAGCTCGACCGCCGGCACGGGCGGCACGCAGGTTCTCACGCTCACCGGCGGCACGTTCGCCGCCAACCAGTTCCCGCGGCTCTCAGCCGGTAACTCAAACGTCGCCACGATCACGATCGGCGGCTCCGCCGACGTGACGCTGCCGGCCTTCCCCACGGCCCGCGGCACGGGGGCCACTGCCACGGTCTATTTCGACGGCGGCATCCTGCGGCCGGCCGCGGCGAGCGCGTCGTACATGAGCGGACTCACGAACGCCTTCATCCGTTCGGGTGGCATCACTTTCAACGTTCCCACGGGCAGCGACGTCACGGTTGGCCAGACGCTCCTCGCCGACGGCACCTTGCCCGGCGGCGGCCTCGTGAAGACCGGCGCTGGCACGCTCACGCTCGGAAACGTCACGAACACCTACTCCGGCGGCACGATCGTCAACGGCGGCGCGCTCACGCTCGGAAACGGAGGCGCGAGCGGCAACATCCGGGGCAGCCTCACGATTAACCAGGGGGCGACGGTCAACTCCAGCGCCTCCGGCTGGTCGCTCGGCTACGGCGGCACGCGATCGGGGGCCTCATATTCGGGCACGTCCGTCACGTCGATCGCGATCAATGGCGGTCTGCTCAACATCACCAACGGCACCTCCGGCGCCGGCCTCGCCGCGAACTCGCTCGTCCTCACCGGCGGCACGATCGGCGGCGCGTCGTTCGGCTGGATCAACACCAACACGCTCACGCCCACCCTGCAGACGCTTGCCAGCTCCGCCCGCTCCACGCTTTCTGGTGGCATCTCGCTGCGGCTCTCCACGAGCGGCACGCTCACGTTCGACGTGGCGAGTGGCTCCACCACCGACGGCATCGACCTCCTCGTGAGCGGGCCGATCACCGACGCCACCGCCGCACCGGACAACATCGGCGGCCGCCTCGCGAAGATCGGCGGCGGCACGATGGTTCTGTCGGGCTCAAACACCTACACAGGCGCGACCTCGATCTCGGGTGGCCGGCTGCGGGTCGACTCCACGGGCTCGATCAACGCGACGAGCGGCATCACGATCAACGGTGGCGAACTGCGGTACAACTCGGCGACGGCCTTCACCCGCCCGCTCACGTTCACGGCCGGCACGATCTCCGGCACGGGCACGATCGGTACGGCTGTCATCGCCGCAGCCGGCGACATCCTCTCGCCAGGCAATTCGCCAGGCTCACAGGCCTACACCGCCGGGCTCACCTGGAGTGGCAGCGGCTCGTACCTCTGGGAGCTCAACGCACTCACAGGCACGGCCGGCGTGAACTGGGACCTGATCAACGTCTCGGGGGGCACGTTCAACCTTGCGGGTCTGTCGACCGGGAGCCGTTTCATTCTCGACCTCACGACGCTTACAGGGGCGAATGCACTCGGGCCACTCGACATCGCCTATGACGGCGGCGCTTACGCCTTTCCAATCGCCACCTATACGTCGCTTTCGACGCCTCTCGGCACGGCGGCGCTCACCGACCTCACATCGCTCTTCGACATCCGCCGGGATGCCTGGGCGGCACCGAAACCGTCAGCGGCCGACATCTCGGTGCGGATCAATAGTTCATCAAACGGCCTCGAGCTCGTCATCGTGCCCGAGCCGGGCACGATCGCGCTGGCAGCGATCGGCGTGATCGGCGTTGCCTGGGCCCTCCGCCGCCGCGGGTAGGCGCGAGGAATACACCATATGGCTTCGACACGCCGCGGGTTTACGCTCGTGGAACTTTTGGTCGTGATCGCCATCATCGGCACGCTCATCGGGCTGCTCTTGCCCGCGGTACAGTCGGCTCGCGAGAGTGCCCGGCAAGCGAGCTGCCTCAACAACATGCGGCAGTGGGGCCTCGCCATGCAGCAGTACGAGACCAGCAGGGGTCGGTTTCCGCCGGGCTCGATCTCCTACGGCAATACCGGCACCGACCCCAGCCGCGACCGTCGGACGTTCGTGATCTCGCTCTGGCCGTTTCTCGACGCGCAGACCGTTCTGGGCAAGTACGACCTCCAGAAGCCGTTCTGGGACCCAGCGAACCGCGAGGCGATCGACGCCCGCGTGCCGGTCTACTACTGCCCGAGCGACCGGGCCGGCGCGTGGCGGGCGAATCAGTACTGGCACGCCCGCGGCAACTACGTCTGCAACTGGGGCAACGCCAACTACCCGCAGAACGAACCGCAGTACAAGAAGGCGCCGTTCAGCGACTACAAGTCCAACAACCCCACGTATGCCCAGTCCGAGAGCCGGCTCGAGCCCGGCAACGCCACCGGGGCGTTTCTCGACGGACTCTCGAACACGATCTTCATGTCGGAGACGGTGATGGCGCCGGGCGACACCGACTCCGACGTCCGCGGCTCGATCGTGAACAACACGGCCGGTGGGCCCACGTTCATGACGAAGAACACGCCCAACGCCGGCACGGACTACTGCGATTGCGTCGGGCCCCGATCGGCGACGTTCCCCGGTCCCTGCGTCTACACGGCCCAGCCCAACGGCTGGAACTCCGCCCGCAGCCTGCACCGCGGCGGCGTATCGGCCGGTCTCGGCGACGGTAGCACCCGATTCGTGACAGACGACGTCTCACTGTCGGTCTGGCAAGCCTACGGGACGATCCGCGAGTCAGAAGTGGTGGAGCCCCTCCCGTGAGCCCTCAACACGAACACTGACACCATGATCCAGGAAATGGCCATCGGTTACCGGTGGTATCTCGGAGGACTGCTGGTCGCAACGTCGCTGACAGCCTTTGCGGATGACCGCCTCAGCTACAACCGCGACATCCGCCCGATCCTTTCGGAAAACTGTTTCGGCTGCCACGGGCCCGATGAGCACGACCGCAAGGCCGGACTACGGCTCGACGCGCCCCAGCCCGAAGCACCGCCGACCGATTCGGGCGTCGCGGCGATCGTGCAGGGCAAGCCCGAGGAGAGCGAACTCATTGCCCGGATCCTCGCCGACGACCCCGACGTAATCATGCCGCCGCCGGAGAGCAACAAAACGCTCTCCGCCGAGCAGAAGGCGAGGCTCCGACGCTGGATCGCCGAAGGCGCAGCCTACGAGCCGCACTGGGCCTATCTCGCCCCCGTGCAGCCCGACGTGCCAGAGGTGAAGAACGCGGCTTGGCCCAAGAACAACATCGATCGGTTCATCCTCGCACGGCTCGAGAAAGAAGGCCTGGCACCCTCACCGGAGGCCGACCGCTCCACGCTCATCCGCCGGCTGTCGCTCGACCTCACCGGCCTGCCGCCGACGCGGGCCGAGGCGGAAGCCTTTCTCGCCGACACGTCGCCCGACGCCTATGAAAAACTCGTCGATCGGCTCCTCGCCTCGCCCCGCTACGGCGAGCGGATGGCCATCGACTGGCTCGACGCGGCTCGCTACGCCGACACCAACGGCTACCAGGTGGACCGCGACCGCGAGAACTGGCCGTGGCGCGATTGGGTGATCAAGGCCTTCAACGACAACATGCCGTTCGATCGATTCACGATCGAGCAGCTCGCCGGCGACCTGCTCCCGAATCCCACCCGCGAGCAGCGAATCGCCACCGGCTTTCACCGCAACCACATGCTCAACGAGGAGGGGGGCATCATCGCCGAGGAGTTCCTCGCCGAATACACGGGCGACCGTGTGGAGACGACGGCCACCGTCTGGCTCGGACAGACGTTCAACTGCACCCGCTGCCACAACCACAAGTTTGATCCGCTCACGCAGCGCGACTTCTATTCGCTCAAGGCCTTTTTCCACAGCGTGAACGAGCAGGGTGTGGGCGACTACGGCGCCCATATCCGCGTCAACGCCCGACCGTATCTCCGGCTGGCCACACCGGAGCAGGAAAAAACACTCGCCGATCTGCGGACACAGGTGGATACCGCCTCGAAGGCACTCAACGAACTCCGTGAGGCCAAGAAAAAAGCCGATGCCGTAGCCAACACAGCACGCGGCCCCACCCCACCCGCGCCCGCTGCCCCGGAAGCCCGAGGCGTAAGCCGAGAGGTCACAGGAGGCAGCCCCGCCACCGAATCACCGCCCACTGCCCCGCTCCCCGACCCAATCAAGCAGGCCGAGGACGACCTCAACAAGCTCCGAAAGACCTACAACGACTTTGAACTCTCAATCCCCACGGCCCTCGTGATGGAGGAGTTGCCTGCGCCCCGCAAGACGCACATCCTCATGCGGGGTGACTATACGAGCCTCGGCGAGGAAGTGACCGCAGCCACGCCGTCGATCCTCCCCGCCATGGCCGCCGAGCTGCCGAAGAACCGCCTTGGCCTGGCGCAGTGGCTCGTCGCCCCGGACAATCCGCTCACGGCCCGTGTGACCGTCAATCGCTTCTGGCAGTCGTTCTTTGGCACGGGCCTCGTGGCCACCACGGAAGATTTTGGGTCGCAGGGCAGTCCGCCGAGCCATCCGGAGCTACTCGACTGGCTGGCCGTCGAGTTTCGCGACACCGGCTGGGACATGAAGCGGCTCATGCGGCTGATCGTGACGAGCGCCGCCTACCGGCAGCAGTCGGCCATTCCTCCCGGCATGGAGCAACGCGATCCCATGAACCGGCTGCTCTCCCGTGGCCCGCGATTTCGGCTGCAGGCCGAGTTTGTCCGCGACCAGGCGCTCGCGGCGAGCGGCCTCCTGCAACCGCAGGTCGGCGGCCCGTCCGTGAAGCCCTACCACCCTCCCGGACTCTACGAGCAGGTTGTGAGCCAGAAAGACAACCCCAAGGCCACCTACGAGCAGGGGCAGGGGGCCGATCTTCACCGCCGCAGCCTCTACACCTACTGGAAGCGATCGGTGCCGCATCCGGCGATGCTCGCCTTCGACGCGCCGTTCCGCGAGACCTGCACCGTGAAGCGGACCCGAACGAACACTCCCATGCAGGCGCTCACACTCATGAACGATCCCACGTTCGTGGAGGCTTCGAGGTTCCTCGCGGCGCGGATGATCCGCGAAGGGGGCAGCGACCCGTCCGATCGCATCGCCCACGGGTTCTGGCTCGTGCTATCGCGTCCGCCGGCGTTGCAGGAGCTGGAGCTTCTGCATAAGGCCCTGACGCGGTTCCAGACCGAATATGCCGCGATACCGACCGCTGCCCAGGCCCTGCTGGAGGTTGGCGACGCTCCGGACGATGGATCCTTCTACGCTACCGCCGAGGCCCGCGACCTCGCTGCCTACACGCTCGTGGCGAACATCCTTCTCTGCCGTGATGAAGCCATCATGAGAAACTGAATCGTCATGCTCGACCATCCATCTCAACTCGCGATCGCCCGCCGTCAGTTTCTCGGCACGTCGTGCGCCGGTGTGGGCACGGCGGCGCTCGCCTCGCTCCTGGGCACGCGGGCCCAGGCCGCAGCGGGCCTTCCGGGATTTCCCAACTTCCCTCCCAAGGCCCGCCGCGTGATCTGGCTCACGCAGGCCGGTGCGCCCTCGCAGATCGATCTCTTCGACCACAAGCCAAACCTGAAGGACCAGTTCGACAAGGATCTCCCCGCTTCGATCCGCCAGGGCCAGCGGCTCACGGGCATGACGAGCGGGCAGTCACGGTTTCCCATCGCGCCGTCGCTATTCACGTTCAAGCAGCACGGGGCCAGCGGGATCTGGATGAGCGATCTTCTCCCGCACACGGCGAAGATCGCCGACGACCTCTGCGTGATCAAGTCGCTCCACACCGAGGCGATCAACCACGACCCGGCGATGACGATGCTCCAGACGGGCCATCAGATCGCGGGCCGACCCTCGCTCGGCGCCTGGGTGGCCTATGGCCTCGGCGATGAAAACGCCAACCTGCCGGCCTTCGTGGTGATGATCTCGCGACCCACCGGCCCCACCAATGCCCAGCCGCTTCACGAACGGATGTGGGGCGCGGGCTTCCTGCCGACCAGGCACCAGGGCGTGCGGTTCAGCCCGGGCCGCGACCCGGTGCTCTATCTCTCGGATCCGCCGGGCGTGACCCGTGAGCAGCGGCGGGAGTTTCTCGACACGCTCGGCGGGCTCAATCGGATGACGTTCGACGCCTTTCACGACCCCGAGACGGCGGCCCGAATCGACCAGTTCGAGATGGCCTTCCGGATGCAGGCGGCCGTGCCGGAGTTGGCCGATCTCTCGACCGAGACCGCGAGCACGTTCGAAAAGTATGGCCCCGAGTCGAAGAAGCCGGGCAGCTACGCGGCCAACTGCATCCTCGCCCGACGGCTCGCCGAGCGGGGCGTGCGGTTCGTGCAGCTTTACCATCGCGGCTGGGACCAGCACAACAACTGCCCCGCTGGCCTGAAGACGCAGTGCTACGACACCGACCAGGCGTCGGCGGCGCTCGTGAGCGATCTCAAGGAGCGGGGCCTCTTGGACGACACGCTCGTGGTCTGGGGAGGCGAGTTCGGCCGCACGGTTTTCTCGCAGGGCACGCTCACGGCCACCGACTACGGCCGCGACCATCATCCGCGGTGCTTCACCGTGTGGATGGCAGGCGCCGGCGTGAAGGCGGGCATGACGTACGGCGAAACCGACGACTATTCCTACAACATCGTCAAAGATCCGGTGCACATCCACGACCTCAACGCCACGACGCTCCACCTCCTCGGCATCGAGCACACGAAGCTCACCTACCGCTTCGCCGGTCGCGACTACCGGCTCACCGACGTGCACGGAAACGTGGTCAAAGACATCCTCACCTGACGCCAGGCTCGGGTGGCCGGAAATCCGCCGCTTGCCGCCATACGTGTACGCCTGTATGCTTTTGACATGAGCGTCGCTCCTTCTCCCTCGACAACTTCTGTCCATCCCGCAGAGCCGCACGAACCGGCGTGGGAGATCGCCCGCCTGTTCCCCGACTTCACCGCAACGATCGCCTACCTACTGCCGACTGATTGATCCGGAAGCGGAGCGTTGACGCCCTTACCTCGTGCTGTCGGAGCCGCAGCCAGGCTCTTGGACAGGCTCGCAGATCTCGTTCCACAGCCGCCGCCGCTCGCGCCTGCTCACGAGCCGCTCATCAGCAGGAAAATGGTTGAGGAAGTGTCATCAACCGGGCTATCCTTCAAGAAGCAGCGAGTAAGACAGAGCGGTGAGGCAGCGACAGGCTGAGGCGACCCCCGCAGGTGCTGCAGTGCTTCTCCAGGTTCTTCAAGTCTTCAGGCGGGTGTTCGCAATGCAGACGTTGAGCGGCTGCACCGGCATGATGGCCGCGATTCTGGCCACTACCGTTACTCTGACCGGCCTTTCCACAGGGCCCGCCAATGCGGCTGAGTTCGTGCCCGAGGGATTCACGTCCACTGCAATTTCTGCCGCTCTTGCCAAGACGCAACCCGGCGACGAGGTCCGGCTGCCCGAGGGAACATATGCGCTCACCGAAGGCCTCCGCGTGCCTAGCGGCCGGAAGGTCGTGGGCGCAGGCGAGGAGAAAACACGGCTGACCTATACTGGAACCAGCCCGGTGACACTCGTCGCACTCGACGGCTGCGAGGACGTCGAACTGGCTCACGTCACGATCGACGGCGAAAACAATCCTCTCGTCCATCAGGGGATCGGCGGTGGCGACGCTCGGCGGCTCTCGATCCATCATGTCACGGTCCGGCGTTTGAATGCCAAGACCTTCGGGCCGCATGGCATGCTCTTTGGCGGCACGCGGCCGACGCCGGAAAACCCTGCCGGACGCCCCGGCATGACCGACAGTCGGATCACGCATTGCACGCTGGAAGAGATCGGCCTCGACGCCGAATTTGGCGGTGGGATCCGTCTCGCCTTCGGCTGCGACCGAAACGAGGTGAGCGACAACCGCGTCGATCGCACCGGCCGTGGCGGCATCTTCGGCGATGGCGCCGCGGAACTCGACATCCGGCGAAACCGTGTCACGGGGTCGGGAGGCGAGGGACTCGGCATCGAGCTGTGGGGCGGCTGTCCACGGTCGGTCATCGAGGACAACGATGTCGACCATTGGATCAGCATCGACGGGGGAGAACAGACGGCCGTGCGCCGCAACAGGGTGCAGGCCGCCGACGGCTCACTGAAGGGCTTCGGGATCGAGATCATCGCCCGGGACGTCGTCGTATCCGACAATGTCGTCGATGGCGGCGCGATCATCGGGCTGTCTGTGTCGAACGCACGCGTGAAGAACAATGTGCTCTGGGCCCGCAACACGGTCCGTGACTGCGTGCAGTGGGGAGCGCAGTTCCAGGGTGAATCGGGCGGCATCGCTCACCATTTCTTCCACGGCTGCCGATTCGAGAAAACTCGGAAAGGGGATTCCCGATCCAGGTATCCCGGAGCCGACGGTCACGGCTTTCGCACGAATGGTCGCTGTAGAGGGCTCGTGTTCGAGGACTGCATCTTTCGCGACAATGGCGGGTATGGCGTCCAACTCGGCGGGCCCGAGATCGATGTGCTGTCGTTTCGCAACTGCCGCTTCATCGACAATGCGGCCGGCCAGGGAACGCCGCCCGACGCTTCGATCCGGGTGGAGTTTCTGCACTGCACCATGGTGGCGCAAGGGAAGACTCAGCCGCTGCCCGACGCCCGCCCTTTTTCCGGCTCGGGCCCCGAGGCCGACTTCGAGAGTCCGGAGCGGATCACTGCCGGCAAGCCGGCGACGTTTCGTTGCATTTCAAAGACCGATCAGTCGGCCGCGGATGCCGGGAATGCGGGCGTCATCGTGGATCGCCTGTGGGACTTTGGTCACGGCATTCCCGCCGTGGCCGCCGAGGCGGTCGTGACGTTCCCGACGCCCGGCACAAAGCGGGTAGCGCTCGTCGTCTGGGACAGAGAAGGCCGAGGAGCCCTGGTCGAAAAGCAGGTGACCGTGGAGCCGTAGCTCAAGTAGGTCGCCTACCTCGTCCTCGGCGCTCGGTACGAAAAGGTCCGCCATGGTGGTGAATCGCTTTCACGCCGCGTGGATCTCGCGGGCATGAGTCATGTCGCGTGCGGTCACGCCGCGCACACCGTCGATGCCGACCGTTTCCACCGCTCGGGTATGTCCATCGAGCGAGACAAACTCGACCTCGAAGGCTGCACGATCCGCATACACATGCTTCTCCTTGATGGGCATGCTGGTTGTTTTTTGCGATGTGTCTGCACGGGCCGTCGCGGCGGACCGCCTTAGCTACAACCGCGACATCCGCCCGATCCTTTCGGCAGAAAGCGATGCTCCGGCGATGGATCGCCGAAGGCGCGGCCTACGAGCCGCACTGGGCC
This sequence comes from Planctomycetia bacterium, assembly GCA_021414115.1. Lineage (GTDB taxonomy): Bacteria > Planctomycetota > Planctomycetia > Pirellulales > UBA1268 > QWPN01. The sequence goes on from JAIOPD010000068.1 coordinate 13,454, forward strand.
TATCTCACCCCTGGGCGACCCGACGTGCCCGTGTTGAAGAACGCTGCCTGGCCGAAGAACGATATCGACGAGTTCGAGATGGTCTTCCGGATGCAGGTCGCCGTGCCGGAGTTGGCCGATCTTTCGACCGAGCCGGCGAGCACGTTCGAGAAGTGTGGCCCTGAGTCAAAGAAGCCGGGTAGCTACGCGGCCAACTGCATCCTCGCCCGACGGCTCGCCGAGCGAGGCGTGCGGTTCGTGCAGCTGTACCATCGCGGCTGGGACCAGCACAACAACTGCCCCGCCGGCCTGAAGACGCAGTGTTACGACACCGATCAGGCATCGGCGGCGCTTCTGAGCGACCTCAAGGAGCGGGGACTCTTGGACGACACGCTCGTCGTCTAGGGAGGTGAGTTCGGCCGCACCGTTTTCTTGCAGGGCACGCTCACGGCCACCGATTACGGCCGCGACCACCATCCGCGGTGCTTCACGGTGTGGATGGCAGGCGCGGGTGTGAAGGCGGGCACGACCTACGGCGAGACCGACGACTACTCCTATAACGTCGTCAAAGACATCCTCGCCTGATACGGGTCAACTCGCGACGACGCTCTTCTACGGCGCCCACGTGAGCCTCGCGCGAGCGCGGGGTATTCGGCCCGCCCCGAGACGGTGCCGTCATGCCCCTCTGCGCTGCCTCTGGTCGGGAAGCCCCAAGCGCGAACGCGGGGTATACGGGTTGCCATATCGCCCGGCTCCGGCGTTCTCGCTCCGCCGGGCCAGTTGCAGGGCGCCCCAGGCCGCGGCGCCGCAGCTGATGCCACACATCAGTCCCTCGCGCTTCGCCATCTGCCGCGCCGTCTCCATCGCATCCTCGTCGTCGACCTTCACCACCTCGTCGATGATGTCGAGGTTGAGGATGTCGGGGATGAAGCCGGCGCCGATGCCCTGGAGCGTATGCCGGCCGGGCTTGATCGGCAGGCCGGAGAGTTTCTGGGAGATCACCGGACTGTTGGCCGGCTCGACGGCGATCACCTTCACGTCTGGCTTCTTGCTCTTGAGCACCTCGCCGACGCCGGTGATCGTGCCACCGGTGCCCACGCCGCAGACGACGATGTCGACCTGCCCCTCGGTGTCTTGCCAGATCTCCTCGGCCGTGGTCCGCCGGTGCACCTCGGGATTGGCCGGGTTTTTAAACTGCTGCGGCATGAAAAACTGGGTGCTCGAGCGGCTGATCTCCTCGGCATGCCGCACGGCGCCGGGCATTCCCTCGGCTGCCGGCGTGAGCACGAGTTCGGCACCGAGGGCCTTGAGCATCCGCCGCCGTTCGAGGCTCATGCTCTCGGGCATGGTGACGCGAAGCTTGTAGCCACGGGCCGCGCAGACGTAGGCCAGGCCGATGCCCGTGTTGCCGCTGGTCGGCTCGATGATCACGGTATCGGCGTTGATCCGCCCCTCGCGCTCCGCCGCGTCGATCATCGCGCAGGCGATCCGGTCCTTCACGCTCCAGAGCGGATTCATGTTTTCGATCTTGCCGGCGACGGTGGCCACGCAGCCCTCGGTGACACGCCTGAGCAGCACGAGCGGCGTGCGGCCAATGCACTGCGTGATGTCGCTGCGGATACCCGCCGGCAGTTTCGTGGTCACCATGTTGCCCACCTCCTCGAGAACGACGGATGGCCTCCGGCCCCTGCCGGCATAATCCGCCTCTTCCATAGTATCGGCATGACCGGCACGAAACTGAAATCGCCGCCTAGGGCAGCCGCTTCACCTTGATGCTGCGGTAGTGGACTTCACTGCCCGGGTCGTGGGCCTGCAGCGCGAACATGCCCTCGGAGAGTTTTCGGGTCCCCGTCACCCCCTCTGGCTCGACGAACTCGAAGAGCACCCGGCCGTCTACCACCACACCCACCGCCTTGCCTTTGACGAGCACCTCGAGCGTGAACCACTCGTTGTCCTTCGCGGGCGGCGTGAAGTTCTTGACCACGTTGTAGAGGCTGCCGGTGCGGACGGGGTCCTGCTGCGAGTTGTTGACCTGCACCTCGTAACCCTGCGCCGGCCAGCCCTCGGGCTGAAACGCGGTGTGGATGAAGAGCCCGGAGTTGGCGACCGGCTTGGTCATCACCTCCGCCTTGAGGTGGAAGTTTTTGAACTGCTCGGGCTTCGAATCGTCGGCGCCGACGTAGAAGAGATGGCTGCGGGGGCCGTGGCAGATGATCGCTCCGTCCTTCACCGACCAACTTGCGGTATTCTCATTGGCCTTCCAGCCGGCGAGTGTTTTGCCGTCGAACAGGCTCACGAAGCCGTCGTTGTCTGCGGCTGATGCCTGCTCAGAAGCCCCGAGAAGGCAGCCACAAAAGGCCACCGTCCAGGCTGCCGACCGAACCAGTTGCGAAACCCGTGCGTATTTCATGGACGAAACTCCCAGAGCCCTCCGAACCAAGGTCACGACGATCGCCACGACGGCTGAACGAGCAGAGCATACGGCGGCGGCGGCCGGCAGGCCACCTGCGGCGGCCGGCTCGGCGACGCCCACCCCCGAGGCAGTCCGGCTCCGGCTCGACGCCGCCGGGCTGAACCATCGCCCGGTCCTGCTCTCGATCGCCACCGACGTCTCGCTCGCCGGCAAACCCTCCCGCGAGTGGCTGGTGGTGACGTCCGATCACCTGACCGTCACCGACGGGGCCGGCACGCTCCGGTCCGTCGCCTGGCCCACGGTCGAACAGGTACGCACGACGGCCGGCGTCGGCGGCGGGTCGCTGCAGGTCCGCTCTGGCGCCGCCTGGGTCGACCTGCTCCGCTACTCCAACGCGCTGGCGATGCGGTTTCACAAGGTCTCCCGGGCACTGGAGAAGTCGCGCGAGAGCCTGGCCGCCGGGCTCCCTTGCGATCTCGCGATGAGCGACGGGCCGCTCGATCCGCCCGCGTGCCCCTCGTGCGGCCTGCGGATCCAGCATGCCGAAGACTCCTGCCCGCGGTGCATGCAGAAGGGGCAGATCGTGCGGCGTGTCGGCGAACTGCTCGCCCCGTATGCCCGCGGCTCGCTGCTCTTGTGCCTGCTGACCTTCGTCGGCGTCGTGGCGGAGCTCGTCCCCCCGAAGCTCCAGCAGTACATGGTCGACGACATCCTCTCGGCCAAGGCGGGGCAGGCCGGCGACGGCACCCTGCCAGACTTCAAGACGGCGCTGCTCGTCGTCGTGCTGGCGCTGGCCTTCTCGCGGGTCCTGCTCGCCGTGGTCGGGGTGATCAAAGGACGCCTGACGTCGGCGATCGGCACAGGCATCACCGCCACGCTCCGCGAGGAGATGGTCCGCAAGCTCCAGGGGCTGTCGGTGGCCTATTACGACCGCCACCAGGTCGGCTCGATGATCAGCCGGGTGGCGCACGACAGCGAGGTTCTCCACGGCCTGATGCACCAGATCACCGGCGGATTCCTTCTCCAGATCGTGCAGCTCGTGGCGGTGGGGGCGATGCTCGTCTGGATCAACCCCAAGCTCGCGCTCTACACGCTGATCCCTGTGCCGCTGGTGATCCTCGGCTCGTGGATCTTCTGGCGGCACGTCTACCCGCGGCACTACCGGCTCTGGGACGCCACGAGCAAGCAGATGACCACACTCTCCGGAATGCTCTCCGGAATTCGCGTCGTCAAGTCGTTTGCCCAGGAGTCTCGCGAGCTCGATCGCTTTCACGCCGCCAGCGACCATCTCCGCCGCTGGCGACAGTGGGTCGAGCACACCAACACCACCTACGCCGCCTCGATGCAGATCGTGTTCAGCCTCGGCGGCCTGATCGTCTGGTACGTCGGCGGACGCGATGTGATCGGCGGGAGCATGACGCTCGGCCAGCTGATCGCGTTCCTCGCCTATCTGGCGATGTTCTACGCACCGCTGGGTGCACTCTCGAACTTCACTACCTGGCTCACGAGCTTCCTGTCGGGCAGCAAGCGGGTGCTCGAACTGCTCGACACGCCCGCCCTCGTGATGGAGCCGACGGCTCCCGAACCCTGGACGGAGGTGCGCGGAGAAATCAGCTTCGAGAACGTCACCTTCGGCTACGACCGCAACCAGCCCGTGCTGCACGACGTCTCGTTCACGGTGGCGCCCGGGGAGATGGTCGGCATCGTCGGCCGCTCGGGCTCCGGCAAGTCGACGCTCGTGAGCCTGCTGGGCCGCTTCCACGACGTGCAGGAAGGGAGGATCACGGTCGACGGCCACGACATCCGCGACCTGGCGACCCACGACCTCCGCGAGAAACTCGGCGTCGTCTTCCAAGACTCCTTCCTGTTTCGCGGCACGATCTGGAAAAACCTCTCCTACGGGCGGCCCCAGGCCACGATCGAGGAGGGACTCGCGGCGGCCAAGGCGGCGGGGGCTCACGACTTCCTCTGCCGTCAGCCGCTGGCCTACGAGACCCTCCTCGGCGAGCACGGGGCGGGGCTGTCGGGGGGCGAGAAGCAACGGCTCTCGATCGCCCGCACGCTCCTCTACGATCCGCGGATCCTCGTGCTCGACGAGGCCACCAGCAACATCGACGCCGAGGCCGAGAAGGCGATCCAGGAGGCGCTCGCCGTGCTCGTCCGCGGCCGCACGACGATCGCGATCGCCCACCGGCTGTCCACTCTTCGCAACGCCGATCGGATCCTGGCTTTCGACCGGGGCAGGCTGGTCGAACAGGGCACGCACGCCGACCTGCTCACGGCCGACGGAATCTATGCCCGGCTGGTTCGCATTCAGACGCAGGTCACGAAGCAGCCGACCGTCGACACGCTTCTCGCCGACGAGACGACGCCCCCGGCCGAGGCGACAGGCACCGCCACACCGTCGGCCACGGGCATCACCTGGCTCGATCCCGCGAGTCAGCGCTTCGTGATCGCCGAACGGGAGCGGATCGATCTTCAGCGAACCGACGGCACCGTCGCCGCGGGCATCTTCGTCGTCCGCTCGTTTCCGGCGTCGCATCCCGAGGCCTATCTCTCCGTCCGCGGCTGGGATGACGCAGGCGACGAGGTGGAACTCGGCATGATTCGCGCCCTCGACGCCTGGCCCGTCGCCGACCGCGAGGTGGTCCTCACGGCTCTGGCTCGACGCTCGCTGATCAGGGAGATTCGCCGCATCCACGACCTCCGCCTCGTCCACGGCTATCTCGACTTCGACGTCGAGACCGATGCCGGCCGTCGCGGTTTCACGGCGCGGTGGACTCAGAGCCAGGCGTTCGATTTCGGGCCCCAGGGAAAGATGCTCGTGGACACCGACGAGAATCGCTGGGTGGTTCCCCGGATCGACGACCTGCCGGCGGCCGACCGGGAGCGATTCCTGCATTACGTCTACTGGTGACCCCGGTAGTTTTGTCCGTTTTTCCTCATGCGATCACCCCGCGAGGGGATCTGCCGGTCACGAGGATTTCGCCGGCTCGTTGCGGTCGGTACTCGGAGCAACTACAAAAACTGTCCGTGGATGGCTGGTGCCAGGGCTCCCGCATCGAAGACGCCCTCCACCTTCTCCGTCAGGGAAGACGGAACACTGACTTCCTGAGTTCTGTTTTCTTTTCCCTTCTGGAGACGACTGATGAATATTGCTGATCTGATTTCAAGCCAGTTGACGCCCGACGTGCTCGGCAAACTCGGTGGCCTCATCGGTGCCAACGAGTCGCAGACCAAGACGGCCACCGGCGCCGCCGTGCCCGCGCTGTTGAGCGTGTTCTCGAAGCTGGCGTCGACCAACAGCGGAGCCGACCAACTCGCCAAGTCGATGGGCGGCCTCGACCTCGGCATGCTCGGCAATCTCGCCGGTCTGCTCGGCGGCAACCAGGCCTCGAGCGTGGGCAACCTCGGCGGCAGCCTGCTGACGTCTCTGCTCGGCGGCGGCAACAACCTGTCGGGCCTCGTCGGCACGATCGCCCAGTTCGCCGGCATGCAGCCCGGGATCATGAAGACGCTGCTGACCTACCTGGCCCCGATCGTGCTCGGCATGGTCGCGAAGCAGTTCACGGGAAAGCCCGACGCCGCCAGCGTCTCGCGGCTGTTCTCGGAACAGTCGGGCAACATCCGTAACGCGCTGCCCAAGGGGCTGTCGCTTGGCGACTTTGGCTCGGTCAGCGGCCGTCCCAGCGAGCCGGCCCGCCACGGTGGCCACTCGCACGAGCCGCAGTCCGCCGGCCTGCCCGGCTGGCTCCTGCCGCTGCTCGCGCTCGGGGCCCTTGGCCTGGGCTGGTACCTCTGGAATCAGAACAAGGCCAACAAGGTGGAAGACGTCGCCGTCGTCGAGACCGTGCGCAAGGCCGGGCCGGTGACCGTCCGTGAGGACGAGATCATCGAGAAGAAGGGGAAGGACGTCGTCGACACCGTCGTCGACAGCATCTCCATCGATCCGAAGTTTCTCGAAGCGGTCCGGGTCGGCAAGAACGCGACCGAGCTCTTCAGCGGCCTGGGCAGCGTGCTCAAGGGCGTGACCAACGAGGAATCGGCCAAGCTGGCCATCCCGGAACTCGAGAAGCTCAGCCCGATGCTCACCTCGCTCGAGGATGAGGCTGGCAAGCTGCCCGAGGAGGAGAAGCCCGTGTTTGCCGAGTTCATCGGCAAGAACGTCGGTCTCCTGTCGAAGGTGATCGACACCGTGATGGCAATCCCGGGCGTCAAGGATCTGCTCGGCCCGGTCGTCGGCCCGATGGTCGAGACGCTCAAGAAGATGTCGAAGTAGTCCGCAACCGCGGTCGCACGACACGATCGAACACCGGCCCGGATCGGCTCCGCCGATCCGGGCCGGCTCGTTTTCCCTCCGCGAGGGTTTCTGAAGGGGAACGCCGGTTGGCTATAGGTCGGGGCTACCGGTGCCCCAGCGAGCCGCGCTTCTATTCAGGAAGCCCCAAGCGCGAGCGCGGGGTATACGTCCTCCACCCCGTCTCGCTCCCCAAAAGCCGCTTCGAGATGCCACCCGACTACCCGTCGCTTGCGCTCCGGGCTTCCTGAGCGCGATGGGGCACGCGCGAGGCTCACGTGGAAACCGCTTAGATGATCGCCAGCGGGTTCCGCTTTTCCTCGAGCGTGCCCCGGGTCACGCCGACCCGGTTGGCCGCCTTGAGGGCCGTCCAGACATCCCGCCCCGTCGTGCGGCCTGCGAGGAGATCGCGGTAGGCGGCGATCACACGGCCGATCTCGGCACCGCTTTCCTCCAGCAGTTCGATGCGGAAGTGGCGCACGCCCTTGGAAATGAGCATCGGCACCACCTCCGCGCCGCTCTGGGGCACGGCGTTGTAGAGGGTGTTGCGGCATCCCACGTCGGCCGCGAGTGGATGCTCGACGCCGATCCGGTCGCGGAGTTTCACCACGTGCTCGTCGCAGGGCCTGCCGCAGTTGTGCTTGTTGGTGCCGGGCGAGAGCACCGCGCAGTACACGCAGTGCTCCATGTGAAACATCGGCATGTGCTGATGCACGACCACCTCGAGCCGCTGCGGCGACGTCGCTGCCACGAGCCCCAGGAGCTGCTCCCGGTTGCAGTCGTAGGAGGCCGTCATCCTGTCGCAGCCCGCCGTCGTGAAGAACTCCGCCGTCAGTTCGTTCGTGACGTTGAGCGAGAAGTCGCCGACCACGGGCAACCCCGCCTCCCGGAAAAACCGGAGACCCGCCCAATTCCTCACGAGAATGCCGTCGGGCGCCTGCTTCACGAGCAGCCGGAAGATCCCCATCTCGTCGGGCTTCTGGATTCGCGGGGTGGCGAGATGGATCGTGGCCCCGACGCCGCGGCAGCGATCGACGGCATCGCGGTAGAGCCGGATGTCGGCAAACTCGGCGTGGATCCGCCGCTCGCCCCGTTCGAGCACGTGGCCGAGCTGGTCGAGTGACCGCACGAGGATGTGCAGGGTGGGGAGGGCCGGCTCTCCGGGCACGGTGGCTGGGTTCGTCACGCGCGGCGTCGGCGCGGGCCGCGGTCGAACGGCGGCCGGCTTCGCGACGGCTTCCTCGAGCCTGGCCACGAGGTCGTGGCGGAGTTTGCCGAGCACGCTGAACGGCACCATCGGAGTGCCCGTGATCTCCGCCGAGAGGCTGCGGAGCTCGAACGGCGTGCCACCGAGGCGGCCCAACTGGTCGCGAAGCGTGTCGAGCGACAGCGGGTGCTTCGTGGCCTCGCGGGCGGGCTCGGCCGACACGACCTCGCAGGTCGCGCCCAGCAGCGTGTGGGCCGTCATCCGCACCGCCGCGCCCGCCGCAACCGTCACGTGCAGGTCGATCGGCTGCCGCCGCTTGAGCTCGCTGCCCGCGAACGACTTCCGCAGCCGCGACGTCAATGCCTGATCGTCGGTCTTCCAGACGGCCTGGCCCGGCTTGATGCGGGCGACATCGATCGCACCGTGGGCAAACGCCAGCTCCACACGGCCGGAATCGACCGACTCGACGAGCGAGCGACCACGGTCAAAGACCTCGTAGACACGCCCTCCCGCCGCCTCGTCCCCGGTGGCGCCGCAGTCGAAGGCGACGCCATCCCCCCGCTTCACACCCGCCACGAGGTCCACCGCGATCCGGTCGCGGCGCACCTCGGCCACCGTCCCGAGCCGCACGCCCCGCTTCGCGCTGCCCGTCGCCGGCACGAGCATCTTGTGATCGCAGCCGTGCAGCCAGCCCGGGGAGAAACCCCGCGAAAACGAGAGCTCCATCTCCTCCACCTGCCGGGGCGTAAACGTGACGGGCTGCCCGGCCACCGCCGTGTCGATCGCCTGGCGGTAATGCCGCGTGATGTTGGCGACATATTCAGGTGTCTTCAGCCGTCCCTCGATCTTGAAGGCCGACACGCCGGCGGCGATCAGTTCCGGCGCCAGGACGTAGGCGGCAAGGTCCTGCGGCGAGAGCAGATACGCGCGGTCGCCAAGATCGACGTCCTGGCCATCGCACACAAGCTCGTAGGGCAGCCGGCAGGCCTGCGCGCACTGGCCTCGGTTGGCGCTGCGGCCGCCGAGCGACTCGCTCGTCAGACACTGGCCCGAATACGCCACGCACAACGCCCCGTGCACGAACACCTCGAGCGGCATCGTGGTCATTCGGCGGATGGCGGTGATCTCGGCGATCGAGAGCTCGCGGGCCACGACGACACGGTCCATGCCGAGTGTCTCGGCCAGGCCGATCGTCTCGGCGCTCGTGAGCGTCATCTGCGTGGAGGCGTGCAGCGGCAGATCGGGGGCGAGATCGCGGATCAGCCGGGCCGCGCCGACGTCCTGCACGAGCACCGCATCGACGCCGGCGTCGGCCACCGCCGCCACCACGCGGGCGAACTCCGGCAGTTCGTCGCTGAACACGAGCGTGTTGAGCGTGGCGTAGCCCCGGAGGCCGCGGAGGTGCAGTGTCTGCATCAATCGCGGCAGGTCGTCGAGCGTGAAGTTGGCCGCGCGGGCCCGGGCGTTGAAGCCGGCTTCCAAGCCGAAGTAGACCGCGTCGGCCCCATTCTCGATCGCCGCACGAACACAGTCCCAGTCGCCGGCGGGCGCGAGGAGTTCGGGGGCTGGGCGAGTTGCGGAAGCGGAGGCAGGGGTAGAGGTGGGAGTCGGCATGAGACCCTCGAGTATAGATCGCCGACGTGATGCCGGATCGACCTCGCGGCATCGCTCCCGTCAGGAAGCCCCAAGCGCGAGCGCGGGGAATACGTGCCCCACCCCGTCTCGTTCCGCGGCACCCTCACGCTCAGCCACCCGATAGGGGTAGGGAGGCCCGATTGGGTTCGGGCCCCCCTCCCTCCGAACCGTGCTGGCGGATCTCCCGCACACGGCTCTCCGGTCGATGGTCTTACCTCGGTGAGGATTGAACGGCCGTGACGCGGGCTGTCA
>JAIOPD010000069.1 GCA_021414115.1 Planctomycetia bacterium
GCGAGGGGCTGCCCGTGCCCCGAGAGCCGGCGTTGCTGGCCAGCGCAGGCAGGATGCCGAAGCGCAGGCAGCATCGAGTGAGCGAAGTCCAGGATGGACGGAGCGAACGTCCGGCTCTCGGGGAACGGGAAGCCCCGACCCACCACTCGGGTCCCCGTCTGGCGATAGACCAAAGTCGGATGCGCTCAAGTGTGAGGTACAAGCCATGAAACTTCTTGCCGCTCTTGTTTTTGGTATCGTCGCGGTTTTCGCCAATGCGGCTCATGCGCAGCCGGATGCGGGAGCCAAGGCCCGTGGCGAGTACCACTTTTATGGCCGTGGTGCCGGGCGTGGTCGTTGTCAGCCCCCGGATTGCGCAGGCAGCCGCGGATGAAATTGGTGACTACCTCATCGAGTCTGAGAAGCATCCGGCGTGGATGCGGCGTCAGGCTGAGGCAAAAAAGGACAAGGAAACATTGGCTTCCTTGGACAGCATCGACCGCAACCTCGCCGCAGCAAAGCAGAGTCACGCGACGCTCTGCAGTTGCTGCATGGACGATAACGTCGATGCGAAGGCTGCTATGGCGTGCTGCCAGACCATCGACGACGCCTTGTCCAGGGCAATTTCCGAACACGACACGCTCATGAAACGATTGGGCTATGCACAGCCCGGCGCGAAGTGAGCCTCCGAAGTGCCTCGGAACACGGAAGTCGTTGCAATGCGGGCTGGGCCTCCACAATGGACTCCAGCACGTTGTCCTGATTCCTCAAGGCTGCGATTGGCCGGCGACCATACAAGTTTGCCACGTCCTTTTTTGTCATGCACTGCCTTGTTGTCCTTGGTAGTGCATTGGAATACCCACCCCCGATTGAGAGGAACCAACAATGAATCGTTTCACCTTCGTCGCATCACTGATCCTGTGTCTCGGGCTGTCGGTCTTTGCGGCATCGACGCAGGCTGCCGAAACGAAGATGGACCCCGTCGCCAAGGAGAACTGCATCAAGGCGTGCAAAAAGTGCGCGGATGCATGCAAGGCATTGGCACAATGAGGTAGGAGCGATCATCGCGGTGTCTCACTGGGCAGGGAAAAGCATAGTGAGACACTCCCGCTTCGCTCCATTCACCGCCGCTGACTCAGAGGTGGTGGGTGGCGTAGGAACGCGTGTATTCTTGGTTGATGGCATGGGAAATCCCCTGTAGACGGGTGACGGCGAAACGATGAAAGCGGCATTGCTGGCGGCAGGACTCGTGATGGCAATGGCTGGAACAGCGGGCGTCTTGGTTTATGCCGATCGAGGCGAGGAAGAGGATGAGCGTGTCGAGAAACTCATGGAGAAAACCCATGAGGGAAAGCGCTCGCCCTACCGGCAGCTGAAGGCTCAGGCAGAGGCACCAATGCCTGTGTGGCCGATTGTTGGTGCGACTCTGCCGCGCTTTGATGCCATGAGCCGTGCCTTGCTCGAGTCCGAGGATGATGAAATCAGGGCATCAGCAGACGGCTATGTGGAGGCAGTGAAGGAGATCACGGCGGCTACGAAGGCGCAGGACTCCAAGGCCCTCAAAGACGCATTCCAGTCGCTCAGCCAGTCGTGCGGTGACTGTCACTTCAAAGGCGGCGTCGGCGGCGAGTTGGACGACTGACCCAAAGCGGCTCATCCGCGAGCGACTGCCGCCGGCCGAGCACCCAACTCTCGGGCTGAATACGTCCCAGCCAGTCAGCCACCGTGGGAATCCGGCCGGCGTCGAGCCATTCGTGCAACTTCATGTAGTCGTGAGCCTCGCCGCCATATTTCCGGGCTGAACTCGTGGCGTGGTGGTAGGGGTGCGCCATCTGAGGGTGAACGCCTGCGTCGAGTCCCGCGTCTCCGTCACGTTCTCCTGGTGCTCGAGCGTCACCGTGCCAGTCGCGACGTCGATCGTGACATCGCCCTGGCCGACGGAATCAGGCACGTGGACTTGATGGAGGGCGAGCGTGTCCTGAACGAGTTGATCTACGAGTACGAGCGGAGCCTTGAGGGCATCGAGCATGCGAAGCTGGACTTGGAGGCGCGGGGGTGGGGGCGGGCGCGAGGGTTGAAGGAGTGAGGGCAGGTGGGCTTCTTTAGACGCTCACCTCCTCGGCAGCACCAGGGTAAGGCCACCAGCCCGACCAGCCCCGGCTGTTGCTTCTTCTGATCCGCTCCACTCGGCCGACGCTTGCCGAAGTGCCGTTGGCCGACCTTTCCTTCCACGACCCTGCGGGTCGTGCGGATGATCCGTGTCGCCTTGCTCAAGGCGGGGCAGGCCCCGGTGAGCGGCCGAAAGCAGAGCGGGGGAGTGCGTGAGGGAGTTTCGTGGCGTGGTGTTCACGGCCACGCATATTTTCGGCGAGAAAAGCATCTGCCGCGCCATTTTTTTGCTTCGCGGGCGGTCGAGAACTAGGCTCTTCCCAAGAAGTCGCCGACGCGCTGCTCCGCCATGGACGGGCGTTCTGGCTTTCCGGATGGCCTACCAACGCGAGGGGTTCTGATGCGATTTTTCTTCGGGCGATTTCGGTTCGGGCGATTCCTGTTCGGCCGATCCCCGCTGGTGCGGTCGTTGTTTTCGCGTTCGACGAGGCAATGGTATCGACGCGGCGTCCGAAGCCGTTTGGTGTTTTCCGCGCAGTTCGACGGTGGTCGCGGCGCTTCCTCCTTCACGAGCCTGCAGGGCTTCGGCTTGCTCGAGCCGCGTGCGATGCTGGCGGCGAACGACATCATCGTAGGTTTGGTGGGGAGCGGCGTCGTGTTGACGCTGGACCCTGCGGGTGTGCAGATCACCGACCTGCACACGTCTTATAACGCCGCAGCCAACGTGCTGACGATCACGGCCGCGCGGAGTTCGGGCGAGATCTCGACGGCGGCGCCGATTCCCGGGATCACGGTGAACTCGGCGGCCGACACGATCGCGGTGGACCTGAAGGAGGTCAGGGGCTTCTCGGGCCTTTCGGTGGCGGGCGGCGCCGGCACGGACGCGGTCGTGATCGGCATCGGCGGCGTCAACTTGAAGACCATCGGCAAGGGTGCGGCCAACCAGAGCTTCGGCATCGACACCGGTGCCGGCGTGACCGACACGGTGTCGATCGCCAACCCTGTCTCGTCGAAGGGCGCCGGGTCGGTGAGCCTGACGACGCTGGGCGTGGGTCCGAGCAGCGGGATCCGGTTGGCCGCCGATGTGACGGCGCCGCAGGGTTCGCAGACGTACGCGGGCGCCGTGATGCTGCAGAAGATCACGACGCTCAAGGCCGGTGGCGACATCTCGTTCTCCTCGACGCTCGACGGGGCGAGAAGGCTGACGCTCTCGTCTGGCCGGGCGATCACGCTGGCTGGAGCGGTGGGCGGCACGGCGGCTCTCAAGAACATCACGGTGTCGGCGGCGAAGAGCGTGGCGGTGAACGACGCGGTCACGCTGGACGGCGCGGGCACCAGCGCCGGCACCAGCGGGCTGGTGATCGGGGCGAATGTGAACAACGTGGTGTTTTCGCCGGCCACGAAGGCCAACGCCCGCATGATCAGCGGGTTCAGCGGCAGCGGCATCCAGTTCGTGGGTGGCTCGACGGGTTCTCGGATCACGAACGTGACGAGCACCGGCAACGGCGTGGGGTTGCAGGTCGGCCCCGGCACGTACACCGGCACGGTGATCACGGGCAACACGTTCACGAGCAACGCGGGCAACGGCGTGACGCTGACTGCCGCGCAGAAGATTGCGCTGGGCGGTCAGGGTGTCGGTGCGGGCAATGTGATCACGTTCAACAACCGTTTCGGTGTAGGTGCGAGCGGAGCCTCGTTCGGATCGGTGATCCGGAACAACCAGATCAGCAACAACCTTCTGGGCAACGTCGCGAACCTGGTGTTGAAGAACGGCGGCCCGGTCGTGTCTTCGGCTCGTGGGTTGACGGTGGTTCTGGAGCAGGTGGGTCTGGCCGCATTGAAGGCGGAGCAGGTGGGGCTGTACGGGTTCGGTCTGACGATCGCCATCAACGGTGTGGCGATGAGTTCGGACGGTGCGCTCGACTTCGCGAAGGGTCTGGTCAGGAGTTCGGTGGGGATTCAGCCGAGCGTGTCGGCGCCGGTGCAGAGCACGGAGTTCCGGCAGATCGGGAATCTCACGTACGTCAACGCGCAGTCGCTGGGGGCGACGGGCCAGCCGTGGGTGAGGCTGGATTCCACGACGCAGGGTTCTCAGCCGGCCGTCGTGGCGACGAATGCGATCGTGACGGACCTGACGCCGAAGCACGCGCTGCGGTCGCTGGGGTTCCCTGTTGGCACGCAGTATGTCGGCGCGGACGTATACGGTCAGCGCTACCAGACGAACATCGGTCTTTCGACGTTCGTAGCGCTCCTGCCGCTGTATGACCAAGCCGGGGTGCGTCAGCCTCCGATCGACAACACGCCGACACCGGTTGACGTGTGGGTGAACCCACAGGGCTACGCGAGCCGGTTCACGGCGACGGTGAACGGCGCGGTGATCGCGATCAGCATGCAGAACTTCGGCAAGGCGATTCAGGTGGTCGCGCCTTCTGCGGCGCAGACCGGTGGCATCAAGTCGGTGTCTGGGCAACAGCTGTTCGCTGACGGCGTCGCGGGCGTGAGCCCCGACGAGGACGGCGGCAACGGCGGCATCATCTACGGCAACGGTGGCACCGGCGCCAGTGGCGGGAATGGCGGCAACGCGGGCTGGGTCGGGAACGGCGGCAACGGCGGCTTCGGTGGCAAGGGCGGCAATGGTGGCGTGCTGCTCGGCAACGGCGGCAATGGTGGTGCCGGCGCGGCCGGTGCTACGGGCGCAACGGGCGCCACCGGTGCTTCACCGACCGGTCCCGGCGAACCTGGTGGGACTGGCGGCGTCGGCGGCGCCGGCGGCATGGGCGCGAGTGGCGGCACTGGCGGCAACGGCAGTTCGATCTTCGGTCGCGGCGGCGACGGCGGTGTGGGCGGCCTCGGCGGGATTGGCGGCGTGGGCGGCACCGGCGCTGACGGCTCGGATGCGATCACCGCCGGCAGCGCTGGCGGCAACGGCGGCACTGGCGGCAGCGGTGGCATCGGCGGCACGGGCGGGCTTGGTGGCAGCCCCGGCACGGGCATGTTCGTGTTCACCGCGAACCCGGGCTCGATCGGTCCTGGTGGCAACGGCGGCCTCGGTGGCACTGGCGGCGCGGCCGGCGACGGCGGCGACGGCGCGGCTGGTGATGCGATCACTCCCGACGGCGGCGCGGGCGGCAACGGCGGGAATGCCGGCGTGGGCGGTAGCGGCGGCGCGGCTGGCATCGGCGGCATCGCGGGCGCGACCGGCGCCGAGTTCAGCGGCACGGCGGGCAATGGCGGCGACGGCGGCGCTGGCTTCAGCACGCTGACCGCAGGCTCCAGTGGCGGTAACGGCGGCGCCGGCGGCATTGGCGGCTCGCACGGCAACGGCGGCAATGGCGGCGCCGGCGGCAATGGTGCGACGGGTGCTGCAGGTCTCACCGGCACGAACCCAGGTGATTCAGGCATGAGCGGCCAGGCTGGCGGCAACGGCGGCAATGGCGGCGCGGGTGGCGCGGGCGGATCGATCTCGGGCAACGGCGGCGCGGGTGGCTCGGCCGGCAATGCCGGCGACGGCGGCACTGGTGGCGTGGGCGCCAACGGTGCAGACGGCGCCACGGCCGGTGCAGATGGCACCGCTGGCGGCACCGGTGGCACCGGCGGCGCCGGCGGCAAGGGCGGCCAGGGCGGCGTCGGTGGCAAGGCCACGGCTCAGGGCTTCACCTCGGGCGCCACTGGCGTCGGCGGCAACGGCGGCAAAGGCGGTACGGCTGGCATGCCGGGTGATGGCGGCAACGGCGCTGATGGCGACTCAACCACGCCTTCCGGCGGCAACGGCGGTGATGGCGGCGAAGCCGGAACTCCTGGAGTGGGTGGCGTTGGCGGCAGCGGTTCAGTGAATGGAGCCCTCGGTGTGACCGGCCCCACGGCGACCAGTGGCGGCAACGGCGGCAACGGCGGAGCTGGCTTCAGCACGCTGACCGCAGGCTCCAGTGGCGGTAACGGCGGTAACGGCGGCGCCGGCGGCTCGGTGGGCAACGGCGGCAATGGCGGCGCGGGTGGTAATGGTGCGAATGGTGCTGCAGGGACGACCGGCGCGGCACCCGGCGCGGCGGGTGTGACGGGCGGGACCGGCGGCAACGGCGGCAACGGCGGCGCGGGTGGCGCCGGCGGATCGAGCTCCGGCAACGGCGGCGCGGGCGGCTCGGCCGGCGCCGGCGGTACGGGCGGCGCAGGCGGCAGCGGTGCCAGCGGTGCTGACGGCGTGAACGCTGGCGACGCTGGACAAACTGGCGGCGATGGCGGCAACGGCGGTGCCGGCGGCGCGGGCGGCAAGGGCGGCATCGGCGGCACGGCTCTGGGCACTGGCTCCACGGGCGCCAGCGGCGATGGCGGCGATGGCGGCGACGGTGGCACCGCCGGTACGCCCGGCGACGGCGGTGACGGTGCCGCTGGCGATGCGACAACGCCCGAAGGCGGCGCCGGCGGCGATGGCGGCAACGCGGGCACGGCCGGCAAAGGCGGGGCAGGCGGCGCGGCCGGCGGCTTGGGTGCAAACACAGGCGCGAGCGGTGCCAGTGGCGCCGATGTCACCGGCCCTGCCGGCAACGGCGGCAACGGCGGCAACGGCTACTCGTGGACGCTCGTTGGAGTCGCCGGCGGCACGGCAGGCGGCACGGCAGGCGGCAATGGCGGCGCGGGCGGCAATGGCGGCGCGTACGGCAATGGCGGCAACGGCGGCGCGGGAGGCGACGGTGCGAATGGTGCTGCAGGGACGACCGGCGCGTCACCCGGCGCGGCGGGTGTGACGGGCGGGACCGGCGGCGATGGCGGTGCGGGCGGCGCGGGTGGCAACGGCGGCTCGATGTTCGGCAACGGCGGCGACGGCGGCTCGGCGGGCAACGCGGGCTCTGGTGGCACTGGTGGTGCGGGTGCGAACGGGGCCACGGGGGCCACGGGCGCCACGGGCGCCACGGCAGGCGGCGCGGGCGGCACGGGCGGCACGGGCGGCGATGGTGGCCGGGGCGGCGCCGGTGGCAATGGCGGCCAGGGCGGTCTCGGCGGTGCGTCGCCGAAGGGCCTCGCGGGCACGAGCGGCACGAACGGCAATGGCGGCAATGGCGGTAACGGCGGCGTGGCCGGCACCGGCGGCGAAGGGGGCATCGGTGGTTCCGGGGCGACGGGCATCGTTATCGATAGCGAGAGCGATCCTGGGACGGCCATCAACGGCGGCGACGGCGGTCAGGGCGGCACCGGCGGCAACGGCGGCACGGGCGGTGCCGGCGGCACCGGCGGAAACGCGGGTGCGGGCGCTGTCAACGGCTCCGGTGGAGCGGGCGGGACCGGCGGACAGGCCGGGCTGCCTGCCGACGGCGGCACCGGCGGCACCGGCGGCTACTGGTCCGGATCTACGTCCGGTGCTCCTGTGGCCGGCAGCGGCGGCGCTGGCGGAACCGGCGGAGATCCCGGCGCCGTCGGACTCGGTGGCACCGGCGGCGCGGTCGGTACCGGCGGCACCGGCGGGACCACAGGCAGCAGCGGCGCCAGCGGCGCCACGGCCACCGGCCCAGCGGGCAACGGCGGCGCGGGCGGCGACGGCGGCACCGGCCTCGCTGCCAACGGCGGTAATGGCGGCGCCGGCGGTGATGGCGGCCTGATCGGCAACGGCGGCGCCGGCGGGAACGGCGGGAACGGCGGGAACGGAACCGATACCTTCGTCGCCGGCCAAACCGGTGGCAACGGCGGCGCGGGCGGCCGAGGCGGCGCCGTGTTCGGCAACGGTGGTGATGGTGGCGATGGAGGCCAGGGCGGGGCCAGCCATGTTGACGTCCCGGGCTACGCCAGCAAGGCCGGTGGCGACGGCGGAGCCGGCGGAGCCGGCGGCAACGCACTCGGCATCGGCGCGGGCGGGAACGGCGGCGCGGGCGGCAACGGCGGCAACGCCGCCAACGGCGCCAACGGAGACTTCTTGAACTACGCGATCCTCGACGGGAGCATGGGCGGCAACGGCGGCGACGGCGGAGCCGGCGGCCAGGGCGGCCAAGGCGGCGCGGTGTCCGGCGACGGCGGCGCTGGCGGAACCGGCGGAGCCGCTGGCACCCCGGGCGATGGCGGAAACGGCGTCAACGCACCCGGCGGCACCGGCCCGATGAACGGCGGCAACGGTGGCGCCGGTGGTAATCCGGGAACGGCGGGCGCCGGCGGAGCCGGAGGCACGGCCGGAAACGGGGGCTCTCCGGGAGCCACCGGGGCGAACGGCACCGCGGTCACCTCGGGCGGCAACGGCGGCAACGGTGGCGACGGCTACTCGAACCCCGAGGGCAGCGGCAGCTATGGCGGCGCGGGCGGCAACGGTGGCTCGATTGGCAATGGCGGCAACGGCGGCAACGGCGGCTCGGGAGCAGCCACCGGAGGCACGGCCGGCGACTCTGTCATCGGCGGCAAGGGAGGAAACGGCGGCGACGGTGGCTCGGTTTCCGGGAACGGCGGCGCCGGCGGCAGCGGCGGCACGGCGACTGCAGGGGGGGCAGAGGGGATAGGGTCCGCCGTCGCTCTTGGAGGCCAGGGAGGCAGCGGCGGCTTCGCTGCCGGTGGCGCTGGCGGCGCTGGCGGCAACGGCGGGACGGCAACGGCGTACCTCGGGGCTGCCTACGGCGGCAACGGTGGTGCTGGAGCGTATGGCTTCAGCGGCGGCGGTGCGGGTGGCGCGGGCGGTTCTGCATCGTCCATCGCTAGTTCGGCCGACGGCGGCACCGGAGGAGACGGTGGCGACGCCAACACCGGCGACGGCGGCCGGGGCGGAGATGGCGGTACGGCGACCACGCAAATCGGCATCGCTACCGGCGGAAACGGAGGCGATGGCGGCAGTACCTTGGATGGCACCGGCGGCAGCGGTGGCGATGGCGCCAGTGCGACCTCAGGTGGTCAGACGAGCCCAGGCATTACAGGTGATTCCGGTAACCCGAGCGGTGCGGGAGGCCAAGGCGGCGCAGGGGGCACTGGCGGCACTGGCGGCGTAGCCTATCCTCTGCCCTGACGTTCGCGTCGCGATGCACACGACCCGTAGCGGCGGCTGATGAACACGTCCGGCACGATTCGCCGACGGGAGCACGGGTGGCAACGGCGGCGCGGTGTCCGGCGGCGGCGGCGCCGGGGCACCGCATTCGGTGGACCGGGTGGGCTTGGCGGATCGTCGGTCGGCGGTGTGAACGGAAGCGATGTGGCGACCGGCTCCCATCAGTCGATCCTCACACTCCAGGGGATTGGGGCTGGGTCGGCCCCGGGCGCGGGCTGAAGTCCACGCAACCGGGGGCCAATGGCGTCGTCGAACTCTCGCCGTTCGATTTTCTGGACAGGCTCTCGGACCTCGTGCCGCCACCGCGGAAGCACCGGCACCCGCCAGCCGGAGGCTGGCATGGCGGTCGAGCCAAACCTCGGCTTTGGCTCCGACCGCCCAGGGCGGCAGGGGCCATGGATGGCCCTGCCGCCGTGAAGCAAGCCAGGGGTGTTCTCGCCGAATCACAAGCTCAAGCCCGACACTCAGCCCTGGAGCCGCATGACGCGCACGAGACGGTAGACGGCGCCGGATAGAACACACCCGACTCGATCGCCTGCCAGACCCTTTCGACGCCCGCCAATGTGCGTTTCACGGTGACTGACTCGACCTCGCGGACATGCCGCTCGACGTCGGGCTGCTCGTCGCCGGACAGCGTCGCTTGAAAGTGCTGCTCGACGGCGGAGTGAATTGCCATGCCGAACACGAGGGCCGACGAGACTTGTACTTCAGCGGGCAGGCCCGGAACGTGGAGAGCGCCGACCGACTCACGTAGTCCCGGCCGGTGAGTTTCTTGGCGATCTCGTTGTCCGGATTCATGCTGGCGGGCTTCGTGGGCGTGAGTACCGGCAGCAGGGCTTCTCCTGCCCCGGCGATCATCGAGCACCTCCAGTCGTCGCGTAGGCCCCGTTGCTGTTCGCCGGGCTGGTGCGCACCTCGACGATCTCGGGCGCTGGCTGGCGGCGCGGGTGTCGTCCTGGTCGTCGTGGGTCAGCCGGGCGATCTGGTCGGCGACGGCCTTCTCGCAGGACGCATAGGCCCGCTGCACGCCCATCTGAAAACCCTCGTGGTCTCTGCCGGGCCCTCTTGCTGGCGTCGAACAACGGCGCCCGACAGCCGTAGCCGAGCGAGTCTTAGTCGACGGTCCAGAGTTCATCGAGATCGACCAGCATCACGTCCAGCAGGCACTCCGGCTCCAGGCCAGTGTCATCGGGGCCTGTCAGCACGAAGCTGTGGCGTTGAATCTCTTGGGAGTCCTCGCCGGTCTTCTGGGCCCCGGCGTCGATCAGGTCAGAGTCACTCATGGGTTCTCGATCTCCTGAAAGTGGGAAATGGAAAACGGGAACCACACAGGGACACCGGCCGCCAACTGAGCGATCCGGAAGAAGGGAAACACGCCCGGCAGCCGGAGGGGCCGACGGGAAGAAGGGGGAGCCAACCGCGGGAATAGCCCGGGGCGGCCAATCAGCGGCAGGGTGCGGTCAGGCAAGGGCCCACTGCGGTAGAATCGAGCCGACCGCGATTGGACGCGGGTTCAGCAGATGCACCGCCCCATGACCGAATACAAGTTCACGGGCTACTTTCTCAACGAGGTGCTGCGCAAACGGCCCTACATCAAGACCGAGTGGTGCATCTTCGTCATAGAGAACGCGGTCCGTTCCGAGCCGCAAGAAGCCAACCGATGGCGGTTCTGGGCTGCGATTCCCGAACGAGACGGCCGCTATCTACGAGTGGTCACGCTTGAGGATAAAATCACGATTCACAACGCCTTTCCTGACCGTGGGTTCACGCCATGAAACTCAACTACCACGCTGACACGGACTCGCTGTACATCGAACTGTGCGACCGTCCAAGCGTTGACAGCCGCGAAATCTCGGAAGGCGTCGTGTTGGACTACGATGCCGAGGGGAGGCTCGTGGGCATCGACGTCGACAACGCGGGCAACAAGGTCGAACTGCAGAAAATCCTTCTCAGCAAGTTGCCGGGCAAGGTCGAGACGGAAGCGGCCTGAGCGGCGACCGAGTGAGCCACTCCCTCTCCGCCTGCAGCGCCTGCGTCCTGCTGCCATAAGGGCCCAGCATCGGCCCATCGACAGGCCCCATATCGGTGAACCAGCCACCCGAGGTGTCCGGTTCGACGTGGCTCGCCCGGGTGATCGTGAGCCGACCGAGTTCCCGCAGGTCCAGTGCCTCGTCATAGATACACCGGACGCCGCCATCACAGCCGACGACCAACTCCATCTCGTTAGTCATGCGGTGCCTCCCCTCTGGGCCCGCCCAGGATGTTCCGCCGCGGCCGATCCACGAGCAGTTCACCAATGCTGGCCTGAATCATCTGCCGGAGCATGTTGGAGTCCCTGAGCGTCTGCGGCTCGACGCCGGAGATCGTCTGCTGGGCTTGTTCGACCAGGGCTTTCAGTTCGGGGCTGCTCCGAATGTTCAGCCGCCGGAACCGCTCGAAGAACTCCCGAAGGTTCCCGATGGCCGAATCCCTGAAGACCTTGGGCTGGCCGTCATGCAGGCCCGTGAGGCGTTCAGCGAGGTGAGCCGCTGCAGTTCCGTGGTGAAAGCCTGCTCGGCCAACTCGACGGCACTCTCGAAGCGCTCACGGACCCGGGCTTGCTCTTGCTGGTACACGTCAGTGTGCAGAGCAGATCGTGGGCCTGCTTCGGCAGGCCGATGTGGACCTTGGGAAGGGTTCGACCGTGCCTGACGTCTGCCGACGGCTGGGTATCAGCCAGCAGACCTACTACCGCTGGCGGACCGGGCACCGCCGCGAAGCGGTGGTCGCGGCGGGATGGATCCGAAGATGGCGAAGCAGCTTCAGGAGCTCCAGAAGGAGAACTCGAGGCTGAAGAAGCTGATGGCGGATCAGGCTTTGGACATGCTGATCCTGAAGGAGGCCGCCCGCCCACACGCTTGCGTGCCGCAGATCAACTGACGTGCCCCGAGCGTCGCCGCCGGACGGTGGAATCCGTCCGGCGGACCTTGGGGCAGGAGAACGTCTCGGAAAGAAGGGTCTGTCTGGTGCTCGGTCAGAACCGAGGCACGCAGCGGCACCGTCCCAGGAAGTGTAGAAGGCGACCGCGAGTTGCTCGGGGTGATGCGGAAGATCGTGGAGACGTTCCCGAGGCATGGGAGCGAGCGCACGCATCGCGTGCTGACCGGCCCGGAAGCGTTCGGGGGCTGGAAGGTGAACTTCAAGCGGGTGCATCGGATCTGGAAGGAGGAGCACATGCAGGTGCCGCAGAAGCAGCGGAAACGCCGGAGATTACCGGGCTCGAGTGCCAATGGGTGCGTGCGGCACCGGGCGACCCATCGGAACCATGTATAGAGCTACGACTTCCTCACGGAGCGGACGGAGGATGGCAGGCAGTTGCGGATCCTCGTGGTGATCGACGAGTTCACGAGGGAGTGCCTGGCGATCGAGTTGGCCCGGTCGTTCACCGCTCGGGACGTGATCATGACGCGAAGGAGCTGTTCGCCGTGCGGGGTGCGCCCGAGCATCTGCGGAGCGACAACGGCCCCGAGTTCGTTGCCAAGGAGATCCAGGAGTGGCTGGCGAGGGCGTGCGTTCGCACGCTCTCCATCCAGAAGGCGAGCCCATGGGAGAACGGCTACGTAGAGAGCTTCAACGGCAGGCTCCGCGACGAGTTGCTCGATCGGGAGTTGTTCCTGAGCCTGCCAGAGGCTCGGGTCGTTCTCGACCAGTGGCGGATGGACTACAACCACAGGCGGCCGCATGGCGGCCTCAAGTGGATGACCCCGGCGGCGTTCGTTGCCGGGCTGGACGATACGGCCTCCGGGACGGTCCCGGCGGCGTCGCGTGGTGTGTTCCCCAACTCTCTCATGAGCACTGGTACAAAAACTGGGGGGGCCTCAGGCGTGCGGCCGGGGGTCCAACGGCGGCGCGGGGCGGGGGAGTCCGACAGGGTGCGACGCGAATTGCGACTCCGCAGGCGTCCGCACCGGACGGCATGCGCTCGCACGAAACGCCAGAACCCGCGGCAGCCACTGGGGTTATCGCGGGTTCCTCGAAGATGCCGCCGATTTCAGAAATCGGCCGAATGGGCAGCACAGGATTCGAACCTGTGACCTCTACGGTGTGAACGTAGCGCTCTAACCAACTGAGCTAGCTGCCCGACTCATCGGTCATCGGCGGGTCTTCGCGGGAAGTTCCACCGAAACCGACATCACCATACCGTCCCTACGATCGCCCGGAAAGGACTCCGCACGAGGCCGCGAAACAGACGGCTCCGTGGGCCGCGGTCACTCGGCCGGCGGGGGATCGAACCGCGGCGTCTCGACCAGCCGGGCACCGGCCGGTTCGTCGCGCGTGTGGCCGATGCCACGCGACGTTCGTCCCGGCAGCGGGCCATCAACCCGAGCCGCCGTCTCCAACTCACGGGAGAGCGTCTGCCACTGCCGACGCAGATCGCCCACGGTCTTGCCGAACGAGCGGCCCACCTCGGGCAGCCGCTTGCCGTAGAGCATCACCGCGATCGCACCGATCACGACGATCTCGAAGGGGCCAAGGCCAAACATGCTCGCTCCGACTAACGTGCGTCGGAATGGCCGGAATCACGCGGGCCGGCATCCTCGATGCCTTGAACGCCCCGCTTGAACTCGACGATGCCCTCGCCCAGCGAACGCATCACCTTGGGGAGCCGCGAGCCGAAGAGAAGCAGCACCACGCCCGCCACGATGAGGAGTTCCATCGGACCAAGACCGAACATCGCAAACATGGGCATGGCCACGGCACATCCCTCCGGCAGTCGGGAAGACGATCGCGACCGGTGCGGCACGCGACTCTCTCCTCTCTTTGAGTCTAATCCCGGCGGTCCGGTGGTCAAACCTTCGGCCACCGGCTCCCGCCGCGGGATCGACCTCTTTTAGGGGGAACTGGGCGGCACCGCAGCCATCCGCTGCTCCCGCTGGTGCATCGGCAGGTGCCGGTAATAGACCTCGAGCGTCATCGCCGACAGTGCGGTGGAATAGACGCGACCGCCATGGCCGCCCCAGACCGGATCAGGATCCCAACTGCCTTCCAGCGGGCCGCGCTCCCGCCGCTGCAGCGGCAGCAGGGCCGACTGAAGCTGCCGGTTCCACTGCTCCCAATGCGGTCCACCCGCATGAAACGACGCGAGCGTGGCGTAATACCAGGTGTAGGCGTTGTAGTTGGTCGCGGCGGGTGGCGAAGCGGCGATCATGCCGAGTGCCTCGGTCGCTGCCGGCATGCCCGCGGGCATGCCGAGCAGCAGCCTGCAATAGAGCGCCTCGGCCGTCATCGCCATCGTGGGCCGTTCGCCACGCCGATAGGCGGCGAGCCCGCCGGCGGCCCCGCTGGAGACCGACTGCAGAAACCCACGGGCCCGGGATTCCGCCACGTCGAATCCGGTCATGCCGGCATTCCGCGCGCTCGCCAGCACCATCACCTGCCAGCCGCATTGGCTCGTGTCGCCCCGATCGCCGGCGGCGTAGCGCCATCCGCCCGTGTGCGGATGCTGCATGGCGAGCGTACGGGCGACGGCGCGGGCGAGCGGCTGCCGAAGCGCGTCGTCGCCTGTCAGCGCCAGGCATTCTGCGACGGCGATCGTCGCCATGCCGTGGCAGTAGAGCGCGGCGAAAAACTCGGCGTCGCCCGCGAGAGATCCGTCCGCACGCTGCCGCTCCACGAGAAAACGCATGCCGCGTTCGACGACCGCGGCGTGGGGTCCGTCGCGGTGCGTGTTGCCCGCGCCCAGAAAGGCGAGCAGCGCGAGTCCGGTGACACCGTGGTCGCTTCTCGCGCCGGCACCGTGACGATGATTCCCCTGCACGGCCCGCTCCACACCCGCGCCGTGCTCGGCGGCGTTCCAGCGGCCGTCGGCGGCCTGGGCCGCGGCGAGCCACGCGAGGGCCGACTGCACGGCCCGCTCCGTGGCCTCCGAGCCGCCCCGCGCTGCCGCGGCCGTCGCGCGGCGGGCACCGACGCGGTCGGCATACGTGTCGGGCACACGGTGCGTCGGTGCATCAGGGCGAACCTCCCCGTCGGCACCATCCTCCGCCGACGCTGCCGGAGACGACGGGGCGATCTGCGACTCGACGGCGACGTCGAGCAGCGGCACATGATCGACGGGCGCGACCGCCGCCTCGCCCTGCGCCGGCAGCAGCGGGATGGCCGGCACGTCGGGGACGGCGGCTGAAGCCGCCGATGCATGCTGGTCAGCGGCAGGCTCGACGTGCGGCGACGACGAATCGACGGCCGGCGCGTCGAGCGGTTCCTCGGCGACCGCCACGACGATCGACATCCGCCCTTCCTCATTGCGGCCCCACGAGGCGGGCGCCCAGCCGCCGACGAAGGCGCAGACGACCGCCAGCGCCCCGTGGAGCAACACCGACAGGGCCACGCATTTCGCGAGCGTCCGCGACTGCAGCCAGCGAGTCCGCACGAGCACGACGAGACATGTCGCCGTCACCGCGGCGAGGATGGACCACGCGATGCCGGTGGTGCCCATCGTGGCCCGCTCACTTCCTGCGTGCGTCGGCCCGCGGCTGCACGGCGATCGCCACGTTGGCCACGCCGGCGACCCGGCAGGCCTCGTAGATCTCGGCCATGCGGCCGTGCGGCACGGCCTGCTCGCCACGGATCATGACCGCGAGATCGGGATTCGATTCCCGCGCCGCCGAGAGCCGCGACACGAGCGCCTCGGGCGCGACCTCCTCGCCCCCCATGCGCACGCCGCCCGACGCCACTACCTCGACGATCTCCGGACGCCCTCCGGCTGCGGACGCGGCGGCCCCCGCCTGCGGCAGATCGAGGTCGAACTTCCGCTCGTCATCGGAAAACTTGGTCACGCACATGAAGAAGATCGTGAGCACGAGCACGACGTCGATCATCGGCGCGAGATTCGGCGCCGGCTCGTCTTCGTCGTCGAGTCGCACCAGCGGCATGGCTCACCCCGCCGCCCGGCGTTTCGACTCGCCGATCGCCTTGGCCTCGACCAACGACTCCTGCGAGATGGCGTCGATCACCTGCTGGCAGGCCTCGTCGAGCCGCATCGCGAGCCGGTCGATCCGCCCGGTGAAGAAGGAATGCAGGATCATCGCGGGGATTGCCACGAGCAGCCCCATCGCCGTCGTGATCAGCGCCTCCCCGAACCCACGGGCCAGCAGATCAGGGCGGCCCATCGCGCCAGACGAGGCGACGTCGTTGAACGCATGAATGAGGCCGAACACCGTGCCCAGCAATCCGAGGAGCGGCCCGATGGTGGCCACGCCGTTGAAAATCCGCCGGTAGCGACGCAGATGGTTGAGCTCGCGTTCGCAGGCGTCGATCGCCGCCTGCTCGATCTCGACCGCGGGCCGGCCCCAGCGGCGGACCGATGCCGCGAAGACCCGGGCGGCGGGGCTGCGATTCTCCTCGCAGGCATCAAGCGCGGCGCCACGGCCCAGCGACCCCGACTGCACCTGCTCGACGAAGCGATCGACGAAGAGCCTGGGCACGACGCGGGCCGTCCGCAGGCTCACCGCCCGTTCGATGCCAAAGACGGCCAGCAGGAAGGAACAGCCGAGCAGCGGCACCATGAGGATGCCGCCGTCGCGGATCGTGGCGAGCAGGTTGCCCGTGGGAATGACGCCCGCGGCGGCGGCGGCAGGAGCATCGTCGGCGGTCGTCGTGCGAGGGGTGGCCGCGACGCGGAGGGGTTCGCGTGCCGGATCCGCCGAACCGGCCCAGGCCCGTGGGGACTCCGCGAGCGACACGGAGGCAGCGGCGACGGCCACGGCGACGATCGCCAGCCCGCAGCACACGGCCCACGGAGTGCGGACGCGGCGATTCCGTGGCGGCATCATGCCGAAACGCCTGAAGAGGTCGAAGCGACCCCATTCCCTCGAGGCCGACGACACTTCCATCGGCACATTCGGCGTCTGGACGCCCGTCCTGTGGCCGGACAGGGAGCCATCGTCACGACCGGCGCGACCGGCGCGGTCGCAGTGCCACCCGCATACCCGTCGCTCGCGCTCCGGGCTTCCCGCAGAGGACACACCTCTCGTCAGGAAGCCCCAAGCGCCAGCGCGGGGTATACGCTGCCCACTCCGACCCGCTCCGCAGCGCCGACCGATTTCCCGTCGCTCGCGCTCCGGGCTTCCCAAAGCACGGCCGCCCGGAAGGCGGCCGGCGCAGTGCGGTGAAGATCGGCCTCGCCCCGCGGACGCATACGGCCGCCCGGAAGGCGGCCGGCCCGGCGCGGCGAACCTTGGCTTCGCCCCGCCCGGGCCCAAGGCGGCGGGGGCCATGGATGGCCCCGCCGCCGTATGTTCAGAAGTTTGCGTCGCAGCCCGTGTCGACGTCACCCACCATGTGCAGGTGGTCGTGATCGATGTAGAGCACTTCCTGCGTGTCTTCGTCGACAAGCGTGTGCGGCACTGGCCAGCCGATCCGCTTCACTTCCTGGAAGTAGACCGTGCACTTGTAGTGGGCATGGTGGAGCTGCACCGGTCCGACCAGCGGCATGTGTCGCGGCGGATCGACGTAGTCGCCGATCTTGCACTTCGAGATGCGGACGTGGTTGCGCTGCACCTCGTAGAGGAACGGCCAGTTGCCCTGCACCGGACGGGCCTTCTCGAGCGCCCGCATCACCTCGTCGTCGCTCGGCTCGTCGAGCGCCTCACAGGGGCCGCCGGGCTGTAGCGGGCCGAGCACCGGGGCCCGTTCATACCGCTCGTAGTTCCAGAACTGGTCTTCCTTCTGTTTCTGAAGGCCGACGGGCACGGGAATCGGGAAGGCGAGCGGGCCGAGATTGGGGCCCTGCGACGTGATCCAGAAGCAGCCGCTTTGCGTGGCACCCCCGATGGCCAGGATCAGGGCCATCACCAGAAATCGCATCCGAGAGATCATGGGGGTTCGCTCCTGCGGCGAGACGGTCGAAGACATCGATTCTGCAGGTTGTATCGACGCCCCCGTGGAAGAACTTGCGGATTTTTCCGATTCCACGGGCGGGGAATGCCCGGGGGCGTGGAAGGCCGGATGCCCACCCCTGAAAACGACACCGCTCCCCCGGCGAACACCGGGGGAGCGGGCGGTTTGATCAGGATCTCGTGGACGGGCAGCGACTAGCGGTGGTGGCTGTGGATGTGCCGCTCGTCGAAGTCGAGGAACCACCAGCCGTCGTCCCACTCGAGCGACACCCGCCGCCAGCCGAGCGGCACCTGGGGATAGGGATAGAACGGGCCGATGTAGGGCCACGCCGTCGGCGAATACTGCGTCGGATACTGCACGGCGGCGTAGTTGGGAGACGCCGCATAGCTCGGCCACGCGTAGTTGGGCATGTTGGGCCCGTCGGCCCGCATCGGCACCGGCGGCATGCCGACGCCCGTGCCACCCATCGCCATCGGACCGCCGGACCCCGCCATGCCGCCGGGCCCGCCCATGCCACCCTGGCTGCCAGGCATCCCGGGGGAGCCGACATACCCCTCACTGTATTGCGTGGTTCCGGGCACGATCTGCCCGTCCTGGAGCGGCTGGTCATAGCCGCCCGGTCCGGGGAGTGTCATCGGCTCCTGCATGTTGGTTCGCATGGCCGTGCGGTATCGCGGATCCTGCGGTCGGCCGGCATTCATCGGCCGCCCCGTCGGAGCTCCGAGCGGCATCGGCCGCTTGGACGACACGTTTTTCCGAGGCTGATTCACGGGCGTGGCGCCCTGAACGAGTTGGACCTTCGAGTCGCCGGCACTGGCTCCTCCACCGGCAAACATGAGTCCGCTGGCCATGGCGACGAGAGAGTTTTGCTTGGGAGGCTGCGGCTGAGGCTGCGGGTCCGTCGCGGGCTCGGGCACGCCAGCGGCGCCCCATGCCGACGACGGCAGCGCGAGGCCGCCTGCCGTGCCGCTGGATCCGTTCCTGTCTTCGATCACGAGTCGGTTGACGACCCGCTCGACGCCGGGCGTCGTCTCGGTGATGCCGACGGCAGCCGCGAGCTGCCTCTCGTCGGCAACGCGGCCCTCGAGCCACACGGTACCCGACTTGCTCTTCACGTTGACACGATAGCCGGCCAGGGCGCCGGAGTCGCGGAGCTTGCCGGCGACGTCCGCCGCCAGATCATCGGCACGCCCCACCGACGTCAGGCACGTCGCCAGGACGACGGCGAGCAGAAACGTGGTCTTGGAAATGGACATGGATCACTCCCTTGGCTTCAAGCACTCCCAGCCGTGCATTCTTCGGCTGTCGGTCGCATCGAAGGGGAGTTTTTTTCCGATTCCAACGAAATGCGGGCGCATGCCGGCAAGTGGGGCCGTCGCGGCAAGATGGCGAACCTACGCCCGCGGCGAAAAGTCGGCGACCGCGATCATCGTGATCAGGGCCAGCGTCCCCGCGCAGACCGCCGCCGAATCGGGGCCAAACTGGATCGTCACACCGCACAGCGTGCCCACGACGGCGAGCGCCGTCAGGCAGAGCCAATGGCCGCCACGCTCAAATCGAGTGCCCTCGGCAAGCCGCGAAAATCCGGCGGCCGCCACGCAGAGCACCTGCACGGCGCCCAGGGTGCAGAGCATCGGACTGAGCGACACGGCCAGCAGGGCGGGGCAGGGGAGCATCATCGATGTGAGCCTCCGAAAAAGCGGGGAGCGGGCGGACCCTAGCAATGCGATCCTGCCCGTGCAAAGCCAGCAACACCGCGCCGCACCTTACCCATTCGCCGCGGGCCTTTCAGCCAGCGGGCTCGCGGCTACTTTCCGTCGCCCGTGAGCTCGTCGAGCTTGCGTTCGAGGTCGGTGATCGAGACGTTGCGGTCAACCACGTTGCCGTCCGCCCCGACGAGCACCATCGTGGGCAGCGCCAACACGCCAAACTCCTCGGCCAGCCGACTGTCGAGCCCGCCGGACTCGTGAAGCTGCGGCCAGGGCAGCGGCTTGGCCTGCAAAAACTTCGCGAGCTTCGCCTTGTCGCTGTCGAGCGCCACGCCGACCACAGCGACCTTCTTGTCGCCATACTTCGCCTGCAGCTCGCGGATCTGCGCGAGATCGACCTTGCAGGGTTCACAGTCGGTCGACCAGTAGTGCACGAGCACGGGCACACCCTTGAAGGCGGCCACCGACGCCGGCTTGCCATCAAGCGTCGAGCCCGCCAACGCCAAGGGTTTGCCGACGCTCTCCAGCCGGCGGACCGCGCCGGCCGCCTTCCGCGATTGGGGCGTGTCGGGAAAGCTCTCGGCGATTCCCCGGTAGCGCTCGATCGCTTCCTTGTCGCGTCCCTCGAACTCGTCGCGGAAGGCGAGCTGCAGGAGCGCCTCGGCCGACTCCGACGCCTTGGGATAGGTGTCGGCAAACGACTGTAGATCCTCGAACCAGCTCTTCTGCAGGGCCTCGCCGTCAGCGCCGGGTTTCTCCATGCCGGCTGAATATTTCGCCTGAATCAGCCGGAACGCGACAAACGCCGACATGGCGTCGTCGCCCTTCACTGCCTCGGCGACGGCCTCCAGCTTCGCGATGCCGTCGGGAAACAGCCCCTCCTGCACGTAGGCCGCGAGCGTCTCCACCAGCTGATTCGTCCAGAATTTCTTGTCGTTGTCGGCGGCCGCGGCGACCGTCTGCTCGAGCAGGCCGATGTATTGCTCGGCCAAGCCCTTCCGCGCGACGGGATCGGCCGAAGGCATCTTCCCCTCGATCTCCCGGAGTTTTGCCAGCAGCGGCTTGAGATTCTCGGCCACCTCGCCTGTTCCCGGACCTGCGGCCGCGGCCGCGGAGCGGGGCGACAGAAAACTGTAGGCGTTGCCGAGGTCGCCCGACCCGCCGGCAAACTGCGGGGCGTCGACCGGCCGCCAGGCATCGCCACACTTCACGAGCGATCCGACGAACACCTGCCCGTTGCCCTGCTTGCTCTCGACCAGCGCGACGACGTTGTCGTAGGCGGCCACGTCCTTCGTGAGCCCGTTCATGCCTGCCGGCAGCGTGCCCGGCGGCTGCGGCGTGAGCATGCTGGCCCACTTGGCATCGGCACCGACCTCCGCCTGCTTGTTGGCCATCGCGGCAAAGGCGGCAGGCGCTGTCGCCACGCGGGCCACGAGCTCCGCAAGCTGCTCGCCCTCGAAACCCGCAGCCTTCAGATCATCCTGGGTGGGCAGCAGCCGCGTAAACGCGACGGCGTCGCGGTCGCGGATCGCGGCCACGACCTCGGCGGTCGCCTCCTCGGCTGAGATCACCTTCCAGGCGTCGATCACGCCGTCGCCGTTTTGATCGGCACCCCAGCGGCTGCCGGCTCCGGCCAGCCAACGATACTCGTCAGGTTTCGTGTCCTTGTCGGAGTCGATTTCGCGATAGACCTCCAAGCCGTCCTTGTAGTAGCTCCAGCGGTCAACGACGCGGTTGCCATCGGTGTCGGCAAAGGCCCGCAGCACCTCGCCTGAGGGTCCACGCACGACCAGGGCGCTCACGCCCCCTTCCTTTTCCTGCTTGATGGTCGCCTGCCCGGCCTCGGCCGCGGTCGGAGTCGAGTAATCGACGTTCTTCTGCCGTGGTTTCAGGGCGAGGGCGCTCTCCGCGGTGGGAGCAGCGGCGCTGGCAGCCGGGGAGGCGATGACCGCCGCCACGAGGCCGAGAATGGATGACCGAATCGAGTCGGGACGAGGACGAACAGCTGACATGGAGTGATCCCTCACTGCGAGTGCGAAGACCAGCAACCTATCCGGAACCTTCGCCGGCGCCAGCGCCATTTTTTCCCTCGGAGCCGCCAAGCCCCGGCGGATGCGAGGCCCCTTTGAACTTCGCCTGGCCGACTTTTACACTTTCCGGGGTCAACGTCGGTCGGCTGTCGCCGATCCTCGACTGACGGCCGCGCGCGTAGCTCAGTTGGTTAGAGCGCTACCCTGATAAGGTAGAGGTCCCAAGTTCGAATCTTGGCGCGCGCATTCGTTTCGGGGACGTAGCTCAATTGGGAGAGCACCGCCTTTGCAAGGCGGGGGTTGAGGACCCGGTCGGTCGCCGTCGTGATCTGCGACGTGGTGGGACTCAAGGCCGTGAACGAGCGGGAGGGCTTTCTCGCCGGAGACGCCGTGCTCGCCGCGGCGGCCCAGGCCCTTCGGCAAACGGCCGTCGGACCACTGCTGCTGGCCCGGCTCGGAGGCGATGAACTCGTCGGCGTCTTCGCCGGCCCCGGCGCTCCGAGCGCCGCGAATCGGGCGGCGGTCGGCCTGACCGAAATAAAATGGCCCGAGATGCGGGCGGCGGCCCTGATCGCGGAGGCGACCGACACGCCGTCTGCACTGATCGATCGGCTCTATGCTACGATGCGTGCTTCCTGATTCATCGGGTTTCAGACCACCGCACCTCTTCCCCCCTCATGCCGACGGCTTCCCGCCGCGGCCCCCAGCCATGGCTTCCGCGCCCATCGTCCAGACCGCCGCTCCCGGCGTTCGCCGCAACGACATCCGCAACATCGCGATCATCGCCCACGTCGATCACGGCAAGACCACGCTCGTCGACTGCCTCCTCCAGCAGAGCGGCCAGTTTCGCGCCAGCCAGCTCTCCGAGCGGATGCTCGACTCCAACGACCTCGAGAAGGAGCGGGGAATCACGATCCTCGCCAAGAACATCGCGGTGGAGTGGAAGGGGACGAAAATCAACAACATGGATACCCCCGGCCACGCCGACTTCGGCGGCTAGGTGGCACGGGTGCTGCGGATGGCCGACGGCGCGCTCGTGCTCGTCGATGCCGCCGAGGGGCCGATGCCCCAGACGCGATTCGTGCTCTCCAAGGCGCTCGAGTGCCGGCTACGGCCGGTGGTGGTGGTGAACAAGATCGACCGACCCGACGCCCGACCGCTGGAGGTGCTCGACGAGATCCTCGGCCTGTTCCTCGAGCTCGGCGCCGACGACGACCTTGCCGATTTTCCATTCGTCTACGCCTCCAGCCGCGGCGGCTACGCCTCCCACGACCCCGCGGTCCGCGACGGCACCATGCAGCCGCTGCTCGACCTCGTGCTCGAAAAGATTCCGGGGCCGCTCGTCGATCCGACGGCTCCGCTGCGAATGCTCGTGACCACGCTCGGCTGGTCCGACTACGTGGGCCGGATCGCGATTGGCCGCGTGGAGTCGGGCGCGCTCACCAAGGCGTCGGCCGTGGTGCGGTCCACGGCTGCGGGCACCCTGGTGCCGGCGAAACTCGTCGGCGTGCAGGTATTCGACAAACTCGGCCGCGTCGACGTGGATCAGGCGACCGCCGGCGACATCGCCGCGGTGAGCGGCATCGAGGACATCGAGATCGGCGACACGATCTGCGACGCGGCCGATCCCCGGCCGTTGCCGCGGCTCTCGGTCGACGAGCCCACGCTCTCGATGGTCTTCGGGATCAACACCTCACCGCTCGTCGGCCGCGCGGGCAAGTTCCTCACCACGCGACACCTCCGTGACCGGCTCATGAAGGAACTGGAGCGCAACGTCGCCCTCCGGGTCGAGCCGATCGCCGGCACCGAGCAGTTCGCCGTCTCGGGACGCGGCCTGCTCCATCTCTCCGTGCTCATCGAGACGATGCGGCGCGAGGGCTTCGAGATCTCCGTCGGCAAGCCCCGCGTGATCCTGCACAAGGAAAATGGCGTCACGATGGAGCCGTTCGAGACGCTGGTCGTCGAGGTGCCCCACGACAAGCTCGGGCCGGTGATGGAGCTCACCGGTTCCCGCCGCGGTCAGCTCAAGCACATGGGCTCGAGGGGCGAGTTTGCCCACGCAACATTCTCGATCCCGGCCCGGGGCCTGATCGGACTCCGCACGCGGGTGCTCAACGCCACGCAGGGCACGGCGATCATGCACCACCGCTTCGAGGCCTGGAGGCCGATGGAGGGCGAGATGGCGGGCCGTGCCAACGGCGTGCTCGTGTCGATGGTGCCGGGCAAGGCGGTGGCCTTCGGCCTCGACGGCCTGCAGGAGCGGGCCGATCTCTTCATCGAGCCCGGCGACGAGGTCTACGAGGGCATGATCTGCGGCGAGAACGCCCGCAACGACGACATGATCGTGAACCCCACCAAGGAAAAGAAACTCACGAACATGCGGGCCTCGGGCAGCGATCGCAACATCCTCTTGAAGCCGCCGCGGCGGATGTCGCTGGAGGAGTCGCTGGAATACATCGAGGACGACGAACTCGTGGAGGTCACGCCGACCGTGATCCGGCTCCGCAAGATCCTCCTCTCGGAGAACGAGCGGAAGAAGGTTTCGCGGCAGAAAGTCTCGGCCGGCTGACGAGGGCGACGCGCTCTAAAACTCGTAGGCCACGCCGGGCTTTACGAACTCGACGTTCGGCAGTCGCAGGGCCTCGAGTTCGTCGACGATCTCGTTTCCATACCGCGACTTGCGGTGCACGACGATCCAGCGGACGTCACGATCGAGCTTGGCGACCTCCGCCGCAAACGTGGCCGGGCAGTGGTGCCCGGTCGTCAACGCCAGGTCGGCATGGGCGTTCGGAAAGCTCACCTCGAGAAACACCGCGTCGAGCCTCGGGCACTGCCGGAGGTGCCTCCAGATCTCTTCGGTCGGCCCCGTGTCGGAGGGAATCGCGACCGCGGCCCGGCCATCGTCGATGAGGACCCCGAGCGTGTCGACGCAGTGCGACACGGGCAGCGGCGTGATCGTCAGCCCCGCACGAACCACCGGCTCGCGAAGCACCAGCGGCGTGCCGCGGACGAATCGGTCGGCGCCGGTCGAGAGCGCGAAGAAGTCGGGCCAGACGCGGCCGTTGAAGATGTCGTGGTGGATGAAGTCGAGCACGCTCTCGACCGCGAGCAGCTCGACACACTCCGGGCCGGGGTGATAGACGTTTTCCAGGAAGATCGGCAGCGTGGCGATGTGGTCGATGTGCTCGTGGGTGATGAACACGTGCCGCACCCGCTCCTGCCGCCGAAGATCGGAGAGCAGGCCGAGCGATCCCGCGTCGATGGCGACCTCGTCGTTGACGAGAAAGCAGACGAGAAACTGCGACTCGGACGGAGGGACGCTGGAGCTGAGCAGTTCGACTTTCATGGCGGCACATCCTATCGGCCCGAACCGGCAGGTCACATCGAAAAGAAATCGCGGATCCTCGCGAAGATGTCTTGGGCGGGCTCGGGCGGCGGCGACTCCTGGCCCGCGATCGCCCGCGACCGATCGGCGAGCCGCTCCCGAAGCGCCGCGCCAACCTGTTCG
Organism: Planctomycetia bacterium; assembly: GCA_021414115.1. Lineage (GTDB taxonomy): Bacteria > Planctomycetota > Planctomycetia > Pirellulales > UBA1268 > QWPN01. The sequence goes on from JAIOPD010000069.1 coordinate 25,222, forward strand.
ATGAGCCCGGGCTTTTCCGCCAGGATGCGTCCGAACGAGTCCTTGCAGATCTCAAGCAGCCGGGTTTCTTCGAGCGTGGTCACCGTGGCCAGGCGGGCGGCCCCGGTCATCAGCGACATTTCGCCGAAATAGTCGCCCGAGCCGAGAACGGCCAGGCGGACCGCGGGCTTGTCGCCCTCCCGCACGCTCACCTCGACGCGGCCTGCCAGAATGACGAACAGGCTCTCGCCGGCCGCGCCCTGCCGTACGACCTGCTCGCCCGCGGCATACAACCGCTCCGCGTTGTCGCTCGCAAGCCGCCGGACCTGACCGGCATCGAGCGAGGCCAGCAGCCCGACCCGCGTCAGGCACTCGATCCGCCGCTCGATCGTGGCCTCAGGGGCCTCCGGCACGGCCGCCGGCAGCTCGGTGAGCCGCACGGCATGGGTCGCGACCGGGATCTCGATGCCCTGACGGGAGAGCGCATACCAGATCCGGTCGCGGGCCATGCCATCGACCCGGTCGCGCTTGTCAAACTCCGTCGTGAACAGGCGAACCCAGTACTCGACGCCTCGTTCCTTGAAGTCGTTGGTCACGACCGAGGCCGCCGGATGCTCGAGAACGCCGAAGCTCCCGCGGATCGCCTCGAGGATGATCGCCTGCACGCGCTGCGGCGGCACATGGTAGGGAGTGATCACGAACAGCGACCGCCGCGACCAGGGCTCGGGCTTGGTGAAGTTGCGGATCGAGGCCTGCGCGAGCTGGCCGTTGGGGATGATCACGTAGGCCTCGTCGAGGGTGATCACCTTCGTGGCCCGCCAGTTGATCTCCACCACGCGGCCGATGTGGGCCTGATTCTGGTCGTATTGGATCCAGTCGCCCACCTCGAACGGATGCTCCGCATGGATGGCCAGACCCGAAAAGACGTTGCCGAGCGTGTCCTTGAGGGCGAAGCCGAGGGCGGCGGTGACGAGGGCCGAGCCGGTGAACAGGTTGCCGGCGTTGACGCCCGACTCGTAGAGGATGGCGACCAGGGCAGCCGCCAGCATCAGCCAGCGAAAGACATCGAGGAAAATCCGCGGCATCGGCTTCGCGAACCGTTCCCAGAGCGACACGCCGAGGACGAGCAGGATCGACTGCAAGAGCGAGGCCAGCAGGAAGAACCGCGCTCCGTCGACGGCGAGCTCGGGCGCGCCGGGCGACTCCGGGAAGATCAGCGACGCGAGGAACGGCAGCGGCGCCAGGGCCATCAGGACAAGCGGCCAGATGGCAAACTGCCGGCGCCCCCGGGGCAGCGTGACCGAGGCCACCAGCCAGGCCGCGATCGCGACGATCAACTTCCGCTGCAGTTCGACGTCGGGGGACCAGAGGGCGAGGGCCGCGAGCACGACCGGCGGCGGCAGGAGTGGCGGCACGGACATGGGGACTGCCAGACGAACGAGGAAGCCGGGGAGTTCGCCCGCGATTGTGCCGGGAGAGAGCCCGACCGACAAACGCGTGCCGTCGTTGAGCCCAAGGTCGCCAGGCCCGGGGGATGGCCCGTCACGGCCCCGGCGAGGATGCCCCGTTTTCCGGACATGCCTGACAGTGATGGACTCCAGCAGCCAGATACGCTATCTTTCCGGCTCTCCAGGTGGACGACGGGCGTCCTCCCTTTGATCGATGTTGCGGAGTTGGCATGGTCAAGTTGACGGTTCGTGAGCGTGAGAGCATTCAGGAGGCGGTTCGCCGCTTCCGTAAACTCGTGGAGCGGAGTGGCATCAAGAAGGAGATGCGCCGTCGCGAGTTCTTCGAAAAGCCGAGCGAGACGAAACGTCGCGCCCGCCTTCGTGCCGAGCGCCGCACCAAGCGAAATCGCCTCCTCGGCGTTTAGCCCCAAGCGGGCGGGCTGCCTCCCGTCGGGAAGCCCCAAGCGCGAGCGCGGGGTAGACGCTCTCTACCCTGAATCGCTCCACGTGCCCGAAGCGGTCTCCCCTCCGGCAGTCGGGCTCACTTCCAGTCGAGAGCCACGTCGAGCCAGGGGGCGTCGTGCGTTGGCCAGCCCGTGCTGACGCGATCGACACCCGTGGCTGCGATCGCCGCGACCGTGTCGGGGCGGATCCCGCCCGACGCCTCCAGGACGACCTTCGGCGCCAGTCGGTTCCGCAACTCGACGCACCGCGCCAGGTGGGACGTGTCCATGTTATCGAGGAGCACGATGTCGGGGCCGGCCGCCAGCACCGCCTCCAACTCCGCGATCGAGTCGATCTCGACCTCCACCACCATCAGCGACGACCGCGACGGCGGAAAGGTCTTGGTCACGAAGCCGCGGCCGGCACGGACGGCGTCGGCCGGACTCATCCCCTCGGCCGCCGCGGCGGCGAGATGGTTGTCTTTGATCAGGACCGCGTCGTAGAGGCCGAGGCGGTGGTTCCAGCCGCCCCCCATGCGGACGGCGTATTTGTCGAGCAGCCGCCAGCCCGGCACGGTCTTCCGCGTGTCATAGACGCGGCAGGGCGTGCCCGCGACCGCGTCCACGAGCCGCCGCGTCGCCGTCGCGACCCCCGAGAGCCGGCCCAGGAGGTTGAGCACGGTCCGTTCCGCGGTGAGCACGCTCCGCGTCGCGCCCGCGAGCGTCGCCACGGTGCTGCCCGCCCCGACGACGTCGCCGTCGGCCGCGACAGGCCGGAAGACAAGCTGCGGATCGGCCACCCCCGCCACGATCGCCGCGGCCTGGAGCCCCGCGATCACGCCCGGCTTGCGGGCGACGATCTCGAGTTCGCTGCGGGCGTCGGCCGCGATCAGGCCCACGCTCGTCCAGTCGCATTCGTGACCGAGATCCTCGAAAAACCAGTCGCGTGCCCGGGCCGCAACATGGTCGGCGAGGTGGCCGTCCCACACGAGCTGGCGGAAGCCCGGGCCGCGGGCTGCGTCGAGAATCAAGGTTTCGGGGTCGCTCATGCTGGGTGTGCCACCGAGGTTCCGAGTGAGGCGATCGCGTATTCTATCAGGGAGAGGTTGTCCCGCTCCGGCCCGACCATGCACGCCGACACTCCCGAACCGTCACTCCTGCCGCGTCGCACCCAGCCGACCATCGTCGCCGCCGTGTGCATCGCCCTGGCCGCGATGGCGGTCTGGTACGTGGGGCAGGGGGGCCTGTCCGGCGGCCTGGTTCACCACGATGCGGCCCCCGCCACGGCCGGCGGCTTCACGGTGAACATCAATCAGGCCGGCGTCAACGAACTGGCCCAGTTGCCGGAGCTCGGGATGGCGACGGCGCAGCGGATCGTCGATCATCGCCGCGAGCACGGCCCCTTCGCCTCCCTCGACGCGCTGCTCGACGTCCCCGGCATCGGGCCGGCGACGCTCGACGCGATGCGGCCCCATCTTCGGCCCATCCGCCCCCGGACGACGTCGCCATGAGCCCAGCCTCGACCGCGCTTCACCCGGGCGTCTTCGAACTCGTCGCCCCCTACGAGCCTGCAGGCGACCAGCCGGCCGCGATCGACTCGCTCGTTCGCGGCGTCTCCGAGGGGCAGGCGTCGCAGGTGCTGATGGGCGTGACCGGGTCGGGCAAGACGTTCACGATGGCCAACGTCATCGCCCGCACGGGCCGGCCGACGCTCGTGCTCTCGCACAACAAGACCCTCGCCGCCCAGCTCTATGCCGAGTTTCGCGACTTCTTTCCGCACAACGCCGTCCATTACTTCGTCAGCTACTACGACTACTACCAGCCCGAGGCCTACATCCCGCAGCGCGACATCTACATCGAGAAGGATGCCGCGATCAACAAGGAGATCGACCGGCTCCGGCTGGCCGCGACCAGCGCGCTCGTCAGCCGCCGCGACGTGATCGTGGTCGCCAGCGTGTCGTGCATCTACGGCCTCGGTTCTCCCGACGACTACCGAGCGATGGTCGTGCGGCTGGTGACCGGAATGACGCTCTCCCGCGACCAGTTGCTCGCGCGGCTCATCGCCGTGCACTACGAGCGGAGCGACATGGCCCTCGAGCGGGGCAAGTTTCGCGTCCGCGGCGATTCAGTCGACATCTGGCCCCCGTATGACGAAGTCGCCTGCCGGGTCGAGTTCTGGGGCGACACGGTCGAGTCGATCGCGATCACGCATCCCACCAGCGGCGAGGTGGCGGCGAAGAAGGACGAGATGTATTTCTATCCTGCCCGTCACTTCGTGATGCCGGAGGACCGGATCAAGGCGGCCGTGGCCGACATCCGGGCGGAACTCGACCAGCGGCTCGAGGAGCTCAAGTCGCAAGGCAAGCTGCTCGAGGCCCAGCGGCTCAACGCCCGCACGCGGTTCGACATCGAGATGCTCATGGAGGCCGGCTTCTGCCCCGGCATCGAAAACTACTCGCGGCTGCTCTCGGGCCGGCCGGCGGGCAGCACGCCGGGCACGCTCTTCAACTACTTCCCCGACGACTTCCTGTTCTTCGTCGATGAATCGCACGTGACCGTCCCGCAGGTGCGCGGCATGTATGCGGGAGACCGCAGCCGCAAGATGACGCTCGTGGACCACGGCTTCCGACTGCCCAGCGCCCTCGACAACCGGCCGCTGATGTTCGACGAATGGGAGAAGCGGCTGCATCAGACGGTCTTCGTGTCGGCCACGCCCGGCCCCTGGGAGCTCGCCCGCACGGGAGGCGAGGTCGTTGAGCAGCTGATCCGGCCGACCGGCCTGCTCGACCCGGTGATCGAGATCGTGCCGGCGAAGCAGCAGGTCGTGCACCTCTCCGGCGAGATCGAGAAGGTGGTGGCCGCCGGCCAGCGGGTGCTCGTGACCACCCTCACCAAGAAACTCGCCGAGGACCTCACGACCTACTACCAGGAGCGGAAGGTGCGCTGCCGGTGGCTCCACAGCGAACTCGACGCCTTCGAGCGGGTGGAGCTCCTTCGCGATCTCCGCGCGGGAAAGTTCGACGTCCTC
>JAIOPD010000064.1 GCA_021414115.1 Planctomycetia bacterium
CCTGCCGGGGCCACCGCCCACAGTCTAGAGCGCATCCGACTTTGGTCTATCGCCAGATGGGGGCCCGAGTGGCGGGTCGGGGCACGGGCAGCCCCTCGCGGGTACTCGAAGGCCGGGGAAGCCCGGAGCGCGAGCGACGGGGAGACGCGCCGCGACCGTGTCGATGGCGGGGAGCCGTCCGACGTGGTGGACATATTCCCCGCGCGCTTGGAGCTTCGCGAGGTAGACCGCTCTCCATCATCACTGGGATGACGCTCTACCCGCCGGCCCGCTCGAGGCCGACGTGGTCGAGCACGCGGACGGTGGCGGGTGACTTGTTGAGCACGTAGAAGTGGATGCCGGGCACGCCGCCGGCGATGAGTTCCTCCACCTGCCGCGCCGCAAACGTCACGCCTGCCTCGAACTGCGCCGCTTCGTCGTCGCCGGCAGCCTCGAAGGGCCGCGTGAACGACTCGGGCAGGCGGGCCTTGCAGAGGCTGGCGATGCGGCGGATCTGCGGGTAGTTGGTGACCGGCATCACCCCGGGAACGATCGGCGCCGTGATCCCGAGCGCCGTGCAGCGGTCGCGGAAGCGGAAGAAGTCGGCGTTGTCGTAAAAAAGCTGCGTGATCACCACGTCGCCGCCGGCATCGCATTTCCGCTTCAGGTTCTCGAGATCGGCCTCCGGGCTCGCGGCGTCCTGATGCGTCTCGGGATAACCGGCCACGAGGATGCCAAACTCGGGGAACTCCGCGCGGACGAGCGCCACGAGTTCCGCGGCGTAGTGCAGGCCGCCGTCCGCGGCCGTAAACGCCGTCTCCCCCTTGGGAGGATCCCCCCGCAAGGCGACGATCGCCGCCACGCCGAGATCCCGTGCCGCGCGGAGGTAGTCGCGGAGTTCGTCCACGGAACTGCCCACGCACGTGAGGTGGCTGGCGACCGGCACGTCGTGCCGCGACCTGACGCCCGCGAGCACGTCGAGGGTGGTGCCGCGGGTCGAGCCGCCGGCGCCGTACGTGCAGGTGACGAGCGCAGGGTCGAAGTCCATGAGCTCGGCGACCGTCCGCCACATGACCGCCTCAGACTCTGCCGTCTTGGGCGGAAAGAGCTCGAAGGACAGGCCGAACCGTCCGTGGGTGTAGTCGTCCTTGATCGACACGGTGGATCGCTGCCTCGGGGCCATGGGGGCGATGGATGGAAGACGTCGGCATTCTAGCCGCCGGCCGTCCACCGCCGAACACCTCCCCGCGGGGTCAGGCGAGGGCTTCGAGCAGGCCGCGGTCGGCATCGAGCATCTGCAGGCCGCGGCGGGCCATCATCCGTTCGAGTACCGTGGCCACCTGAGCGGGGGTCGAACGCGAGCCGGCCTCGCCGCCGATGAGCTGATTGGTGAAGGCGACGACCTGTTCCGGGACGGATCCACCGACCGTTGCGGCCGCGCCGATCCGGGCGCCGCACGGGATGGAGGAGTTGATGCCACTCTTGACGAAGTCGCCGATCATGGCCCCGAGAAACTGCCGGCCGGTGTGGATCGTGAGCCTGCTGCCGTCGGGCTTGAGCCCGTGCAGCCGCACCGGGCCGTAGGTCGCCTTTAAGTTGCTCGTGATCGTGCCGGCAGCGAGGTTCACCCAGCTGCCGACGTGGCTGTGGCCGAGGAAGCCGTCGTGCGGCTTGTTGGAAAACGCCTCCATCACCGTCGCCTCGACCTCACCGCCGACGCGGCACTCGCGGCCGATGGCCGTGCCCGCGCGAATCCAGGCATGGGGATTGACGCGGGCATTCGGTCCGATCCAGACAGGGCCGTCGAGGCAGACGAAGGGCCCGATCTCCGCCCCCTCGGCCACCACGACCGGCCCCTGTCGGACGACGACCTGATCGGCGATGCGGGAAGTCTCCGCGGCAAACAGTCCGGGCCGCACTTCGCGAAAGTTGCCCGAGTCGATCCGGAGGCTGAGGCTGCCGGCGAGGGTCCGCTCGTGTGCCGACACGACATCGTGCGGCTCGTCGAGCATCTCGAGCGTGGCGTCGGCCTCGGGGAGTTCGAGTGCGTCGAGAATCCGGCAGGCGGCCGGTCCGTCGGCGGGCAGGCGGTCGTGATCGAGCGGATCGCCATCGCGGTGGAGGATGGCCGCGGCGATCGCATCGCCGCTCCGCACCACGCAGCGGCGGCCTGCATCGACGAGCGAGCGGAGCGTGGCGAGATTGCCGCGATCGGGCACCACGCGGGCGTTGACGGCGAGCACGACCTCGCCGTGCCGCGAGGCGGGTGGCGGCACGGTGCCGGTCTCGGCGTGTCCGCCCCAGACGGCGATCCGCCGGCCGTCGAGGGCGGCGAGGTAGCTGGCGAGATGGGGCCGCACGGCCCGCCGCACGGTGCCGAAGCGGCCGAGCGCCTCGACGAGCGTCAGGGTGCCGATCGTGAGATCACAGATGGGGCGGGCGGCGGCGAGCACGCCGAGCGCGGCGGCGGCCTGGTCCTCGAAAACGATGGTCAGCATGGCCCTTACGGTAGCATCGCGCGGCTGACGGCGGGAAATGGCAGGCGGGGCCGCGTTGGCTGGAAAACACCCGTCCGAAGCCGTACGCTCGCACCCACCTCCGGCATTTGTTTTCTAGGGGTTTTCGGTCCTCGGGAGTTGGGCGGCTCCCGAGGACAAAGTGGCGAACCCATTCTGAACCCATAACTCGGGTCTTGGGAAACGGATTTGGCGTCGTTGCACGATGAGCAATCGGCTCCAGAAGGGACGGCCATCCCATCGGACTGCCCCTACGGAATCCGAGCCGCCCTGAACTGACGAATCAGGCCACACCTTGGCCATCGTCAGCGGCATCGCCTTCAAGTAGTTTCTTCGCCAACCTTTGACGCTGAAGTGGCGAAAGTTTTCTTGCGTGGGATTCGGCTTCTCGTTCGGCAAGAATTTCTATCGGCTCGCAACCCAGCCTCTTAGCAAGGGCAGGGTAGTCGTGAAAGGCAACGGTGAGATTTTCATAGATGCCGTCTGCCAACGTGAATGCTTTTTTGCCTAACTTCTTCGTATAGTTCCGCCGCTTGTTCCCAACGGTCGTCTGCAATTTTTCGGCAGAGGTCTTCTCGGCCTGCCGTAGTTCGGCTTCTTCTCCCAACTCCATTGCAGTCCGTCTCAAGGCATGGTGGCTGATCTCGGGACGACCGATGGCGGCAGCACACTTGTCGATGAGTTTCTCCAGTTGGTTGACCATGCGACGAGGGCAGAACGGCCTAACTCGACTTGCATGAGTCGCATTTTGCTTCACGTCTTCAACCCACCGAGCAAACACGTAGCGACTGCCGTCGTCACGGATTGACTCAAGGCGTTGCTTAATCGCCAGAGGAATTCTCACCACCTTTCCCCGACCGCCTTTGGCCTTGGACCTTGGGATCACCACGTAGTCCCCTTGAATCCAACTCCACTCCATCCTTGTCATTTCGTTGATCCGCCCCCAGCACCACAGGCTCGTGATGATGAAGAGTTCGCCCACGGGGCGATCTTTGAACTGGTCCAAAAACTGCCCAAGATCGTTGTCTTGGAGTTCAAATTGCACTGGATCGGCATCGTCCAGTGGCGGCTGGGGAATGTTGTTGCGGATACCCTGCCAAGGATTCGCCTGAACAAGTTGATGGGGTGAAAGGCCACCAACCCTCGAATGATGGCCTTCTCGGACACGGTTCCATGCTCGATGAGCAGCGTCATGACCTGGTCGAGCACCGGACAATCTTCTTGGTGGGTCATCGCAGGTTCCTTCTTGGTGGAGTAAAGCACTTCCAAGAAAGCCTCGATGACCCGCCTTTTCAACCTGGCAGCCGGTATGGGCCTGCCCTCAGCTCGCTACGCTCGCTTCGGTCAGGCCCATACCGGTGATTTACAGAAGAGACGTTACACAACCCCGCTCATGAGCACCTTGGCCTCGAGCAGGGTGTCGAACACCTCACGGGCCAGGAGCTCGTCTCGAAGCTTGCCGTTGAAGCTCTCCACGTAGCCGTTCTCCCAAGGCGATCCCGGCTCGATGTAGAGCGTCTTCACGCCCACCCGCCCAAGCCACTCCCGGACGCAACTGGCGGTGAACTCGCTGCCGTTGTCGCTCCGGATGTGCTCCGGCACGCCCCGCCGCACGAACAGATCACTCAGCCGCTCCAGCACGTCCTCGCTCGTGAGCTTCTTGGCCACGTCGATGGCGAGGCACTCCCTCGTGTACTCGTCCACGATCGTCAGCATCCGGATCGGACGGCCATCGGACGTGCGATCCATCACGAAGTCGTAGCTCCACTCATGGTCCCGATGGCTTGGCCGCAGCCGGATGCACGACCCTCGTTCAGCCAGAGCCGCCTCCGTTTGGGCTGCTTTTTAGGCACTTTCAGACCCTCTTCACGCCAAGTCCGCTCCACACGCTTGTGGTTCACCCGCCATCCCTCCCAGTGCAAAAGGGCCGTAATTCTGCGGTATCCGTAGCGGCCGTACTCGCATGCCAACCACTCGATCCGCTGCACGAGACGAGGCTCGTCGTCCAGCACACGACGCGTCCTACGCTGCGTGCTCCGGGACTGCCTGATCACCCGGCATGCCCGGCGTTCGCTGACGCGATCACGGCCAAACACGCAACGCACGTGCTCGACCGCCTCTCGCCGCTTCGCCGGGCTCAGAATTTTCCCTCGGCAACTTCCCGAAGGATCGCCTTGTCGAGCTCCGCGTCAGCCAGCAATCGCTTGAGCCGAGAGTTCTCCTTCTCGAGCTCCTTCAACCGCTTCGCTTGGTCCATCCGAAGACCACCGAACTTCTTCTTTCACCGGTAGTACGTCTGCTCCGTCACGCCGATCTTCTTCACCGCCTCGGCGACGGTCTTCCCCCTACCAACCTCTACCTCGACCTCTCGGAGCTTCGGGATAATGTGCTCCGCCTGCTCCGGCTTCCCCCGTGGCATTTCTTGCCCTCCCTTGGTTGCGGCCACCCGGAATTCTCGCTCCCGAAGTGGCCTCGTTTAAGGGCGGCAGGTCAGGATGACGGCCGAGCACCCCGGCTTGAAACTCGCCCAGCGTCGCCCGCCACATGCCTGACGCGGAAGCGTCATCGCTCCGAGCTTCTTGAGCACCCAATACCACGGCACGGTGGTCATGTGCAGGTATGCGTGGTGCCCTCGACATGCTGCGGCTCATATGGGCAATGGCGGCAGCCAGAGCCGCAGCACGCGCCCCGCTTCAGGTGATAGGCGGCCGTGTAGACCAGCAGGCCGTTTTCGAGGTAGTAGTCGGGCAATGTCGGGGCTGGTCGGGATTCTTCAGCAGGCATATTTCAGACCCGCCCCATGCCCTGAACCCGCCGCCAGGCCGAGAGTTGTCCGAGGTGCATGTTCTCGTGAGCGGCCATGCGGGCAGACGGGCTTTACGCCGATCATGGCCCCGAGCATGTCGGCCGTGCAGGCCAGATGCCCCAGAACCCACGCCGCATGATTCATGTCCGGAGCCGGCTGGAGGGTCATCTTGTCGTCGGGGATATCAGCCACGAGTCGCTTTGCGTAGCCGACGTTGAGATTCCATGCGTGGAGCAAAGGATCGGTCATGAGAGCCTCCGGGTGGGTGTCGACCGGACATTGTTGACGAAATACGGAATTCTGACTGCCGCAGATTTCATGATCCCCGATGCCTGGAAGATCGTCGATGCGACCCTCCCGCGATTCGATGAGATGAGCCGCGCACTCCTCGAATCCAGGGACGGCGACATCAAAGGGTCGGCGGACGGCTACGTCGATGCCGTCAAGGAAATCGTGGCGGCCGCGAAGCAGCGAGACGCCAAAGCCCTTCGCGGGGCATATCAGTCGCTGAGCGACTCGTGCGGCGACTGTCACTTCAAGGGCGGGGTTGGTGGCGAATTGGACGAGTGATGGCTGGGCCGCTCAGTCCTGGCAAACCGGCGGTCTTCGAACGACAGATGCTGTGGGGATGACAGGGGCGCCGAATCCATGCGTGCATTCCTGCGCCGACGAGCTCATTCCGTGCAGACGGCTTTGTCGTAGTTGAAGTCGCCGTCGATTCAAACCGACCATCCGAGGGCTCTTTGAAGCGATTCAAAACGCCGCGAATAACCACCACACTGCGACGGCCAGGCAGACAATCGCCGTGACGATCACCCAGATGGGCTTGTCCGGCCCCGCACGGTCTTCCGCCGAGATGTATCGCTCGCAGTACGGACATCGCGGAGTGTCTTCGAGAATGTCACGACGACAAGAGGGGCAGGGGACGGTCGGCTCGTCGTCGGAATCGTCACCGAGACCGGTGTCGTCATCCCCCCAGTCTTCGTCCTCGTCGAGTTCGCGGTAGGCAGTCATCACTGGCCTTCGTGGTTCCCGACCGATGCGGTCCCTCCCCGACGGCGCGGGACGGTGTGCCGATCACCTAGAATAGAGGCGTCATGGCCGACGATCCACCCCGGGGTCTGACGATGAACACCGCGACGGGTACGAGCGCGAGGTCTGGGCAGTCGTCGGCACGCCAGCCGGTGTCGTGGCATGCCATCGATCTCGACGGTGTCATCGCCCGTCTCGGGGCCGACCCGGTGCGGGGGCTCGCCGCGGCCGAGGCTGCCCGCCGGCTCACCGACCACGGCCCCAACGCTCTCGACGAGCCGCCGTCCCGGCCCTGGTGGCGGACGTTTCTCCGCCAGTTCGAAGAGCTCGTGATCTGGATCCTTCTGGTGGCCGCCGTGATCGCCGGCGGCATGGGAGACTGGGCCGACGCTGCGGCGATCGTGGCGATCGTGCTCGTCAACGCCATCATCGGCTTCCTGCAGGAGGAGCGGGCGCAGAAGGCCTTGGCCGCGCTCCAGCGCATGGCGGCCCCCACGGCCCGGGTGGTGCGAGACGGCACGCGGGCGTCGATTCCCGCGCGGGAGGTCGTGACGGGTGACCGGATCGATCTCGAGGCCGGCGACCAGGTGCCGGCCGATGCCCGGCTCATCGAGGCCTTCGGGCTGTCCGCTCAGGAGTCGGCACTCACCGGTGAGAGCATGCCGGTCGAGAAGTCGCCGGCGGAGACGCTGCCCGCCGCCACCCCGCTTGGCGACCGGCTCTCGCTCGTGCATGCGGGCACGGTGGTCGCCGCCGGCAGCGGGTCGGCCATCGTCGTGGCCACCGGCATGTCGACCGAAATCGGACAGATCGCCGGCATGCTCGAGCGGTCTCCGCCGGAGCCGACGCCGCTCCAGCGAAAACTGGCGGCACTGGGCCGAATCCTCGTCGCCGTCTGCCTCGCCGTGGTCGGCATGATCTTCCTGATGGAACTGGCCCGCGGCGGCGGCCTCGTTGAACTCTGGCGGACGGGCAGGCTCGGAGACGTGCTCCTCAGGGCGGTGAGCCTCGCCGTGGCCGCGGTGCCGGAGGGGTTGCCGGCGGTTGTCACGCTCGTGCTCGCCCTCGGCCTGCAGCGGATGGTGGCCAG
>JAIOPD010000079.1 GCA_021414115.1 Planctomycetia bacterium
GCCGGCTGCGCTTCGCCATCCTGGCTTCGCTGGCCGCCGAGCCCGGCTCCCGGAGCACGGGCAGTCCCTCGCTGAGCTCGTGCCTTGGGAAGCCGACCGGCCGGAAGGCCGCGGGCTCTTGCGGCGTGTGGTTCGGGGCTGCTCGTGCTCCGTGAGCCGGACGTTCGCTGCGGGCATCGTGCCCTTCGCTCTCTGCGCGCCGGCTGCGCTTCGCCATTCTGGCTTCGCTGGCCGCCAAGCCACCTCTCTCCTCGTCGCTCGCGCTGCGGGATTCCTGAGCGGGATGGCACACCGCGAGCCTAAGAGAAGCAACCGCCAGCTCCGTCGGGCAGAAGTCCGTTCAACCCGTGCAACGCGATGGGGCACGCGCAAGGCTCACGTGTGAGCCGTATGGGTCGGCATGACCGCCGAGCGGCTGACCTGCTGCCAGTACCGGGAGAACCGGCCCAGGTCGGTCACTCGTGAGCGATCGCAGAAGGCCGGCCACGGCACCACTCGGACCGGCAGCTCGGTGCCGATGGCGGTGACGGCGGCTCGCACACGTGGACACGACGTCTCCGCCACGGCGATCGCATCGCAGTTCAGCGCGGCGGCCCGCGCCGGGACCACCGTCCGCGGATCACCCGCCACGATCTCGACGCCGGAGATCTCTGCGAGGCATTCGAACAGAAACACGAGCCGCTTGAGCGATGGCCGTTCCGCCACAAACCAGGCGTCGTCGACGACGAACAGTCGCGGCGACTCCGGGAAGGCCGCAGCCGCCGGGCTTGTCGCCGCGGCCGAGTCGAGCGTGAGCCACACGAGCGGCCGGGCGGTCACCGGGGTCGAAGCCGCCGGCTGCCGGGGTCTGATGCGAAGTGGCGGCCTGGGGACAGCGGCGCCACCCGCCACGAAAAATCGGCGGTCGAGGCCCTCGTAGCTCCCCTCCAACTCGCACCTGCCGAGCACGGGGCACGTGCGGCAGTGCTCCCCGCTGGTGAACGATTCCAGATTCTCCCGATTGAAGATGTAGGGCTTCGCAGAGAACGTGCCGGCGACCCATTGCCACGAGAGATGGTTGCTCGCCGGATCGCCGTCGAGCAGGTGCTCGAGAAACCAGTCGGCGCCGGTCTGCCAGCGGACGCCGCGGGCATGCACCAGCCACGAGGCGAGCCACATGCGTTCGTGGTTGTGCAGCCAGCCGGTGTCGGAGAGCCGCCGCACGAAGGCGTCGATGCATGCCATGCCGGTGCGGGCCTCGAGGACGTCGTCGGGCATGCGATCGAGCTGGGGAATGTTCGAGGTCGCGGCGGGCGATTCGATGTCGGCGTGGATCGCGTCGCCGACCGCCGACTGGACCTGCCGCCAGTAGTCACGCCAGCCGAGTTCCGACACGAGCTTCGCGGCCTGCTCAGGCCGATCGACCCGCGCGAGTGCGGCGTCGCGGACCTCCGCGAGTCCGAGCACTCCATGCCGGATCCAGGGAGAGAGCCTCGTCACGGCGCCCGAGACATGGTTGCGGGTGCGCTCGTAGGCCACCGGATCGATCGCGGCCAGTCTCTCGAGGGCGGCCCGGCGTCCGCCGCGGGCCGCCGCATCCCGTGAACCGCGGCCGGGCCCGGTCGCTGTCAGGGGGAAGGCCGCCGCGAGAGCCGCCGCGAGTTCGTCCCGAGGCAGGCCCGCGAGCGGCGTCAGAACTTGTGTCGCAGGGTTGTTGTCCACACGAATCTCCTGGAAAGCCGCCGGCTTGCCTCCTGGCGGGAGTCTGCCGGCACCGTAGCCTGCTGCTGCCACGATGGGCAGCCCGGTGCCAAGAAACTGCGCTCGGCTCCTTCGGCTGCGGGGGAGGCACGGCGGCTGCGAATCGCTTGAACATCGATCAAGCGGCCGTGAAACACCACGGGTCCCCTGTCGTGAGCATCATCGACCGACCACGGCATGGGGTTTGCTCCGTGAAAGACTGTCGCTCATGTGCCACGTGGACCGGTGCTCCCGGTCCGCCGAAGCTGGCTTCTGCGCCCGCCTCGGGCATACCGTCCGGAAGGATGCCGCAATACGGTCTGGGCGGGTAATCCGCCTTACTCGCCCAGGCCGCGGCATGCGCCGCTGCCGCGGCCTCCCGCGGCAATCGGAATCGTCACATGGTTGGTGCGGGCGGCGGTGTGCGAGTAGCCTTGGGACCGACTCTTCATCGCTCGCGTTCGGGAAGCCACCTGTGAAGCTCATCATCGCGATCATCCAACCGGGCAAACTCGAGAGCGTGAAGCAGGCGCTTTCGGAGGTCGAGGTCTTTCGCCTCACGGTGCTCGACGTGCAGGGCTTCGGCCGGCAGCGTGGCCATGCGGAGACCTACCGTGGCCATGAGATCTCGGTCAACCTGTTGCGGAAGGTGCAGCTCCAGATTGCCGTCAACGATGATTTCGTCGAGCCGACGATCGCGGCGATCGTGAAGGGTGGCCGCTCCGGCGACCAGGGCGAGATCGGTGACGGAAAGATTTTCGTGCTGCCCATGGACGAGTGCGTCCGCATCCGCACGGGCGAGCGCGGCGGCGAGGCGATCTGACGCGTCCGACGTCGGTGGTTCGCCGCGGATTTTGCGACGTGACACCCGCCGCGTCACGGTCGCTGCGGGTGGAGGCGGGGCGTCGCGCCGAGGGCGAGGCGATTGGTGGCGGCGAGGAAGGCCTTCGCGGAGGCTTCGAGCGAGTCGGTCGAGACGCCACGGCCACGCTGCATCTGGCCCGCGTGCTCGAGTTCCACCGTCACCTCGGCCTGCGCGTCCTTGCCCACCGTCACCGCCTGCACACGGAAGTCGCGGCACACGGTCGTGATGCCGGTGAGCTTCTCGATCGCCAGGAAGATGCCGTCGATCGGGCCGTCACCCGCCGTGATCGACACCGACTTGGGCACGCCCTCCTGAAGCACCCGCAGGGTCACCGTGGGCGCGGAGCCGGAATCGCTCGCGAGGCAATAGCCCTCGTAGACGAACTGCTCCGGAAGCGTCGAGAACTGCTGCTCGCAGAGCGCGGCGATGTCGCCGTCGTAGATTTCCTTCTTCCGGTCGGCGAGCAGTTTGAACCGCTCGAACACGGTCTGCAGCTGCTCGGGTGTGAGCTGGTAGCCGAGAGCCTGTGCCCGATCGGCCAGGGCCGCGCGGCCGCTGTGCTTGCCCAGCACGAGGTCGGTCCGCTCCAGCCCCACGTCCTCGGGCCGCATGATCTCGTAGGTCCGCCGCTCCTTGAGCATGCCGTCCTGGTGAATGCCCGCCTCGTGGGCGAAGGCATTGCGGCCGACGATCGCCTTGTTGCGGGGCACCTGGATGCCGGTGACGTTCGCCACCAGCCGGCTGGTGGGCACGAGCTTCTGCGTGACGATCCCGGTGTCGCAGCCGTAGTGGTCGCGCCGCGTCCGCAACGCCATCACGACCTCCTCCAGCGAGCAGTTGCCCGCCCGCTCGCCGATCCCGTTGATCGTGCATTCGATCTGGCCCGCGCCCGCCTCCACGGCGGCGAGGCTGTTGGCCACGGCGAGGCCCAGGTCGTCGTGGCAATGGGTGCTGATCACCGCCTTGTCGATGTTGGGCACGCGGTCCACGAGGCTCTTGATCACGCGGTGCATCTGCATCGGCGTCGCGTAGCCGACGGTGTCGGGGATGTTGACGGTCGTGGCACCGGCCGCGATCACGGCCTCGACCACGCGGCAGAGGAAGTCGATCTCGGTGCGGGCCGCGTCTTCGGGTGAAAACTCGACGTCGCCGCAGAGATTGCGGGCCCGGCTCACGCCGGCCACGGCCCGGGCGAGCACCTCGTCCTCGTTCATCCGCAGCTTGAACTCGCGGTGGATCGAGCTCGTGGCCAGAAACACGTGGATCCGCGGCTGGCGGGCGTGCTGAAGCGCCTCCCAGGCGCGGTCGATATCGGCGTCGTTACAGCGGGCCAGGCCGCAGATGGTGGCGGCCGTCACCGCTCCGGCGATGTCACGGACACTTGCAAAGTCGCCGGGCGAGGCGATCGGGAAGCCAGCTTCGATCACGTCCACGCCGAGGGCCACGAGCGCATGGGCAATCTCCATCTTTTCGGCGAGGTTCATGCTCGCGCCGGGCGATTGCTCGCCGTCGCGCAGGGTGGTGTCGAATATGTTTACGTAGTTGCTCATCAGGGGTCTCGGGGTCTTCAGGAATGCTCACACGCTAACACAGCGCGGCGATTTCGCTCAACTCGCAGGCCCGCGCCGCGCGCCCTTTTGATATAATTCGCGCATGGCCGCTGTGACCAATCCAAAGGAGACGCGCGGGCGCATCCTCGCCGTGCTGTATCACACCTTTCAGCGCGACCCGCTAGTCATGATGACCCCATCGGACATCGCGGACGCGAGCAAGCTGCGCATGGATCAGCTCGCGGCGAGTTGTCATTACATGCATGATCGGCGCTTCATCGAGCTGATGATGGGTTACAATCCCCCGCTCTTCGCCGCCGCGCGCATCGCTCCGGAGGGCATCGACCTCTATGAAGACCGCAAGCGATTCGAGCGGCTCTTCTCCGACGACCCCGCGACC
>JAIOPD010000070.1 GCA_021414115.1 Planctomycetia bacterium
GCCGGCGCCGACGACGATCGCCGTGCGGCTCGGTTCCTGGCGGGCAATTTCCGTGAGGGCGTGGGCGAGACGGTCTTCGACGGCTGCGTCGGCGATGGTGGCGGTGGTCATGAGTGGCCCAGAGCCTGGGTGTAGATCGAGATCAGATCGGAGACGGTGCGGATGCTCGGCCGCGACGGGGCAGGCGACCGGAATGGATCGACGCCCAGGGATCGCTCCAGAAGAACGATCGTCTGGGCGAGATCGAGCGAGTCGAGACCGATGTCGGCGGCCAGGAGCATGGCGGGCTCGAGCGGCTTCGTGTCGCGGCCGGTGTCGCTGAGCACGGTGCGGATCGCTGCGATCACGGCATCAGGCACGGCTGGTTTCACGGGGCGAACTCCTGCATCGTCGCGGCGCCGGGAGCGGTGATCCCGCGGGGCGACGGAATCGGCCGTCCAAGGGCCTGCGCCATCGCGATTAGGAAGCCCGGAGCGCGAGCGACGGGTAGACGGGCGGCGACCTCGTTGGCGGCGCGGAACCGAACGACACGGCAACCCGTATACCCCGCGCTTGCGCTTGGGGCTTCCCGATCAGAGGCAGAGCAGAGGAGAGCCGGTTTAGTTCAGCGGGTTTCACGGGGCAAACTCCTGCATCGTCGCGGCGCCGGGGGGTGGTGATCCCGCGGCGTGAAAATCTTCTTTTCATCGTGTTAGGCGTACATCAACTTCCCGCGGGGCGACGGAATCGGCCGCCCAAGGGCTTGCGCCGTCTCAATCCATTCGCCGATCACAACCTCGGCATTTGCCAAGGCTTCCTGGTAGGTGGCCCCATCTGCCGCGCAGCCCGGCAGTTCAGGAACCTCCGCGATCATCGCTCGGTCCTGCTCGCTCCAATACAGAATGATTTCGTAGCGGGGTTGCATGTTCATTCTGGCTCTTCTTCCTCTGGGCTCGCACCTGCGAGCCCGTAAGCCACTCGTAAGCCTCGCGCGCGCCCCATCGCGATTAGGAAGCCCGGAGCGCGAGCGACGGGTAGACGGGCGGCGACCTCGTTGGCGGCGCGGAACCGAACGACACGGCAACCCGTATACCCCGCGCTTGCGCTTGGGGCTTCCCGATCAGAGGCAGAGCAGAGGAGGCAGAGCAGAGGAACATTACGTCACCGTCTCGAGGCAACCCGTATACCCCGCGCTCGCGCTTGGGGCTTCCCGACCGGAGGCAGAGCCGAGGGGCATTACGTCACCGTCTCGAGGCAGTCCGTATTCCCCGGCGCTCGCGAGAGTCATAAGTGGGAGCGGGTTTAGTCTCGCTGGCTTCACGGGGCAAACTCCTGCATCGTCGCGACACCGGGGGCGGCGATCCCGCGGCCGGTGATCGCCTGGAACAGTATTTGAATGATCGTGGCCAGGACGATCCAGAGATCGGTCAGCGGGGCCGTGATCCGGCTCAGCATTTCGACGTATTGGGCGTCGTATTCAAGCCGGCGGGGCCAATCGACGGCGTTGCGGCCATGGATCTGGGCCCAGCCCGTGAGGCCGGGACGCACCAAGAGCCGGGTGGCTTGGCGGGCGCTGTAGCGGGAGACGTATCGTAGCGGCAGCGGCCGGGGGCCGACCATGCTCATGTCGCCCCACAAGACACTGAAGAGCTGTGGGAGCTCGTCGAGGCTGGTCTGGCGGAGGAGACGGCCGAAGAAGGTCAGGCGGTCGGCGTCGGGGAGAAGTTGGCCGTCGATGGCCGTGGCCTGCGACATCGAGCGAAACTTCGCGATCTGAATCGGACGGCCGTGGAGGCCGGCACGCTCATCGCGGTAGAGAATCGGCGGGCCGAGGATCAGGCGGACGGCGGCCGCGATGAGGGCCATCAGCGGGAGGAGGAGGGCGATCAAGAGCAAGGAGGCGATGAGATCGAGGGGCCGCTTGAGGAACGCCATGCCCGTATACCCGGCGCTTGCGCTTCGGGCTTCCCTTCGGACGGAGACGATTCGACGTTCTTTTCGGAGATGCTCACAAAGGCGAGGAGGAGGGCTGCGCCGACGAGCACGGTGCCTGCGGCGAGCAAGGTTGCGGTCTTTTGAAGGGCGGGATCGAAGAGCGGAGCGACGGCCACGGCGGCGGCCATCGCCGAGAGGCCTCCGTACAGGCTCGAGACGGCGCGATGAGACCAGCCGGCGATCACGAGCCGCTGGTAAAGATGGCTGCGGTGGGCTTCGAAGATGTTTTCCCGCTTCGACAGTCGCCGTGCGAGCGTGAGGGCGGTGTCAAAAATGAAGGGCCACATGGTGAGGGCTACGATTGGTACCAGGCGGGACGCCTCGTTGGAGCCAGCAGCGAGCGGCAGCACGGCGATCATGAATCCGCAGAAGGCGCTGCCCACGTCGCCCATGAAAATCCTGGCGGGAGGCCAGTTGCAGCTCAGGAATCCGAGTGCGGATCCCGCGAACGCAAGCGACACACCGAGCAGCACCGGCACGCCCAACGCCGCTGCCGCCGCGGCGAGCGCCCCGCCCGCGGCGACGGCCGTGATTCCCGCGATCCCGTCGATGCCGTCCATGAAGTTGAAGGCGTTGGTCATGCCGACGATCCAGAGCAGCGTAAGCGGCCACGCGGCGACGCCGAGGTCGATGCGGCCAAACGATCCCACGCCGACTTCATCCAGCGGCCCAAGGGCGGCGACCGCGGCGATGGCGGCTGCGAGGTGCACACCAAACCGCACCCGATTGCTGACAGGCCGAATGTCGTCCCGCCAGCTGACCGAGGCGATGGCGAGGGAAGCGGCCACCATCGCAACGATCGGCTGCCAAGACTCTGGTTGAAGGATCGCGGACAGGATCGCGGCGCCTGTCGTGCCGCCGACGATCGCCAAACCGCCGCCGCGGGGAGTGACGCGGTGGTGGCTGGAGCGGGAGTTGGGCCGGTCCACCACCCCCCGGGATCCCGTCCAGCCGATGAGTCGCGACGTGATGGCTGCCGACAAGGCCAGAGCGATCCCGAACCAGAGCGCCCCCAACGCGATAGGCTGCCAGAGCGTCACGCCACCTGCTTGGCGTTGGCGATCACGTCGCAGACGTCACTCACGACCGCCTCATCAACATGGGCGCCGATCGGCAGCGCGAGGCTGCGGGCCGCGAGCATGTCGGTCGCGGCGAGCGGCTTCATGCGATCGTGGAAGTGTTCGTAGGCTGTTTGACGATGGCAGGGCGGATCGTAGTAGGCACGCGTCTCGATTCCCCGGGCGGCAAGCAAGCGGCGAAGAGCGTCGCGGGTCATGCCGAATCGCGTGGGATCGATCGTGATCGAAAAATCCTTGTGGCTCGATCGGGCCCCCGGCATCGTCTCGACGAATCCGATGCCCGGTAGACCGCTGAGTTCGCACCGATAGAGATCGGCGAGCTGATTACGACGAGCCGAGACCTCATCGAGAATTCCAAGCGAAGCGAGTGCCGTGGCCGCGCTCAACTCGGGCATCCGGCCATTGACCCCCGGAAACAGAGCGTCGTACGAGCCGTCGTTGCCGTATTCGCGGCCCAGCCGCACGAAATGGGCGAGGCAATCGCAGTTGGTGGCGACGATGCCACCCTCGCCGGCGACGAGGAGCTTTGTGGGCGAGAGGCTGAACACCTGCGCCGTCGCTCCGGCACCCACCGGGCGACCATGCACGCTCGCGCCGAAGCCATGGGCCGCGTCAATGATCAGCGGCAGGCCGTGCTCGGCCGCGACCGCCTCGAGCGCCGGGATATCGCAGGGATTGCCGAAGTTGTGGCAGGCCGCGATGGCGACGGTGCGGGGAGTGATCGCCGCGGCGACGGCCTGCGGCGTGACATTGGTCGTGCGCGGATCGACTTCGATGAAGACCGGCCGGAGGTTGTTCCAGACGATCGCAGCCGCGGCGGCGAGGAAGGTAAAACTCGGCATGATGACCTCGCCGAGCGGCTCGGAGCGATTACCAGTGCGGGCCACGCCGAACCGCGAGAGCGGCTCCATCGTCGCCACGGCACACGCGTCGGTGGCGGCCCGGCGGCTGCGGCAGCTGCCGGCCGAGAGATCGACCGCCCGGTAGACGAGCATCAGCCCGATCGTGCAACTGCTGACGGCCACGGCATGCCGCACGCCGAGTCGTTTGGCGATCGCCTGCTCGAGCCGTTCGCAATAGGGGCCCTTGGTGAGCCGGCCGCTCCGAATGATCTCATCGAACGCGGGCTGCAGAGACTCTGCCGACGGCAACGCGGGCCGCACGAACGGCACCCGGATTCCCGACCGGGACGGATCACCGGTGTGGATCTCTGGAATCATCTGAAAGAGTTCACGCTTCATGGCCGCAGCCGCCTTCCCGCTTCGACGTCACTTCGCATGCGTCCGCTGAGTAGGCAACGGCTCCGGCACAGCCCGGCCAGCCTCGCTGGAATACTCGGGAACGAGGTCACGGAGACGCGCCCGAACCACCTCTGGCCGCTCGTCGATCACATCGGACAGTTCGTCGAAGACGGCCTCGACGACCGTCAAATCGGCAGGCCTGTGGTGGGCACAGAAGACCTTCGTGTGACGCGTGGCCACCCGCCGCTCTTCCTCGAAATAGAGTTCCTCGAAGAGCTTTTCACCAGGCCGAAGCCCCGTGAACACGATCTCGATGTCGTCTTGCTCGAGGCCGGAGAGCGAGATCAGGTCGCGGGCGAGGTCTACGATCTTCACGCTTTCCCCCATGTCGAGCACGAAGATCTCTCCGCCATCGCCCATCGTAGCGGCCTGGAGCACGAGTTGGGATGCTTCCGGAATCGTCATGAAGTAGCGCTCGATTCCGGGATGGGTGACCGTGATCGGGCCGCCCCGCCGAATCTGCTCCTGGAACGTCGGCACGACGCTGCCGTTGCTCGCCAAGACGTTACCGAACCGCACCACGATGAACTTCGTCTGCGACACGCCGGACAGCGCCTGCAGAAACCGCTCGGCAAGCAGTTTCGAGCAGCCCATGACACTCGTCGGATTCACCGCTTTGTCGGTGGAGATCGCGACGAACTCCCGGACACCGTGCCGATCGGCGAGCCGGGCGAGGAGCCGCGTGCCGAAGACGTTGTTTTTGATGGCCTCGGCCGGGTTCCATTCCATCATCGGGACGTGCTTGTGGGCCGCGGCATGAAAGATCACCTCAGGCGAGTAGGTCGCCAGGATCTGCTCCATCCGCCTCTCGTCGGTGATGTCGGCGACGAGGGGTTCGAAGTCGGGCCGGGGGCTCCGGCGGGAAAACTCCTGTTCGATGAGGAAGAGAGAGTTTTCGGCCTGCTCCACCATGAGCAGCGTCTTCGGCTTGAAGCGGAGGATCTGCCGGCAGATCTCCGACCCAATCGAGCCGCCCGCGCCGGTGACCATGACCGTGCGGCCTTCGATGAGCGTGGTGATGGCGGTGTCGTCGAGCCTCACGGGCTCGCGGCGCAGCAAGTCTTCGATTTCGACGGACCGCAGTCTGATGTGTGAAAGATCTTTTTTGTCGCTCAGCAGTTCGTCGATCCCGGGGAGCACCTTCACCGTGACGCCCATGTCGGTGCATTCGTCGAGCAGGCGACGAAATGCCTTGCCGGTGAGTTTGCCGGACTGCACGATCACCTCGTCGACGCCGCGGCGGGCCGCCTCAGCGGCCGTCTGATCGATCGCGCCCAAGACCTCGAAGCCGCCAACCCGCGTGTGCTTGAGCCGGAGGTCGTCGTCCACAAAACCGGTGATGAAATACGGCTCGTGAGAAGCCGCCATGAGGTTGCGGGCGATCATTTCGCCCGCTTCATCGGCGCCCACGATGAGGACCGACTTCGCGACCTTGCCGGTGAAATAGGGGCGGAGTTCCTCGCGGACGCTTCGCCAGACGGTGCGGAGGCCACCGACGCACATGATCGTGGCCGCCCAATCGAGCAAGATCACGCTCCGCCGCACGCGGGGCAGCCACGGCACCCAGCCGGTGGACAACACCAGGCTGTCGAATGCGGCGAACAGGAGCATGGAAAGAGTCGATGCCCAAAGCAACGTGGTGAGATCGCCGAAGGCGACCCGGCCCCACGACACATGGCACAGGCCCAGCGCGTAAAACACCACCATCTTCACGGCCACGACAAAGATCACCGTCGCGCCATACGTCTCCAGCCAACTCTGATCGAGCGTGAAATCGCTGCGGATGAAGAACGCGATGAAAAACGCTGCGGCAAAGACAACTGCGTGTACAGCGAGCAGGACCAAAGCACGGCGACTCACGCTGCGGAACGCGATCGACGCTTTGGGCGCAGGCAGGTTCATGATTGCTTCCTATGCAAACCTAAGTTGCAAACCTAGAGCCGTTCCACATCGACGTCTTCAAGCTCGATCGAGGCGCCCTGGTTGAGGAACCGCACTGCGATGAGCAGCCGCTCCTGACCACGCCGCTTGACGACCGTGCCCTCCATGCCCCGCATCGGCCCACTTCGTACGCGGACCGACTGGCCTGGTTCGAGCCGCGCCTCGGGCGTGAGCGGTTTGTCGGTGTCGATGAGCCGCTTGATCGCCCGCAGGTCGCTGACAAGCATTCGCTCGTCGGCGATGGAAAGCCAGCGGGCCACCGTGTTGGTGGCCAGAGCGGCCCGGCGCTGCTCGTCGTCGATTGGTGCGAAGACGTAGCCTGGGAAGAGTGGGACGAATGAACTGCGGACGCGGCCGCCGGCGGAATGCAACCGCCGCTTGACGAGCGGGGAGTAGAAGGGCACGCCAGCCGCCTCGAGCTTCCGCATGAGGTCTTTCTCGCGGCGGGCGAGCGTGTAGAAGGCGACCCAGTGAGCCGCCTCAGCCGCGCCACGGCCCGTGATCCCGCCCGCCTCGTCGAGCAGGTCGTCCGGGAAGATATCCCGCTGCTTGGGCAAGATGGGCATAGGGCGGAGTTTCGACGCGAGGTCATTGATTGACGGCGATCAGATGGGCTGCGGCAGGCCGCGCAAACTCCGTTCTCCTGGGTGACAAGGCAATCCCTGCCCCCAGTGAGAACCGACGCGACCAACCGCTGAACTCCCGCAAGTTTACGTCTGCAAAAGGGCGGTGTCGCCCGCCCGGCACCATTCTCGGGGGAATCCCGCAGACCGCCCCTTTCCCGATCGGAAGGAAGGGCAAAGTTTGCCGGTTGAATCTGCCGATGACAGCGATTGCAACGACCCTGCCGGTCGTAAGGAGTTTGCCATGCCCAGCGACACGACTCTTCGAACCCGCGGAAAAACCGCCTGGAAATGGTCGCGGCTGCGGCTCGGGCGGGGCTTCTGGACGGGCCGTGTGGGCAGGTTTTTGGCGATTGCGGCCGTGATGGCCCAGGTGACGGGCTGCAACATCTATGGCCGGCCCCAGCGGTCGACCACGCAGCAGGTGATGCTCGACGCCCAGTGCCCGACCGAGCCGGAGCGGATGCCCGCCAAGGAACTGGCGAAGATCACGCTCCCGGCCTACGTGATCGAGCCACCGGACATTCTGCTCATCGACGCGCTGCGGGTGGTGCCCAAGCCGCCGTTCAAGATCCAGTCGTTCGACACGCTGCAGGTGATCGTGGAGGGCACGCTCCTCGAACAGCCGATCAACGGGCTGTATGTGGTGGAGCCGGGCGGAATGCTCGACCTTGGACCTTCCTACGGCAAGGTGATGGTGGGCAATCAGTCGCTCGAAGAGGCCCAGGACGCCGTCTTCAAGCACTTAAAGCGGGTGCTCAAGGAGCCACAGGTGTCGCTCACGCTGGCCCAGGCAGCCGGCCAGCAGCAGATCGCCGGCGAGCACCTCGTAGGCCCCGACGGCACGATCAATCTCGGCACCTACGGCAGCGTGTTTGTGACGGGCCTAACTCTCGACGAGGCCAAGGTGGCGATCGAAAAACATCTCGGCAACTTTCTCGACGCGCCGCTCGTGAGCATCGACGTGTTTGCGTACAACTCGAAGGTCTATTACGTCGTGACCGAAGGCGCCGGCTTCGGCGACAACATCGCCCGCTTTCCCGTCACCGGCAACGAGACGGTGCTCGACGCGATCTCCCAGATCAACGGCATTTCGCGGCTCTCGAGCAAGGATATGTGGATCGCCCGGCCGGCCCCGTCGGGTGTGGGCTGCGATCAGATCCTGCCTGTCGATATCGAGGCGATCATGAAGGGGGGCTCCACGGCCACCAACTACCAGATTCTGCCGGGCGACCGGGTGTTCATCGCCCAGGACCAGTGGATCGCTGCGGACAGCATCATCGGGAAGATCACGGCCCCGTTCGAGCGTATCTTCGGCTTCACGCTGCTCGGCACGAGCCTCGTGCAGCAGATCAACCGCTTCCCGTTCGGTTTCAACCCGAACTTCGGCGGGGCCTGCTGGGTGGCTCGCGAGGTGTATGGTGTGGAAAACCCGCAGTGGATGCTCTTCCGGGCTTGGTTGCTGACGGAAGCCCCGGTGTGGCTGCGGGAGACCTACCTGGCCCACGGCGAGGAGTTTGCCGCCTGGATTCACGACAAGCCGGTCATGAGGGCTGTTGTGAAGGCCCTCATGGATCAGGTGGTGGAGCGGTATGAGGCGGAGATGCCGAAGGCAGCGGCCGAGTGATTGATCCACGATCCATGACCCGGATACATTCGAGGGTGGCGGGATGATGCGACCACGAGGTTTCCAGATGATCCGACGAACCGACAACTTCCTTGGACGTGGACTGGTTCTCGCCGCCATGGTGACGGTTGCCTCGTCGCTTGGGAGCCAAGAGGCAGAGGCCCAGCCGGGGAGGTCGACTTATTCCGCTGGCGCACGTGCCGGCGGCCAGGGCGCGGACCTTCCCTTCTCGAGCACTTACCGACGGCCCACGGTGAGCCCCTACATGCAACTCCAGCAGCAGGGCTACAACCCGCTCCAGTCTCAAAACATTTACCAGACGATGGTTCAGCCCCAAGTGCAGCAGCAACAGCAACAGATCGAGCAACTGAGCCAGCGACGGCAGATGAGCAATCTGCAAAACCAGGTGCAGCAGATCGGCAGAGACACCTCGAACCGCCAGATCGATGAGTCGATCCGCCCAACCGGCCACCGGGCGACGTATATGAACTACTCACACTTCTACGGCCGGTAAGGCCTCCGTCAGGAAGCCCGGAGCGCGAGCGACGGGTAAACGCGTCGCATCGAGGCAACGCCGCGCGGCTCCGCACACGTCGATTTCGAAGCCACCCGTCTACCCCGCGCTCGCGCTTGGGGCTTCCCGCCGGAAAGACAGCGCGCGGGAAAATCCCCGTTGGTCGTAGAATGCCGGGCATGAAACTGCTCGTCACTGGCGCCCGCGGGTTTGTCGGTCGCCGCCTTTGCGAATGGCTCGCGGCGCACGGGCATGAGGGCTTTGGCACGGGCCGCGAGCCCCCGCACGACTTACCCACGGGATGGAGAGGCGCGACTCGCCGCTCGGTGCTCGAGCCGGTTGAGGCTCCGCAGGCAGCACTCGCGGACGTGATGGCGGTCGTGCATCTCGAGGTGAAGCAGCATGTGCCGCGTCCCACGCGAGCCGACATCGACGACTTCACAGCGGTAAACGTCGGCGGCACGCGGGCATGGCTCGATTGGGCGAGCCGGCGCGGCGTGGGCCGCTTCGTGTTTCTCAGCTCGATCAAGGCCGTGGCGGCAGAGGACGGGCCGATGACGGAGGCCGGCCCGCCCGAACTCACCACGCCCTATGGCCGATCGAAGGCCGAGGCCGAAGCCGCCGTTCGCGAGTGGGCGGCCGCGGATTCATCACGCTCCGCCGTGATCCTTCGGCCGGCACCGGTCTACGGTCCGGGAAACGAGGCGAACCTCGCCGCGTTCGTGCAGCAGATTCTCGCGAGCAAGCCCTGCTTGATCGGTCGCGGCGAGACGCGGAAGTCGATCGTGGCACTCGACAACCTCTGCGCGGCGATCGAGTTTGCGACCGCAAGGACCGCGAGCGGGGGCGAGGTTTTCAACGTCTCGGACCGCGAGACACCGTCGCTGGAGGAACTCGCCGCCATGATCGCCGAGCTGGCCGGGGCTCCGCCCCCAAAGCGCATCCCAGCATGGCTCGCGACTCTCGCGGCGCCCGTCGGCGACGCGATCGAGGCGACCACCGGCCGCGAGTTTCCACTCACCACCGCAAGGTTGCGAGCGATCCGGGAAACCACGGTGTTTCCATGCGAAAAACTCGTGGCCGCGGGTTTCGTGCACCCGCAGACTACCCGCGAGGGGCTTACCGAGATGATTGCGTGGGCGAAGTCGCAACGTGCGTGACACCGCTACGGGGCGAGCATCTCGTCGTGGCGGATCGCGGCACGCTTCGCGGGCTCGATGAGCCCCGCCCGCTGCCAACCGCGGATCGCGAGGCTCTGCGCCGAAATCGCGAGGTCGCGGCGGCCGTCGCCCGCGGCCCGCGCCGCCACACGCTCCGCCACCTCGGCCAATCCCGCGGCCCGCTGCGGCGACAGGATCCGCAGCGGGATCTCCTTGAGCGCGCGGTATTCGTCTTCCACCGCATCGAACTCGTAGGTGGCCGACGCAAGCACGATCGCCCGGTCGAGCGTGGCCGCATTGCCCGACGCAGCCGCCATCCGTCGGGCCTCCGCCAGCATGAACCATTTGACGCCGCGATCCTCCTCCGTGACCGCCGCCTCAATCAGCGCGTCGGCGACGAGCGCCGCCCCGGCCGTCGTGCGACCACGCGCCAAAAGGCCCGGATAGCGGCGGTCGAACTCGGCCCGGGCGTCTACCAAGGCCCGAGCCGAAGGCGGAGCCTCCAGCGACGCAGCGGCCGGGAGCTGCCGCATCGAGGGTCGCGACGGCGGAGACTCGGCGAGGGGCTCCGCGACGGCCGTCGCAGCGACGAGGGCGAAGAGAAGCGAGAGAAGACGCATGATCCAAGCGTATCACGCGGGCAAGGGAATGCGACGCGCGGGCGGGAAAGGAAGCCCGGAGCGCGAGCGACGGGTAGACGCGTCGCTTCGAGACAACGCCACGCGGCTCCGCACACGTCGATTTCGAGGCTACCCGTATACCCCGCGCTCGCGCTTGGGGCTTCCCGGCCCGACGGCGGAGCTGCCACTACGCATTGCGAACGAGAGGAGACCCATGATCAAAGCGTATCAAGCCACCAACGGAAAGACGGCCGCTTGCTCATGGCACCGCGATTTCAAGATCTCTGATACCGATGAACGTCGTGTTCTCCCCCGGAGCCTCTCCTGGAAGGCACGCCTCGATAGCCTCGCG
The DNA here is from genome assembly GCA_021414115.1 of Planctomycetia bacterium. Classification (GTDB taxonomy): domain Bacteria; phylum Planctomycetota; class Planctomycetia; order Pirellulales; family UBA1268; genus QWPN01. The sequence continues at coordinate 11,192 of JAIOPD010000070.1, forward strand.
AATGTTCGCGATGGCCTCGTCCATCGTGACGCCGTAACTCCGACAACCCTGAATCAAAGGGCAATCGACGATGAAGACGCCGTTCGCGTCTTGTTCGATGACGATCGGGAAATGGCGAGTCATGGGGCGATCTCCGGAGAGTACGTTTTTGGAGTCTACCACCCGTATACCCCGCGCTCGCGATTGGGGCTTCCCGGCGGGAGGCGGACCGATGGTGGCAAGGAAGCCCGGAGCGCGAGCGACGGGTAGACGCGTGGCTTCGAGGCAACGCCACGAGCCGCCGCGAACGTCGATTTCAAGGCTACGCGTATACCCCGCGCTCGCGCTTGGGGCTTCCCGAAAGCGGCGTTGCTTCAAGGCGAAGCAACGCCACGCCGCGAACTACTTCGCGGCTGCCAACTCGGCCTTCTTCCGCTCCTCGACGATTTCCCGCTGGATGTTGCCCGGAGTCGGCTTGTACTTGCTGAACTCCATCGTGAACACACCCTGGCCCTGCGTCATGCTCCGCAGGTCGGTCGAGTAACCGAAGGTCTCGGCCAGCGGCACCTCGGCGACGATCGTGGACGTGTTGCCCACCGTCTCCGTCGAGATGATCAGGCCGCGACGCTTGTTGAGCTCGCCCGTGACCGCACCCTGAAAGTCCGCCGGGACCTCGACCTCCATCTTCATGATGGGCTCGAGAAGCACCGGCTTCGTGGCCAGGAAGGCCTCGCGGAAGCCGGCCCGGGCGCACGTCTGGAACGCCATGTCGCTGGAGTCGACGTCGTGGTAAGAGCCGTCTTCCAGCGTGGCCTTCACGCCCACGATCGGGAAGCCCGCGATCGGACCCTTGCCCAGCACCGCGCGGAACCCCTTCTCAACCGACGGGATGTATTCGCGGGGCACACGGCCGCCGACGACTGCATCCTCGAACTCGAAGCTCTCGGTCGCATCCTCCGGGAGCGGCTCGAGATGGCCGATGATGTGGGCGTATTGGCCCGAACCACCGGTCTGCTTCTTGTGTTTGTAGTCATAGGGCGTGCCACGGGTCGGGGCCTCGCGGTAGCTCACCTTCGGAGCGCCCACTTCGACCTCGACCTTGTATTCACGCTTGATCCGCTCGACGTAGATGTCGAGATGCAACTCGCCCATGCCGGCGATCAGCGTCTCGCCCGTTTCCTCGTCGGTGGCCACGCGGAAGGTGGGATCCTCGCGGGTGAACCGCTGGAGCGCCTTGCCGAGCTTGTCGAGACCGTCGCGATTGGTCGGAGTGATCGCCATCTTGATCACCGGCTCCGGCACGAACATGTTTTCGAGCGTGCAATACTTGGCCTCGGCGGAATAGGTGTCGCCGCTCGCCGCGTCGACGCCCATCACCGCCACGATGTCGCCGGCCTCGGCGGAGTCGATCTCCTCCCGCTTGTCGGCATGCATCCTCACGATGCGGCTGAACCGCTGCTTCTGGCTCGTGCGCTGGTTGATGTAGGCCTCGCCCTTCTTGAGCGTGCCCTGGTAGAGCCGCATGAACGTGAGCTGGCCATAGGGATCGTCGACGATCTTGAAGGCCATCGCCACGAGCGGCTTCGACGGATTCGGCTCGAGGTCGAACTTCTCGTCGGGGTTGGACCAGTTTTTCGCGACCACCTTCCGCTCGAGCGGATTGGGCAGATAGCGGACGATGGCGTCGAGCAGCAGCTGCACGCCCTTGTTTTTGTAGGCCGAGCCGCAGAACACCGGCGTGATGCTCTGGTTGGCGACGGCCGCCTTCACCACGGTGTGGATCTCGTCTTCCGTGGGGACCTCCTCCGAGAGGAGCTTCTCCATCAGCGAGTCGGAATACATCGCGAGGGCTTCGAGCATCGCATGCCGGGCCTCGGCGGCGGCTTCCTTGAGGCCGGCCGGGATCTCCTCCATGCGCACGGTCTCGCCGTTGTCGCCGTCGAAGTAGGCGGCCTTCATCGTGACCAGGTCGATCACGCCCTCGAGCTTGTCTTCCTTGCCGATCGGAATCTGCATCCGGACGGCGTCGCAGCCGAGCTTGTCGCGGAGCTGGCCGACCACGCGGTCGTAGTTGGCGCCGGTGCGGTCCATTTTGTTGACAAACGCCAGGCGGGGCACTTTGTAGCGTTTCATCTGACGGTCGACCGTCATCGACTGGCTCTGCACGCCGCCGACGCTGCACAGCACGAGGATCGCGCCGTCGAGCACGCGGAGGCTCCGCTCCACCTCGACGGTGAAGTCGACGTGGCCCGGGGTGTCGATGAGGTTGATGTCGCAGTCGCCCCACCTCACGCTCGTGGCGGCGGATGTGATCGTGATGCCGCGCTCACGCTCGAGGTCCATGTAGTCCATGGTTGCCCCATCCCCATCGCCCTTCACTTCCTGGATGCGATGGATTCGCCCGGCGTAATAGAGGATGCGCTCGGAGAGCGTGGTCTTGCCGGAATCGATGTGGGCCGAAATGCCCATGTTGCGGAGCTTGGTCAGTTCCATGAATACACGTTCTTCGGGGAAAACACGGGGAGGGAATGGGGCCGCCAAGGAAGGCAAATGACGCGCGGCCCTCGGAAACGCGACTTTCGAAATATACTCGCCGTTGGAAAAACGTGACAGACGCCTCGTTCCGGGCGGCGTTTCCCGCTCCAGGCACCGCCCTCGATGACCGACCAAGCACCCGCCAGCCAGTCCCACAGCCACGAGCCCCACGCGCCGGCCCCCGTCGATCACGGCCCCGGGCACCCGTGGCTGACCTGCCTGGTGCCAATGCTGCTTTTTTTGGTCGTGGGCCTGCTGGAGCCCTCAAAAAGTGGCGGCGGCTTGGGGGGCAGCCTGGGGATTCCCTACGAACGCTACCCCGTGATCTACGCGATTCGCGTGGCGGCCACGCTCCTGCTCCTGGTCTGGGCATGGCCTTCCCTCCGTGGCTGGCTGGGCCGGCCCACGTGGTGGCCGCCGCTCGTGGGCCTCGGTCTGGTGGTGCCGTGGGTGGTGCTGGCAACGCTCCAGCATCAAGCCGGCTGGGTGGCGGGAGGCACCGGTCGGGCGGCCTTCAACCCCTTCGACTCTTTCGGGGCCGGCTCGATGCAGCTGTGGGCCTACCTCGGACTCCGCGGCCTCGGGCTCGTGGTGCTCGTGCCGATCATCGAGGAGCTCTTCCTGCGTGGCTTTCTGCTGCGGTTTGTGATCGACGAGCACTTCTGGAAGGTGCCCTTCGGAATTTTGACGGCCGCGTCGGCGGGCGCCTGCGCCCTCTACGCCGCCGGCAGCCATCCGAGCGAGGCCGTGGCCGCCGTGGGATGGTTTGCCATCGTGAGTGGAATCGCCGCCGCAACCCGCAAGCCGATCGACTGCATCCTCGCCCATGCCGCCACCAACCTCGCCCTGGGCGCGTATGTGCTCGCGACGGGCAACTGGTGGCTGCTCTAAGGCATGCCTCTCCGCGGACGCATCGCACCGACGCCGACCGGCCACCTCCATGTTGGCCACGCGCGGACGTTCGCCCTCGCCGCCGACCGGGCCCGCGGGGCAGGACTCGTGCTTCGCATCGAAGATCTCGACGGCCCCCGTTGTCGGCCCGAATACACCGCCGCCGCGATCGACGACCTCCGCTGGCTCGGCCTCGACTGGACCGAAGGCCCCGATCTCGGCGGCCCGCACACGCCCTATGTGCAGAGCGAACGCACGGCGTGGTTTCTCGATGTGTGGCGGCGACTCGAAGCGACCGGGGCGATCTACCCGAGCCCGCACTCGCGGCGCGACGTGGAGGAGGCGGCCACGGCGCCCCACGAGCGTTCCCATGGGCAGGCGGTGGATGCGGAGCCGATTTTTCCCGCCAGCCTGCGGCCGACGCGGCAGGAGCGGGCGACGGCCCCGGGGGGCGTGGCCTGGCGATTTCGCGTGCCCGACGGCCGCAGGATTGAGTTTGAAGACGGGCTCGCGGGCCGGGTGTGTCGCACGGCCGGCATCGACTTCGGCGATTTCGTGGTGTGGCGACGCGACGACCTCGCCGCCTACGAGCTGGCCGTCGTGGCGGATGACCACGCGATGGAGATCGCGGAGGTGGTGCGCGGCGCGGATTTGCTCACGAGCACGGCCCGGCAGATTTTGCTCTTCGAAGCCCTCGGATGGCAGCCGCCGGCTTTTTGTCACGCCCCGCTCGTGCGCGACGCCGCCGGCCAGCGGCTCGCCAAGCGCTCGGGCGGCCTCGCGATCCGCGAGCTCCGGGCCGCCGGATGGACGCCCGCGGAAGTGCTCACGCGAGCGATCGCCTGACGCCAACACCGCACTCTCCGTCGGGAAGCCCCAAGCGCGAGCGCGGGGTATACGCGTAGCCTTGAAATCGACCTCCGCGGAGCCGCACGACGTCACCTCGATGCCACCCGTATACCCGTCGCTCGCGCTCCGGGCTTCCCCAAGGCAGATACCGCACCACCCTCCCCCCGCCCCAACGCCGCAAACGCCGCATCCCCCGGATTGCCTGGTCTGCTCGCGCTGCCCCGCCCGCCGGGACGGCGGCCTCCACGCCCCCCTCCCTCCTTAGAGGGGCCACCTGCCGCTCATCCGAGGCCACCTCGGACGCCGATAACTCTACGGGTCGTGCCGATCGTAGGGGGCGGGATGGATATCGCGGTCATCATTTCGACATTTGAACGGCCCCGCCATCTCGAGCGGTGCCTCGCATCGCTCGCCGTTCAAGACGATGTAGCCGGTCGCTTCGAGGTCGTCGTCACCGACGACGGCTCCCGCGATGAAACGCTGCCGCTGCTCGCCACCCTCGCCCGCCACGCGACATTTCCGCTCACCTTCACCACCCACGAGCACGGCGGCTTCCGCCTGGCTCGCTGCCGCAACGAGGGCGTCGCCGCCTCGACGGCTCCTTACCTCCTGTTCACCGATGGCGACTGCATCCTGCCCCGCGACCACCTGCGGCAGCACCTCGCCGCACGCCGCCGAGGCTGGGTCGTCGGCAGCGACTGCGCGCGACTCGACGAGGCCACCTCGGCACGCATCGACGTCGACACCATCGTCCACGGCGACGTCACACGACTCGTACACCGGTCGGAGGCGCAGCGGATGTGGCTCAAAGGACTGCGGGCCAAGGCCTATCAGTGGGCTCACGTGCCGATGCGGCCGCGGCTCTCCGGCAACAACATCGCCCTCTGGCGGGACGACTACGAGCGGATCAACGGCTTCGACGAACAGTTCGTCGGCTGGGGACTCGAAGACCGCGATCTCCAATACCGGCTCGAACGGCTCGGGCTACGCGTCAACTCGATCCTCCTCAAGACGGCACCAATCCATCTCTGGCATCCGCCGGCACCGAGCTTCGCCCGCAACAACGTGGGCACGCAGAACCTCGACTACTTCAAGGCGCTGCATGCGCGGCCCATGCGCTGCATCGACGGGCTCGTGAAGCTCGACGAACGGCAGGGCACGATCACCTTCCCGGACCCTGCGACAGCGGCCCCGCGCCGCCAGGCGGCCTGATTCATGTGGCCTTTCTCACAAGCACGCCGCGCCGCTCCGCGGACACTCCGCATCGACACGCCGCGGCTCCGCACCAGTGACAGGAGTCAGCGGGTGACGGCAACCACGGCGGGCCGCAGGGTGTGGTTTGAGTCGGCCGATGCTCCCCTGAGAGCGAGCAGCGAGGCCTTTGGCGCGGCCCTGCTCTTGCCCGCATTGCATGCCGGCAGGTCGCTCGCGGTGCGCGGAAGTGTCTGCCCGACCTGGGCGGCCAACCTCGAGCCGCTCGCCGCCGCCTATCGGCAACTCTGGTATCCCGACGCGCCGGCACCGCAGGTGAGCCCCGAGCAGTGCACCGCCACCGCCGCGGCTCCCGGCACGGCCCTCTGCTTCAGCGGCGGAGTGGACGCCTTCCACACGCTCCTCGCCGGCGGCCGACCGGTCGACACGCTCGTCTATGTGGCGGGCTATGACGTGAGCCTTCGCGACACGGCGAGACTCACGGCCGTCGAGCGGCTCCTCCGGGAGGTGGCGGCTTCGAGCAACGCCACGAGCGTGGTCGTGAGAAGCAACCTCCGCCGCCATCCGCTGGTGCGGGCCACGCCCTGGCGGCTCGAGTTTGGCGCGGCGCTCGCCGCCGTGGGCCATGTGCTCACACCGCACGTGGGCCGGCTGTTGATCTCGAGCGACGGCCTCGGCTTCGAGCACCCCGGCGTAGGCTCGCGGGTCAGCACCGATCCCCTGCTCGGCTCGGCGGCGCTCACCGTCGAACATGTGGCCGCGCAGGTGACGCGGCTCGAAAAGCTCCGCGCGATCGGCGGCGAGCCGCTCGTGCAGCGCCACCTGCGGGTCTGCTGGCAGAACGTCGCCGGCAAGACCAACTGCGGCCGCTGCGAGAAGTGTGTGCGGACGATGCTCATGCTCGACGTCTGCGGTACGCTCGGCCAGTTCCCGGGGTTTGACCACGGCCGACACCTGAGCGCGGCGGTCGACGCCCTGCCGCAGGTGGATGACGTCGTGGCCCCTTTCTACCGCGACCTGCTCACGGCCGGACTCACGGCCCATGCCGCCGCGAGCGTCCGGCGGCTGGTCGATCGCAGCGTGGCGGTAGCGGCGCGGCCGCGCCGCGGGAGTCGCGAGCCCCTGCGAGAAGCACGCCACCGGCTGCTCGGCCCCGAGGCCTTCGCGCACGTCTGCGAGCCACTCGTTGGCCGAAAGGTCGGCTATGTCCGCCCCGTGGGCAACGTCGGCGACCACCTCATCGAACTCGCGATGACGCAGCTCTTCGCGATCTACGGCATCGACTGGTCGCTCGTGAACCTCGACGACGGCCCGCAGGCCAGCGCGGGGCTCGACCTGCTCGTGTTCGGTGGCGGCGGCAACATGGGCACTCGCTACGAGGGCAACTACGACCTCCGCAGCCGTGCCCTCGCCACGGGGTTGCCGCTGGTGATCCTGCCGCAGTCGTTTACGACGACGGAAGATCGGCCCTTTGAGCGGGTGCATGTCCGCGAACGGGGCAGCCTCGCCTACTGCCCCACGGGCATCCTCGCGCCCGACCTGGCGCTCGGCCTCGCCTGGCCCGAGCCGCCGCCGGCCGTCCGCGACCTGGGCGTGTATCTCCGCCGCGATCAGGAACGGGGCGGCCGCAAGCCACTGCTGGCCCGCGACCCCGTGCGGCTCGCCGCGACGCCGGGCGACTACCTCGCGTTTGCCGCGCGGCACAAAAGGATCGTGACCGACCGGCTGCATTTCGCGGTCGCCGGGCTCCACGCCGGCCGCGACGTCACCCTCGTGGCGAACGACTATCACAAAAACCGCTCCATGCACGAGACTTGGCTCGCGGATCTCGGCTGCCGGTTTGCCGAGTCTGCCGCGGAGGCCCTGCACCGTGGTCGCCGCGCCGCGTAAGCCGGCAGACCAACCCGCATGGCCCACCTCGCCCTCGTGATCGATGCCGATCCGCTCCGCCGCGAGCGGTTCGTGGCGGGCGTGCGCCGGCTGTTTGGCGAACTGCCCGGCGTGACGATCGCCGAGGAGCAAGACGACACGCTGGCCTGCGTGTGGGCGACGGGCCCGCGAGCGCCGGTGAGCGTGCACCGCGATGCAGACGGGCTCGCCATCTTCATCGGCTACGGCATCACCGACGACGGCCGCCGGATCACGGCCCGCGATCTCGTCGCCGACTGGCTCGTGCCCGCAGGCACGCCGCGGGTCCACGACGGCTATCACGTGGGCCTGGCCTGGTCGCGCGACCACGGCCTCGCCGCTGGTATCGATCCGATGGCAATGTTTCCCTTTCAGTGGACCCAGATCGGCGCCGGCGCTGGCGCCCCGCTCATCGCCGCCACCACGCCGGCCGCGTTTCGCTGCCATCCGCAGTTTGAGGCGACGATCGACCGCCGCGGGCTGGCCGGAATCCTCCTCGTGCACGGGCCGCTCTGCAATCGGCCGCTGCTCGCCGGCACCCAGCGGCTACCGAAGGGGCATCTGCTCCGCTGGTCACGCGATCGCGGCGCCACGGAGCATCAGGTCTACCGCTTACGAGGCACGCCGCCCCCGGCGGACGAGACTCCCGCTGCGATGCAGGAGCGGATTCACGACGCCTACGTGTCGGCGATCCGTCGACACTGCCCTCCCGATGACGACGCCTCGATTCTGCTCTCGGGAGGACTCGATTCGCGGCTCGTCGCCGCCACGCTCGCCAGCGAAGGCATGGCGGTGAACGCGATCGCGCTGGGACGCGACGACGACTTCGAAGTGATCGCGGCCGCGAATGTCGCCCGGCGTCTGGGCATGCCGTTCGAGACCGTATCGACCGAACTCTTCGACGAGGGGTTTCCCGCGCGGACGAATCGGACTGCCCGCTTTCTCGAGATGACGTCTGCCCCTTCGAGCGAAGACTTCGCGGAGGGTCTCGCCCACGCGAAGCGGCTCGGCCGGTATCTCTGGTCGGGTTTCATCTACGACTGGACGTTCGAGCCGGTGTCGTATGCGGAGGGCCGCGATCCCAAGACGGGCACGTGGGCGCTCGAAGGCATGCTCGCGTACATGAACCGCTGGGGCGTGCCGGCGGCACGGCTGCCCGCGCTGATGGGCGATGATGGCCCGGCCCTGTGCGACGCCCTCGTCGCCGATCTCCGGGCCGCCTGCCTCCACGGTTCGGATCGACCCGAAAACGAGGCCTGCCACATCCGCTGGGATCAGCGGGTTCGCAATCACGTGGCCACGGCCTGTCACGGCACGTCCTTTCAATCGTGGCCGCTCATGCCGGCGACCGACCGCCGCTTTCAAGAGGCCGTCTTCGGACTGCCGCCCCCCGCCTACAAAGACCGCGTGATCGAAGAGGTGATCCTCCGCACGATCCGTCCCGACCTCTGCGATGTGCCACTCGACACGAACTCGTTTCGGTTCGACCCGCTGTCGGGCAGCCGCTCGTGGCTGGGGAAGCTCGCGGCATCCACGCAGGGGCGGCTGCGGCGGCTCTACTGGCAGCGAGTGAAGGGCCGCGACCCACGCCGCTACGAGCGGCTCTTCAACGTGGATCATCCGCGCTGGATGGCGGTGCGTCGCGACGTCGAACCGCTGCGACCGCTCCTGCACCGCCACCTCGATCCGCGGATCGTGGCAGACCTGCTGCCGTCGCCGGACGTCCGCACCGACTTCGCCAACCCGGTGAACACCGGCGGCGCGATCCGCCTGCTGCTCAGCCTGGCCATCGTGCTCGATGATCTCGAGCGGCCGATCACCGGGAGCTCCTGAAGACGCATCGTCCCTTCCGCAACACCCCCTCACAACGCCGCATCGCTCCCGCATCAACGCCACGCCCCCGGCATTAACGCCACGCCCTTTCTCACAACGCCACGCCCCTCCCGAAACGCGACGCCCCTCCCGCATCAACGCCCCTCCCGCATCAACGCCACGCCTCTCCCGAAACGCGACGCCCGCCGTCGGGAAGCCCCAAGCGCGAGCGCGGGGTATACGGGCAACCTCACAAGCAACGTCCGCAACGCCGCAAACGATCCCCTCGACGCCACGCGGATACCCGTCGCTCGCGATCCGGGCTTCCCGAGAACGGCTCGACGGATCAGGCCGCGGCGTGAGCCTGCTGCTCGTGGATGGCCGTTGACCGCAGCAGGATGCAGCCCTGCAAGACCTCGGGACGGCCGGGGCTGCCGACGGCGGCGGTGGGGCACGCAATCAGCCCCGCGAGCCGTCCCCACGTGGCTTTGAGGGCGTGCGGCACCGAGCAGGCGCTGACGTTGCCCGTGCGCCGCGTGAGCCCGTTGACGAGTTCGCCGGCGACGCCGTGTTCGTCCAGCTTCATGCCGGTGAACCGCACGATCCCCGAACCGGCTTGATGCGGCACGACGAAGTTGACGTCGCCGCCAGTGAGCCCCGTATCGGCCAGCGCCTTGCCGACGGCGGACGCCATCGCCCGTGGGGCAATCTCGGCGATCGCCATGCCGTCGAGCGAATAGACGAGCCGCTCATTGGCAACGACCCTGCCACCGTCCGGAGCCGGCACGGTGACCTGCGGCCGCAGGTGAAAGTCGAACGCCGACCGCTCGGCGGGCTGCTTCTCGGCCGCGGCATGGACGATCTCGAAATGCACCGGATGCCTGCGGCTTGTCGTGGGCGCGAGCAGCGTGGCCGAGGCCATGTCGCCGAACAGGCCGGCCGTCTGTCGGCAGCCGTAGTCGGTGATGCGGCTGATGCGACTGGCGACGACGACGAGCACAAACTCGTCTTGCCGCAGGCCGAGCCGCGGGGCCCAGCGCCGGCTCACGAGTTCGAACGCCCGGCTGTAGCCGCAGCAGAACCAGTTGATGCCAATCGTGCGGCAGCGCCGCACACCGAGCTCGCGGGCCAGCTGCCGCGCCGCGCGACTCGGCCGCTCAGCGGCCACCGCGGCCGGCGCGAGATGCCGCCGGGCCACCGAGGGGGGAAGAAAGGATGGCGACACGAAGACGATGCCGCGGCAGTCGGCCAGGTTGCAGCCGGTCTCGCGCTGGAGTTGTCGGACCGTGTGCAGGCCCATCGTCAGCTCGTCATCGAGCGAGATCCCACGGGCCTCGATCCCGGTGTGGTGCGCGAACTTGCGGGGCATGGTGTCGCCAAACCATTCGTTCTCCAACTCCCAGGCGGGCTGATGGAGCGAAATGGCGGCGATGCCGAGCGGCTGAGGGCGAATTGCATCCATGCCTGGCAGACGATCTGACGAGTTATCGGGGAACAGTCGGAGCTGCCGACCGTGGCAGCGGGGCGGGATTGTGGCGTGCGGCGGCAGCCGGGGCCAGCCAGAAATCAGCCCGTAAAACAAGCCACATCTCCCGTCAGGAAGCCCCAAGCGGAAGCGCGGGGAATACGTCCCCCACCCCAACCCGCTCCGCGCTGCCTTCAAGGGTCGCCACCCCGATCCCCGTCGCTCGCGCTCCGGGCTTCCCGAGCGCACGCTTCCCGTCAGGAAGCCCCAAGCGGAAGCGCGGGGAATACGTCCCCCACCCCAACCCGCTCCGCGCTGCCTTCAAGGGTCGCCACCCCGATCCCCGTCGCTCGCGCTCCGGGCTTCCCGAGCGCACGCTTCCCCCCGATCCCCGTCGCTCGCGCTCCGGGCTTCCTCGAGGCTCGCGGATCGCCACGCTGACGCAAAGACGCCTGACGACTTCATCCCCACAAAAAAATCCAGCTGGACCGGAAACGCTAGAGTGGAGAGGGGGGCTTCGCACCTGTCGCGAGCCGCCCCGAGACTTTGGAAACGGGCACATGCAGCGGTCGATCGCGGACGCAGGCTGGCGGTTCGACAACTCCTACGCGCGGCTGCCGGAGCCGCTCTTCACCCCTGCGGTTCCCGCGTCGGTCCGGGCTCCCGCGATCGTGGTCTTGAATGCGCCGCTCGCCGCCGACCTGGGGCTCGACCCCGAGGTGCTCGAGGCCGAGGGCGCCGCGGTGTTCGCGGGCAACGCGCTTCCGCCGGGAGCCACGCCGATCGCTCAGGCCTACGCCGGTCATCAGTTTGGCCAGTTCACCAACCTCGGCGACGGTCGCGCGATCCTCTTGGGCGAGCAGCTCACGCCCGACGGCCGCCGCTACGACATCCAGCTCAAGGGCTCGGGCCGCACCCGTTACTCCCGCGGCGGCGATGGCCGCGCGGCACTGGGGCCGATGCTCCGCGAACACATCGTCAGCGAGGGGATGCACGCGCTGGGCATTCCCACCACCCGCAGCCTCGCCGTCGCCACGACCGGCGAGCAGGTGTTGCGGGCCACGCCCCTGCCGGGCGCGGTGCTGACCCGAGTTGCGGCCAGTCACATCCGCGTGGGCACGTTTCAATACGCGGCGGCATTGGCAGACGAGGGTCTGCTCGCGCCGCTGTTCGAGCACGCGCTCGCGCGACATGATCCGGAGCTGGCCAGAGCCGACGACCCGGCGGCAGCCTTCCTCGAAGCGGTGGTCGAACGGCAGGCGGCGCTCGTGGCCCGATGGATACTCGTGGGCTTCGTGCATGGCGTGATGAACACGGACAACATGGTGGTTTCGGGAGAGACGATCGACTACGGGCCCTGCGCGTTTCTCGACGCCTATGATCCGGCGACGGTCTTCAGCTCGATCGATCGGCAGGGCCGCTACGCCTACTCGAACCAGCCTGCGATCGCACACTGGAACCTCGCGAGGCTCGCCGAAAGCCTTCTGCCGCTCATGAAGGGTGGCGACGAGGCGGCGCTCGAGCGGGCGCAGGGCGTGTTGGGCACGTTTCCCGAGCGGTTCGAGCGGCACCGGCTGGCGGGAGCGCGGGCGAAACTCGGACTGATCTCCAAAGAAGAAGGCGACGGCGAACTGTTTGCGGCACTGCTCGAGCGGATGCACGAGACCCGGGCCGACTTCACGGCGACGTTCGCGGGTCTTGCCCGCTGGGCGGAAGCGGGCCCGTCGGCGGCCGACGGCTGCGGCGAATCGGTCTTCAGCGGTTGGTGCGATCTGTGGCGAGCCCGGCTGACGCGGCAGTCCGGCACGCCTGCAGAGGCCGCCGCGCGGATGCAGCGGGTCAATCCGGTCGTGATCCCGCGAAATCATCGCGTCGAGGAGGCGCTCACCGCGGCGGAGGCGGGCGATTTCTCCGTGCTCCACCGACTGCTCGCCGTTCTCCACTCGCCCTTCGACGAGACACCCGAGAACGAGGCCTACCGCGTGGGGCCGCCGGCGGGCTGCGGCCCGTACCGCACGTTTTGCGGCACGTGACCGAAGACGACGATGCCGATCGGCGCCGCGTTGCCTTCGAGGGTCGCCACCCCGATCCCCGTCGCTCGCGCTCCGGGCTTCCCGTCAGGAAGCCCCAAGCGCCAGCGCGGGGAAGACGGCTTCCACGCCGATCGGCGCCGCGCTGCCTTCGAGGGTCGCCACCCCGATCCCCGTCGCTCGCGCTCCGGGCTTTCCGTCGGGAAGCCCCAAGCGCCAGCGCGGGGAAGACGGCTTCCACCCCACCCCGCTCCGCACCACCCTCAGCTTCGCCACCAGGAGGCGCGGGTGTTTTTCGCCACCGCCAACAGCATGCCGTGCAACGAACGCAACGGGGAACGATGCAAGTCTTTGGCCGCCCGCCGCTCAGCTTCGAGCAGCGAGCCCCCCAGGTCGACCGCCGCCTCGGTGACCGGATTCGGCATCGCGCTGATGATCCGGAGGCCGCTCTCCCAGGGATGCGACCAGTCTTCGTCGATCGGCCGATAGATCGTCCGCCGCGCGAGCAGCCGCGCCGCGGCCGATGCGCGGATCAGATAGGCGACGCAGCCGGAAGGAGGATATTTGTAGGCGACAAACTCCGTGCGGTCCGCCTGCCAGCGCCGCACGGGCACTTTCGGCTTGAAGTCGAAGAGCTTGAGGATGTCCCAGTCGATCGGGAGCGCGCGAGCGTCGGCGATGGCATCGAGCAACGCCTCCTCGTCTCCGATCTGGAAGTCGTCCTCGAGCACGAGAGCCAGGTCATGACCAGCGGCGAGCAGCAGCCGCCAGATGCGCCGGTGGCCCAGATAGACCCCGACCTCGCCCCCCGTCATCGGCCGCTTCATGAGAAGCCGATTCCGCCAGGCGGAATACCGCGGCGACTCGGCCGGGGCGTCGAGCCGCACGCCCGGCACGAACGTCACGTCGAGCGGCAGCCTCGCCAACTGCCCGGCAGCGCTGCGATAGCGGATACCCCACGGCGAGTCGAGCGTGAGCACGTAGCAGGGGAGGTGCCCGGAGACCCGCGGCAGCGGCCTGATCGGGATGGTGGCCACGGCCTTCATGACCGACCTCCCTCACCGTCGTCGGCTACAGGCAAGCCGAGGGCCCGCAGGAGATACCGGCGTTCGCGATCCATGGTGTAGTAGGTCGCCACCGCCTGCCCGCGCTCACGCAGCCCGTCGCGGAGCACGGGGTCGGCGAGCACGCGAGCGACCGCGGCGACGAGCCCCGCACCGTCGCCATTCGGCACGACCAGGGCCGTTTCGAGATGCCGCATGAACTCGAACCCACCCACCCCCGGAAATCCGACCACGGCACATCCGGCGGTCATCGCCTCGAGCGGCGGCAGCCCCAGGGCCTCCTGGGCGGAGATCGCCAGAAACACGTCGGCCGACTTCAGCCGGGCCGCCGTGTCGCGCTCGGAGAGTCCGTCGATCTGCACGAAGGCGACATCCGGGAGCGCCTCGCGCACCGCCTGATAGACGGCGTCTCCCTTGCGCCGCATCACGGCCACAAAGCCCTCCACCTTCGGCTCGCCCCGCCAGCGGAAGACATCGGGGATGCCCATCGCCACATAGGGCGCGACTCGGCCCCGCTCCTGGAGCCGGTAGGTCATGTGCAGGCCGTGCGAGATGCACTCGTAGCCGCGGGCCGGATCGATCATCTCCCAGTCGGCGGGCGTGTTGGCGCCCTGCATATGGAGGATCGTGCGGCCGGCCGGCAGCGCATCGACGAACGCCGCGTCTGCCGGGCAGGAAAAGAGCACGGCGTCCGTCGGCCGGCAGCAGCGGGCGAGTTCATCGCGGGTGATCACCGCAGAGCTGTTGTCGAACCAGGTCGCGCGCGTGCCATCCGGAGTCGCCACCGTGCAGGGATGACCGCTGGCCGACAGCAGGTCGGCGCAGTGGAAGCCCTTCTTGACGCCGCCGTAGATTCCCGTGCCCGGCAGCACGTAATAGAAGTGCGTCGGTGGACCGGCCGCCCGATGCGCCGCCCGCTGGATCGCGCGGCTGTCGGCAGCGCTTGCAGGGCGTTTCCACCAGCGGACCATGGCGAGAATCCTCCGGGAAGCGAGGGGATGGTTCTGGGCCGGGCCGCGGCGACACCTGCTCCTAGCCCAGGAGCTCCACGTAGCTCTGCATCTCGCGCTGCGAGATCTTCACGTACCGGTCGCCGAGGATCTCCTCCATCTCCTCCTCCGTGAGTCGCATGCGCAGGATGTCGAGGGCGTCCTGCGGGGAGCGGCCATACGCGAGCTTCTTGCGGCCGTTTTTCAGGTCGAACAGATACATGAAATGAGGATTGCTGAAACTGCTCATGGTCCGGCGCCCGCTGCCCTGGTCGGCTCATGCCTTCGCCAGGGCCCTCCCGTAGTCGGATGCTCGCTCGCCGCCGAGAGAGCCGTCGGCGTCGATATCGGCGTCGTATCGGCCCGCGAGAAGCTCCCGGTAGAACGCGTAATCGACTCCCTTCACCTTCTCGTCGTCCGGATAGCGGTGGTAGTTGTCGCGGCTCATCAGGCTCTTGCCCTCCGCGATCAGCTGGTTGCCGAGCGCGGAACCGGGATAGGGGGCGTAGAAGGCGATCGACGGCAGGACGTATTTCATGCGCCGCAGCATCTGCATCGTCTTGAACGCATCGGCGCGGGTCTCTCCCGGCACGCCGAGCATGATATTGGCCCAAAACTTCGGCGGCTCGCGGCCCTCGCGCTCGAGGTCGGCTCCGATCCGGTTGATCAGGTCGATGGCGAAGTCGTTGTCCTCCACGGTGCACTCCTTGTTGAGCATCCGCAGCATGCGATCGCTGCCCGACTCGAATCCGATCGAGATGGTTCGCCAGTTCGTCTCGCGGACGAGTGCCTCGAAGAGATCGGGCCACTGCCGCACCGTGTCGGAGCGGGCGGCGGCCCAATACGGCCAGATCCGCTTCGCCCGCCGGGGATACTTCACGAGCCACTCGCGGAGCCACTTCGGATTCTGAAAGAACATGGAGTCGTGAATCACCACCGAACCGACGCCATGCGTGTCGTCGAGGTGGTTGAGCTCGTCGATCACGTCGTCCACCGGCCGCCGGCCCATGTTGGGAATGAACGAGTTTTCATTGCAGAAGACGCACTGCCACGGACAGACGCGGCTGGTGAGGACCGTCGCGACGGGAGGCGGTCCCCAGCCGCACGCGGGCTCCAGCGGCCAGTGAAACCGGCGGCGGGTCTTGCGGCCCACCGGCTGCGGCCAGAGCGTGCGGTCGATTCGCGGCCATTCGGCCATCGATCGGGCGCCGACGCCGCGGATGACGCGGGGAAAGGCGTGGGGATCGCGGACGAGATCGACGATCGTGTTTTCACCGGGCCCCTGGCAGATCCGGTCGAAATCCCGATTCGGCTCCAGCTCGTCGAGCGCGACGGTGGCGTGCATGCCGCCGACCATGCAGATGCCGTCGGGGTTGAGCTCCTTGAAGATGCGCGCCGCCCGAAGAGCCACCGGAAAGGTGTAGCTGCGAACGTTCATCAGCAGCTTTTTGTAGCCCCGCATCTGCCGGGCCAACTGATCCCACGACACGACCGCGCGGGTGGACGCGAGGTCGGTCATCACGTTATGACGGTGGAGGATCGTCCGCAGCAGGCCCAGGCCGTGGTCCTGCCACTGCTCGTGCGGGCCGCTTTGATTGACCAGGTCGCCGAGGTCGCCGAGGTCGAGCCACAACACGTCGGATGTTTTCCGCGGGCTCCAGGGAAAGCTGAATGGCACGGCAGACAACCCTCCGCAGCGACGGCCAGGACGCCCTTCGAGGGACGAGCCGGCAAACCGTTGCGGCGGAGGGTAGCGGACGGATCGGAGGCCAGACAGGCCGTTTTGCGGGCGATTTTCCGCGACGCGACTGCCCTGTCGCGCGGCCTCGGTGCGAGCTTCTCGTGCGGCGGGAGGTCCGGGCGTGCGGCTGATGCAGCTGACCGTCGACTGCCCGTGGCCGGCCGTGTCCGGCGGCGACATCCGCAATGCGCTGGTGGCCGCCGCTCCGGGTGTGTCGAGCCTCCTGACCGTGGGCCTGACGCCGCCGCTGCCAACCACAGAAGCCGAGCCGCCTCCCTACCGTCATCTCACCTGCTTCGGGGATCGAAACCCGTGGCGGTGCATCGACCCGGCCGTGCCCACATGCCTCCGCTTTCCCACGGCTGCGCTGACGGCCCTCGACACCATCGTCGATGACTTCAGGCCCGATGCGGTGGTCGCCGTAGGCGTGGCGTGGCGCGACGTGATCGAGCGGCTGCATCATCGCGGAGTGCCCACCGCGGTCGACATGCACAACGTGGAATCACGACTCTTCGCCGAGCAGAGCGGCGCACGCCCCTGGTGGCGGCGGCTGATGGCCACCGGCAAGACGGCACGACTCGTCTCGGCCTGCGAGCGGGCCGACGGCTCGATCAGCAACCTCGCGGCCCAGACCTGGGTCTGCTCCGTGGCCGACGCGTCGCTCCTCCGCGGGATCGGAGGGCGAGCCGATGCCGTGATCCGCAACCCCATCCCCGACGAGTCGCTGCTCGCGTTGCCGATCGCCGCCGACCGTTATCACAGCCCGACGCCCCTCTTCATCGGGCATCTGGCCTATTTTCCCAACGTCGCCGCGGTGATGGAGCTGGCGGGGCCGGTGGTGGCCGCGGCGGCCCGGCATGGAATCCGGATTCGCCCCACGGTGGCGGGTCGGTCGCCGCGCCACCGGATCGAGTCGCTTTCTCGCGCCGGCACGATACGGCTCGTCGCTGATCCTACCTCGACGGTCGAGATATCGCAGCTCCACGGCTACGCGGTGCTACCGATCCGACACGGCGGCGGCACACGCATCAAGGCCATCGAAGCATTGGCCGCCGGGCTTGTCCTGATCGCGACACGGAAGGCGGTCGAGGGACTGGAACTCGTGCACGGGCTGCATTTCACCGCGGCGGAGACGCCCGACGAGATGGCTGCTGCCCTGGCCCGGTTCGTACAGCAGCCCGACGAGGCCGCTGCCCTGGCGGCCTCCGGACGACGGTTTGCGATCGAGCATCACGGCCGCAGCGCCGTACTGTCGGCAGTCGCCACGGCCTTGAGCACCGTGGCGCGGACCGGCTGATCCCTCCGGGCACGGCATGCCAGTTTTTGCGGCGGATTCCTG
Organism: Planctomycetia bacterium; assembly: GCA_021414115.1. GTDB lineage: Bacteria > Planctomycetota > Planctomycetia > Pirellulales > UBA1268 > QWPN01. Next base: position 29,006 of record JAIOPD010000070.1, read on the forward strand.
TCTGGCCGTCGTGACGGGCCGGTCGTCACAATATCCGGCCGCACCTGACCCGGTTCACACGTGAGGGCTCGCGCACCAGATGTGGAGAGGGATTCAGGCCGCCGGCGCTCTGATGCGATCCCGTCGACGGCGGCGCTCCGCCGACCGCGCTGCCGGGGCGAAGACCGTCCTCTCCCGTGCCGCCGACGCCGAGCTCGACGCGTTTCTGGCGTCGGGTCGGTCCCTGGACATTCCGGCGGTGGCCGAGCCTGACGTGTCGGTGCTCTTGATCCTCTGGAACCAGGCGGCCCTCACGCTCCGCTGCCTGCGGTCGCTCGCCCGGGAGGCGAAACGGGGCGTCGCGGTCGAGATCGTGATCATCGACAACGGCTCGACCGACCTCACGCACGAACTGACCGCAAGACTCGGCGGCGTGACGACGCTTCGCAACGAAGTGAACGGTGGCTTTCTGGCCGCCTGTAACCAGGCGGCCGCGCTGGCCCGCGGCCGGTGTCTCCTGCTCTTGAACAACGACACCGCCGTTCGCGAGGGGGCGCTCGCCGCCGCGGTGGCGTGCCTGGACTCAGCGGCCGATATCGGCGCCGTCGGCGGTCGGCTCGTCCTGCCAGACGGCATGCTCCAGGAGGCCGGCGGGATCGTCTGGGCCGACGGCACCACGAGCGGCTACGGTCGCGGCAAGCGGCCCGACGCGGCGGCGTTCATGCACCGCCGCGACGTGGACTATTGCTCGGCGGCCTTCCTGCTGACCCGTCGTCACGCCTGGGAACAACTCGGCGGATTCGCCGAGCTGTTCGCGCCGGCCTACTACGAAGACGCCGATTATTGCCTGCGGCTCTGGGCCGCAGGCTGGCGCGTGGTCTATGAGCCGGCGGTGGTGGTCGATCATTACGAATACGCCAGCGACCGCAGCGGTGCCGCCGGCCAGCTTATCGGCCGCAATCGCGGCCTGTTCGTGACCCGGCATGCCGATACGCTCGCGGCCCACCACATCGCCCCCGATCGCCGCCGCCGAAGCGCGGCCAGCGTGCACTGGAGCCGCCGCTCCGAGGCGGCAGTCGCTCAGCCGAAGTCGCGGCGTGAACGCAGCGGCAAGGCGGCCACCACCCGCGCGGTGGCCTGCATGCTCGTGCATGGCGACGCCGCCTACGCCCGCGCGGCCCGCGTGGCCGTCGACAGCCTGCTCGCGGATTCCGACTTCGACGTGCTGGTCGTGCACGGGGGCGGGCCGGTCGATGCGTGGCCGCGACAACGGCGGCTCCATCGGCAACGCATCGAGTGCCCTCCGGCCGATGGCCACAGGGCCCGGCGATTTCTCTTGAAGTTCGAGGCCCTCCAGACCTGCCTCGAACGATTCGACGCGCCCTGGGTCTTGAACCTCGATGCTGACGTCGTGTTGGCGCGGCCGCTCCGCGGCGTCGACGTGGCCGCCGCGCTCGACGGAGCCGGCCTCGGCATGGTGGAGCAGACCTGCATCCGCGGCTCCACCATGGACCGGAGGGCATTTCTCGACCACTACCGCACGCACTCGCTCGCGGCGATCGCGCCGGATGCACCGGTGCCCGCGGTCGATGCGTTTCGCTACTACAACAGCGGCGTCGTGGTCGCGGCGGCTGCCACGCTCAGCGCGCTCGTGGCCTGGGCCCTGCAGGCGATCGCCGGCCATGCCGGTGAATACCAGAGCGGCGAGCACATCGTCGCCGACCAGGACTTTTTCCAATACTGGGCGAACCAGCTACACCCGGAATCGAGCCGGCAACTCCCCTGGTATTGGAACCATTGCGAGCACTGGGACGCGGACTTCCCGAGGCGCGGCGTGCTGTTCGCCCACTTCAGCAACTTCTGCCTCGGGCCGTCCGGCTCGACCGTCAGGCGCATGCGCAGGCTGCGTCGTCCATGGACACGATGGCTCAATCGATGCATGTCACCGTCATCATCGTGACTTACGAGTCGGCCGCAGTGCTCGGCCCGTGCCTGGAGTCCGTTCGCGGCCTCGAGGACGTGAGCGTGCGCGTGGTGGACAACGCCTCCACCGACGCGTCGCGCGACATCGCCCGGAGCCTCGGTGCCGACGTGATGCCGCTCGAGCGCAACCTCGGCTTCGCCGCGGCCGCGAACCGCGGCGCCGAGGGCGTGTCGGCGGGGCTGCTCTGCTTTCTCAATCCCGACTGCTGCCTGACGGCCGAGGCAGTGCGGGTCGCCCGCGAGGCCCTGGGGGATGGTCGCGGCCGCTGCGGCGTGCCCGACTTCGAACAGGGGGGCGAGGTCGTTTCCGGTCGCCAGCCCGGCTACACCTGGCGGAAGGTGCTCGCGGACGTGATGGAGGGCAATCGCCGGCTGCGATTCGCGACCCGCTGGCTCCGCCGGCACCCGCGGCATCACCACCGCGACTGGCACTGGCCGCTGGGAACGTGCCTGTTCGTGCCGGCGGAATACTTCCGGGCGGTCGGCCGGTTCGACGAGCGGTATTTCCTCTATATGGAAGACGTCGAATTCGGGATCCAGGTTTGCCGGAGCGGTGGCGAGGTGATCGGCCTGCCGGTGAGGCTCCGCCACGTGGGGATGCAGGGATCGACGATCTCGTCGGAGCGACGGCAGCAGATGCTCGACGAGGCACGGATCCAGTTCGCCCGCCGCCACTACGGTCCGCTGGTCGCTACGCTCGCCACATGTGCCACGCTCGGATCGCGACGATGATCTACTCCTTCGTTTCCGATCCCGAGTCGGTCCACGGCATCAAAGCCGGCTGCCAACTCGCCGCTGCGTTCGCGGCGTGCGGTGTGCGCTGCGTGATGGTCACGCCCGACGGGACGGCGCCGGACTGGGTCGGCTCGTCGGCTCCATTCGCGGCCGAGAGCCTCGTGCTCCCCCGCATCTCGGCCGCCGACACGGTGATCTTCTCCACGCCGCGCGACCGGGAGCGGCTGGCACGGCTGCCGGCACGGCTCGTCTTTCATGCCCAGCACGCGGCGGCGACGATCGATCCGTTGTTCGCTGATCCCTCGATCACGGTGCTGACCTGCTGGCCGGAGGCGGCGGCCATACGGCCGCAAAGGGAGCGGGAGTCGATCGACGTGGGGATCGCCGTCGCAGACGTCTTCTTCCACGCGGGGCTCCGGAAACTCGCGGGCACGGTCGCGATTCTGCCGAGTGACGGCGCCGCTCGCGTGGCGGAGTGTGCCGCCGCCCTGCCGCATCTCAGCGTCGCGCCGATTGTCTGCCGCGACGACCGCGGCAGCGCCGCGATCTTGCACACGAGCGAGTTTGCCGTCGCCGCTGCAGAGGGTGCTGGCTGCGAACTGGCGGTCCTCGAGGCTCTCGCGGCGGGCTGCGTGGTGATCAGCGAACCTTCGCCTACAGCGGCCGCACTGGTGCATGACGGCGTCAACGGGATCGTGGCCGCCAGACACGACCTCTGCGACGTGCTGCGGGAGTGGTCGGCACCTGCCGCCCGCATCCGCCGCGCCGCCCTCTGCGATCGCGGTCGGGCCACGGCCGCCGCCCATCGGCCTGCCGGCCTGCGGCGACGGATCGCCCACCTGCTCGCCGGCCCCCTGGCGTTTCTCCGGTCATGAGCGAAATCGTCTCCGCCATCGTGTTGTCACGGGACTTCGACGCCCTGCTGGCCATCTGCCTCCAGCGGTTTGGGGAGTCGGCCCGTCGGGCCGGGCTCGCTGCCCGCTGTGTCGTGATCGACAACGCCTCGCAGACGCCGTGCCCCGAGACGCTCCCCGGCGCTCCGCCGTATCGGCTCGTGCGGTTCGACCGCCACCACGGCTTCGGCACCGCCTGCAACCACGGGGCCCGGCGGGACGACGGCGACTTTCTGCTCTTCCTCAACAACGACGTGCTGCTCGACCCCGACGCCCTGGCGGCCATGCGCGAGGAGTTTGCGGCGCGGCCGACGCTGGCCGCCTGTGGCACGCGGATGGTGTTTCCCGACCGCACGATCCAGCATGCCGGCGTGGTCTTCGGTGCAGGCGACGTGGGGCCGTATCACATTCACCGGAAGCGGCCCGCCAGTCTCGTGCCCCGGAGCGAACGCCGCTTCCAGGCCGTGACCGGCGCCTGCCTGATGATCCGCCGCGACGTGTTTCTGGGGAGTGGCGGGTTCGACGAGCGGTATCCGTTCGGTTTGGAGGACGTCGATCTCTGCCTGCGGCTCGGCCGCGACGTGGGCGAGATCGTCTGCAACCAGGAGACGGAGTCGCTGCACTTCGAATCGATGACCCCGGGGCGGGTGGAACTCGACCCTCCGTCGCGCAGCTTCTTCATGAGCCAGTGGAAAGGACGCTATGCCATCGACGGATGATCTGCACCGCGTGACCGTGATCGTGCACGCGCGGAATGCCGCAGCCGGGCTCGCAAAACTCCTGCCTACCGTGCGCTGGGCGGGTGCCATCGTCGTCGTCGACATGGAGAGCACCGACGACACGGCAGACGTGGCGCTGGCGCACGGTGCAAAGGTCGTGCCGGTGGAGCTCCACCCCCGGGTGGACGCGGTCCGCAACCGGTTTCTGGAAACCGCGACGACCGAGTGGATCCTCGTGATGGACGCCGACGAATACCTCGCAGACGATGCCGCGGAACTCGTGGCCGGACTGATCGCGGAGCACGGCACGAGTCGTGACGCCTTCGCGATTCCCCGGCTGAACCGCATCGGCAGCCACGTGATGCGCGGCTCCGGCTGGTATCCCGACCAGCAGATCCGGCTGTTTCGTCGCGGCACCGTCCGCTGGTCTGACAGCACGCATCGCCCCCCGGAAGTCTTGTCTGGGCGGGAGCGACTGCTGCTGCTGAAGGCTCCCGGCTGTCTTCACATCCACCACGACAACTACACCGACCTCCGGGCGTTTATCGAGCGGCAGGTGCGGTATGCCTTGAACGATGTCTACGATCCGCACAGCTACGAGCCCGACCGTTACGCGGCGGCGGCGCTCGAGGCCTTTGCGGGGCGGCACGATCCGGAGGCTGACGGCGATCTCTCCCGGGCACTGGCGGTGATCATGGCCTGGGATCAGGTGATCCGGGGTCTGATCCACTGGGATCAGCTCGCCGACAAGCCCTCGCTCGAGGGCTATCTCACGCTGCCCGCGATCGGTGCGGTGCCGACGCCGCGGCGGTCACGAGTCGGCGCGTGGCTCCGGTCGCTCTGGCGTCGGCCGCGCCGCGGCGGAGGTTCGCGGATGAGAAAAGGCACACGATCATGACACTGCTCGAGATCCTCGCCGCGGTCGTGCCGTCTCGGCGGCTTGCCCGCCGCCTGAAAGACAAGGCCGAGCGGGCCCGCTGGCGGCTGCATCAGGCCAACACGGCCGCGTTTCGGGAGTGTTGTGCCGGGTTGTCGCGGCGGGTGCGAGAGCCGTTTTTCGTGAAGGTCGGCGCGCACGATGGCATCAAGAACGATCCCTGCTCCGACATTCTGCTGGCCGACCCGGCGTGGAAAGGGATGTTGATCGAGCCCGTTCCGGGTTGCTTCGCCAAGCTCCAGGCCAACTTCCCTGACGCCTCGCGGTTCACGCTCGAGCAGGTGGCCGTGGGCCCCGGCGCGTCCCCTGCGACGTTCTACTACGTGGCCGCCGACGCCCGGGAATCACTTCCGCAGCTACCGGACTATTTCGACCAGCTCGGTTCCTTCGACAGGAATCACATCCTCAAGCATTGCGACGGCGTTCTCGAGCCCTTCATCAGGAAGATGGAAGTCGAGGTGCTTCCCCTCTCCGCGCTCCTGCAGCGCCGCGGCGTGCAGGTCTGTCATCTGCTCACCATCGACACCGAGGGATACGACGACAAAGTTCTCCGCACGCTCGATTTCACCGCCGTGAAACCGCTCGTGATCTTCATCGAGCACGACCACCTCGCCCCCGCCGAGAAACGAGGGCTGGCCAGGCTGCTGCGGCGACACGGCTACGTGGTCCGTGATTGCGGCCGTGACTACTTCGCGCGCGGGGCTTCCCGATCGGGCTAAGGAAGCCCGGAGCGCAAGCGACGGGTAGACGGGTGGCGACCTCGACCGTGCCGCGGAGCGAGTTGACGTGGAGAACGTCTTCCCCGCGCTCGCGCTGGGGGCTTCCCGATGAAGAGCCATGGCCTCGGGGGCTTGAGAGACGCGTTGGCGGGGAGCGTGTCGGCCGCTATGATCTTGGCCCGTCGCCGCGTTTGCTCAACAGGATTTACTCCCGCCATGGCCACCTCGCTTTCCGCGTTCCTTCGCCCGGGCTTCTCCGCACTCTGTGCGGCCGCTCTCGTCGCCGTAACCATGCCGGTCGTGGCCGCTCCGCCGCCGATCACGTGGGGCTCCCCGCAGACGGTGAGCGGCGACAGCGACGTCGATACCACAGGCACGCTCCTCTACGCGTTCACGTTCGGTGGCACGGCATCGCCGCCGTCCACGACGGTCAACGGCGTGACGTTCTCACCGTTCAGGATCCCCGGTGGCATCGTCACGTCCGCGACCGTCGGCAACGTCACGATCTCGGAGTCCCCGGGAAACCTCCTCGCCTACAACACGTTCGGCTCCGCATCAGCCCCCTTCTCCGGCCTCAGCAGTAGCTATCAATCGCTCCTCGGCACCGGTGCCTACGCCGACGTGCCCAACACCATCACCGTCGCGCTCAACGGCCTGACGTCGGGTCAGGAGTATCGGCTGCAGTGGTGGACGAACGACTCGGCCAAGCTCACCGGGGCTTTTGGCGGATCGTTCACGAACACGACGGCCAGCGCCGTCAACTCGGTGACCCTCGATGCCAACGTTACCAACGTCGTGGGTGGTGTCGGCCAGTTTGCGATCGGCACCTTCACCGCATCGGGCACGACGCAGGCGTTTAGCCTCACGGAGCCCAGCGGCAACAATCCGTTGATCAATGCCCTCCAGGTGCGGGCGGTGCCCGAACCGGCCATGTCGGCCCTTGCCGTCGCCGCCGCGTCCGCGGGGTGGATGCTCTGGCGCCGCCGGCAAAAAGCGGTTTGCACACGAAGCGAATGATCGCGGGTCATCGGGCCCGGGAAGCCCGGAGCGCAAGCGACGGGTAGACGGGTGGCGACCTCGACCGTGCCGCGGAGCGAGTTGGGGTGGAGAACGTCTTCCCCGCGCTCGCGCTTGGGGCTTCCCGACGGAAAAACGTGGCCTTCTGCGAGCCGGGGCATTGGGCCCGGGAAGCCCGGAGCGCGAGCGACGGGTAGACGGGTGGCGACCGTGACGACCGTGCGGAGCGAGTTGGGGTGGAGAACGTCTTCCCCGCGCTCGCGCTTGGGGCTTCCCGAGCACGAGGCGTGGGCGTTCGACAGGTGGATACCGTGCGAGTAGTCTGCTGCGCAAGGTTTGAAAGCCCCTGCCTCCACGAGGAACGCCATGTCCAAGCTTGCCACAGGTTCGATGCGCTGGAGGGCCTGCGGGCGTTGCAGTGTCTTCTCGACAACGACGCGGCTTCTGGTCATCTGGATGGCGGCCGCTACCACCCTCCCGAACGCGTGCGGCCAGCAGCGGGTCGAGTCGACGGGGTCGCCCGCCGACGTGGCCGCGATCCGCGCGGCAGCGACGGCCTACCGGGAGTCGCTCGCGAAGGGAGACGCAGACGCCGTCAAGGCCGCCTGGACCGCCGATGGCGATATCGTCGATGGCTGGGGCAACCGACTTCAGCCTCAGGACATCGCCCCGCTCAAGGGCGGACCTGCGGCCTCGACCGCCCCCCGTCCCGAGGTCCGGCTGAGTGAGACACAACTTCGCTTCATCACGGCCGACGTGGCTGTCGAGGACGGCACGGTCGATGTCGTTCTTCCCGGAATGAAGACATCGATCGAAGGCTGGTTCTCGGCCCTCTGGGTGCGCCGCGGTGACTCCTGGAAACTGGCAGGCCTGCGCGAGTCGGAACGGCCGATCGTGGCTGACGCCAACATGCTCGCCGATCTCGACTGGCTGGTCGGAGACTGGATCCTGGAAGTCGAACCCTCCGCCGAGCGGGCCGGGGCCGCCGCTCCGGCCGCCTCGACCGCGATGGAGATGAGCGTGCGCTGGGATGCGGGCCACGAGTTCCTGGTTCGCGAAGCCCGCGTTCCCGTCGAGTCGACGAACGACGGCGACCCAACCGTCGTCGAGGTGCACCAGCGGATCGGCTGGGATCCGTTGGTCAGGCGGGTCCGGTCGTGGAGCTTCTCGTCGGACGGCAGCCGCGGCGAGGCCACCTGGTTTCGCGACGGTGATTCCTGGGTCGCGGTGCAAACGGCGGTGCTGCCGAGCGGCCGGCAGGAAACCGCGGTCAACGTCTACAGTTACAACGGCCTGGATCGGTGCGTCTGGCGGATCCTGCCGGAGGCGCTGGAGTCGGACGACGCTCGGACGACGCGAGCAACCTGGGTTCGCAAGCCGAAGGGAGTGGAGCGATGAACCAATCGAGTTGTGGTTCCCGCTGTGATGCCAGCCGGGCTTTCCGCTGGGGATTGGCGGCGATCGCCTGCGGACTCTGTTGGCTCGTGACGGACGGGCCGGACGCCCACGCTGCCGATCCCGGTGGCGGCCAGGCAAGGAGTTCCTTCGCCGACGACGACGGTGACTTCGCCCGCAAGGCCGACATTCTCCACAGCCCGCAATGGCAGCGGGCGATCACCGAACTCGGCAGCTGGCTGGCAACACAAACCCTCTATACGCCCGCCGAGGTCCGCCGGATCAAGGTGCAGGTCAACGATCAGGTGGCATCGATGTCGTCGTACGAGCTGGAGTATCTCCTCGACTCGATTTCGGCAAAGCTGCGGCTGCTCGACACGGCCGAGGCCCGCGACGCCAAAGCCTGGCTGGGCGAGTATCTCTCGGCGATGTCCGACGCCCGGCGGGCCCAGGCGCTGCGAAACGTCCCCAACATCCTCGACATGTCCGCCGATCAGCTCTGGCAGGAGATCCAACGCATCGATTCTCTCCGAGCGAATCTCCGGCAACGTCAGCAGGGGGTCGAGGCGAGGCAAGCCACGCTGACGGCGCGGGCCGCCGCCGGCCGAGAGGCGACGTCTGCCGCATCCCGCGCGGCGGCGGCTCGGCCACGGACCGCTCCATCTCACTCGCCCTACCGCTCCGGTGGCGGCTCGCCACCATTTTCAGACATCCCGCCCCGGCGGATGTCGATCGGCGTCGGTCCGATGGGCGCCTGCATCATGCTCTGAAGGACGAAGACTCCGTCAGAATGTGGCATTCGCCCGCAGGCCGTACACGAAGGCGTTGTCGGTGGAGATCGCCCCGAGCCCCGGGCGGATCCACTGGAGATCGGGCGTGATGTTCAGCCAGCGCGTGGCCTGGATGTTGTAATGCCACTCGACGCCGATCCCATTTCGCGGGTCAAAGATCGCCTTGGGAACCGGGCCAAACTGGTCGCTCGCCCCCACCAGAAACCAGCCGAGGCCGAAGGTGTCGCCGCGGTCTTGCCCCAGCGGGCTGAAGCCGCCGATGCCGGTGCTCAGAAAGTAGCGGATCGGGTTTGGGTTGCCGTCGGCGAAGGCGTCTTGGTCGAAGGAGTCGAGCACGTCCTTCTTCCCGCCAAACACGACCCAGTTGGGCGACAGGGGCTGGGTGAAGAGAACGTTGGTGATGGAGGGCACGCCCGGGTCGTTGGGCCGAGGGGGCAAGATCGCCGGAAACACCACCGGCGTGAACGCGCCCGCCCGCAGCGAGGTTTGCCAACAGTTTGGCTAACAGTAGCCCTTCCGAGCCTCTGTCCGCCGGAGGCTCGGCTGCGAGTAAGTCACCGTCGCCGCAGGCACTTCCGTCAAATGGGGCCGCTGGGACTCGAACCCAGGACCAACGGATTAAAAGTCCGATGCTCTAACCAACTGAGCTACGGCCCCGGGACTATCCTACCGACGGCATCCGGCCCGGCAACACGACCCTAAGGACTCTCGGGATGATCCAAAACACAGCGACGCGAGCCCTCACCGCCGCCCTCCTTCTCGCCGTCGAGACGACCGCGACGGCCGCCCCGCCCGCCTGGGGCCGGATCGACGACAGCCGCGCGGCGAATGGCCGCTTCACCTTCAAGGTGACCGATTGGCCGGCCGACGGCCGTCTCGCCGTGCCGCAGGGCTTTTCTGAGATTGTCGACTGCACGGCCGATGCGGAAGGGACACGCCAGGATCTGGTGGTGGAATACAACGCCGATGCCACGACCATCAGGATCCTCGCCCCCGCAGGCGACCGGCCCGCCGCCGTGGCCGTCGATACCGCCGACGAGACACGGCAGTTTGACGACGGTCGGATCGTGCTCATGGCCCGCAACGCCACGGTGAACGGCACGAAGGCAAAACTGGAGTCGCATCCCGCCAACCACCGGATCGGCTTCTGGTCAGACGCCGCGGAGAGCGTGTCGTGGATGCAGAAGCTCACCCGCTGGGGAGCCTATGACGTGCGACTCACCTACTCGACCGCCTCGCCGTCGGGCACCGAGATCGAAGTCGAACTCGGCGACACGAAACTGGCCGGTCGACTCGAATCGACCGGAAGCTGGTATCGCTATGCGACGATTCCGCTGGGCCGCGTCGTGATCCCCGCCGCAGGCGACCTGCCCGTGACCGTGCGCTGCACGAAACTCGTGGGAGGGGCCGTCATGAACCTCAAGGCGATCACGCTCACGCCCGCATGCGAAGGCACGCCGCCGGTACAGGCGGAGGATGGCACGGTGACGCTGCACGGCCGCGACGCCACCGTCCGCGGCACGATGCTCCGCTGGGAGCCCGCCGAGAAGAAGCAGACGCTCGGGTTTTGGACACGGCGGGCCGACGCCGCGGAGTGGGTGTTTACCGTCCGCTCTCCGAGCGAGTTTGACGTGGAGGTGCTGCAGGGCTGCGGCACAGGCCAGGGGGGCAGCGAGATGGCGATCGAGATCGACGCGGCGCGGCCGACGGCGGCGCAGATCGCGTTTACCGTCGAAGACACCGGCGGCTTTCAGGCATTTCGTCCGCGGACGGTCGGCCGCGTGACGATCGCCGAAGCAGGAGACCACACGCTCCGCGTGCAGCCGCAGAAGATCGCCAAGGCCGCAGCCTGCGACATCCGTCAGATCCGGCTCGTGCCGGTCACGAAGTGACCGTGGCCGGCAAATGCCCGAGAGAGGACTTGAACCTCCACCCAGTTACCTGGACAAGAACCTGAATCTTGCGCGTCTGCCAATTCCGCCACTCGGGCGAGTGGACCCAAGATCGTAGCAGGCCGGTGTGCGCACGAAAGCCCCCGGGCATGAGGCCGGGGAATGCCGCCGCCCGTCAGGAAGCCCAAGCGCGAGCACGGGGAATACGCCTGCCACGCCGATCGGCTCCCCGCCGCGTCTCCGATAGCCACCCGTTTACCCGTCGCTCGTGCTCCGGGCTTCCCGAAAGCGAGGGCAACCGACGCGTGGATCGCCACGCGTGTCACGCCGGCGGGCGACACCGCGCGACGAACGCTGCGTAGTCTTTCGGCGTGTCGATGCCGCGGGCGGCGTGGTCGATGCGCGCCGCCACGATCGGAATGCCGGCCTCGATCACCCGCAGCTGCTCCAGGCTCTCGACCGCCGCCAGCCGCGATTCCGGGAGCGTCTCCCACCGCTCGAGGACGCTCCGCCGATAGGCATAGAGCCCGACATGCTGCCAATAGAGCGGGGGCTCCGCAGCGAGCAGGGCGTCGGTCCAGTCACGGGCCGCCGGCACGGCCGCGCGGCTGAAGTAAATCGCCCGCCAGCACCCCGCCTCCGCGTCGCCGTCGGCGCGATGCCACGGGGTAAGCACCGCCTTCACGGCGGCCGGATCGCGGAGGTCGTCGGCCCGCCGCATCGGCGTCACGAGCGTCGCCACGCCCGCCTCGGGGCAACGGGCGAGCAGGTCGATCGCGGCGTCGATCGCCGCGGCGGACAGTTCTGGCTCGTCTCCCTGCACGTTCACGATCACGTCTGCTTCGGGCAGCCGATCGAGAGCTTCGACGATCCGCGCCGTGCCGCTCACGGCCTCGGGCGACGTCATCACCGCGTGACCCCCAAACCGCCGCACCGTCGCCGCGATCTCGTCGCTGTCGGTCACTACCACGACCTCCCGCGCGGCCCGGGCGGCCCGCGCGGCCAGCCAGGTGTGTTCGATGAGCGGGCGGCCCGTTTCGGCGAGCAGCATCTTGCGGGGCAGACGCGTGCTGGAAAGCCGGGCGGGAATCACGATCACGGCCGACGACGGGCGGGAGTGGGTGTGCATGGCGGGGCAATCTCGATGGCGGTGAAAAGCGGCGGCCGCTACGATTTGGAGAGCGTCCGACGGCAGACGGCACCAGCGCCATAGCCGCACGTCGGACCCGAAGCCCCAGGATTTTCCAGATGTGCGGCATTGTCGGCTACATCGGCTTCCGCCGGGCCACCGGCCTGATCCTCGAGGGCCTGCGGCGGCTCGAGTACCGGGGATACGATTCCTCGGGCCTCGCGGTGCTCGACGATGACGGCACGATCGGGGTCTATAAGGCCGCCGGACGCCTGGCCCGCCTCGAATCACTCGTTCGCGACGAGCCGCTCGACGGCTCGATCGGCATCGGCCACACCCGCTGGGCCACCCACGGCGCACCCACCGACGCCAATGCCCATCCGCACCTCGGTCTGGGCGCCGCCGGACCCACGCTCGCGGTCGTCCACAACGGAGTGATCGAAAACTTCCGCGCGCTCAAGACGCGGCTCGAGTCGGAAGGCTACGTGTTTCAGTCCGAGACCGACACGGAAGTGATCGCCCACCTTATCGACAGCCAGCTCTCCAAGGCGCTCGCCCAGGGCTCGCGGGTGACCGACGAGCCGGTCGATTCGCCGTTTGTCACGGCCGTCCGCGAGGCGGTGGCCCAGGTCCGTGGCACGTACGGCCTGCTCGTGCTCTTCCGCGGCCAGCCGGACCTGCTCGTCGCCGCCCGGTGCGGTAGCCCGCTGGTGGTGGGTGTGGGTGACGGCGAGCACTTCATCGCCAGCGACGCCAGCCCTCTGGCCGGCCACGCCGACCGGATCGTCTATCTCGCCGACCACGAGATCGCGGTGCTCACGGCCTCGTCGCTGCGGATCGTCCATCGCGACTCGGGATCGGTGGAGCCGTCGGTGCAGCCGCTCGACCTCTCGGCCTCCGACGTGAGCACGGGCGGCTACGCCCACTTCATGCTCAAGGAAATCCACGAGCAGCCGGAGTCGATCCGATCGGCGATGCGCGGCCGACTCTCGCGGGACGACGCCACGGCCGTGTTTGGCGGACTGAACCTCACGCCCCGGAAGCTCCAGCGGATCAACCGCATCGTGCTCACGGGCTGCGGCACGAGCTGGCATGCGGCGCTCGTGGGCGAATACCTCATCGAGGAGTTCGCCCGGCTGCCCGTCGAGGTGGAATACGCCAGCGAACTCCGCTACCGCAATCCGCCGATCGACGAGGGCACGCTCCTGTTCGCGATCACGCAATCGGGCGAGACGGCCGACACGCTCGCGGCCCTCCGCGAAATCAAGCGGAAGGGTCATCCGACGCTCGCCATCTGCAACACCGTGGGCAGCTCGATCGCCACCGAGGCCGACGGCGGCATCTACCTGCACGCCGGTCCCGAAATCGGCGTGGCCAGCACGAAGGCTTTCACGAGCCAGTGCGTGGTGCTCGCGCTGTTGGCCCTCTACTTCGGACGGCTCCGGCACATGAGCTTCGAGCAGGGGCAGCGCTACATCGAGGACCTGGAACAGCTGCCGGATCTCGTGAGCCGGGCCCTCGAGGCCGACGGCGAGATCCGCCGGATCGCCGCGAAGTATCAGGACGCGAGCACGTTTCTCTACCTCGGCCGGCAATACAACTTCCCGGTGGCCCTCGAAGGCGCGCTCAAGCTCAAGGAGATCAGTTACATCCATGCCGAGGGCTATCCCGCGGCGGAGATGAAGCACGGCCCCATCGCGCTGGTGGATGCCGCGACGCCGAGCGTGTTTCTGATCCCGCAGGGAGCGGTCTATGACAAGGTCCTCCTCAACGTGGAGGAGATCAAGGCCCGCAAGGGGCCGGTGATCGCCGTGTCGAGCACGGGCGACGAGCGCGTGCGGGAGTTGGCCGACGACGTGATCGAGTTGCCGGAGGCGCCGGACTTTCTGCAGCCGATCGTGGCCGCGATTCCGCTGCAGCTCCTCGCCTATCACATTGCCGTGCTCCGCGGCTGCGACGTCGACAAGCCGCGAAACCTCGCCAAGAGTGTCACCGTCGAGTGAGCCGCGAGGTCCCGTCGCTTCCGCTCCGGGCTTTCTGGCGGATGCCGCGGTCGACGCCGGACTTCCGGGAAGCCCGGAGCGCAAGCGACGGGTAGACGGGCGGACACCGTGGGTGTGATGCGGAGCGGGTTGGGGTGGCGAGCGTATACCCCGCGCTCGCGCTTGGGGCTTCCTGACGGACGCGTGCCGCGGAGCGGCGAGCCCGCGGCGACTCACGCCTTGCGGACGACGCGACGGAGATCGAGCGTGCACGAATAATCGGGGTTCGGCTCCTCGATCGGCAGTGCACATGGTCCGGGCGTGTGGCCCGTCGCGAAGAACCGGCTCACCCGACGGCTCTCCGCCTCCAACACGTTGACCGGCCGCGTCTCGAAGGACCGCCCGCCGGGATGCACGACGTGCCACGTGCAGCCGCCGAGGCTCCGGCCGTTCCACATGTCGACGACGTCGAATACCAGCGGCGAGTGGACCGGGATCGTGGGATGCAGGCAGTTGGCCGGCTGCCAGGCGCGGAAGCGCACGCCCGCCACGAACTCGCCGGGTCTGCCGGTGGCGACGAGCGGCACCCGACGGCCGTTGCACGCGACCGCATGGCGGCCAGGCACGAGGCCGGCGGCGAGCACCTGCACCCGCTCCAGCGAACTGTCGACCGCCCGCGACATCGCGCCCGCGATCGGCTGCTCGCCGAGCACGTGCCACGGTTCGAGACCGGAGCGAAGCTCCAGCCGCACGCCGTCGTGCGTAACGGCGCCGAGCCGCGGAAAGCGAAACTCGGCAAAGCACTCGAACCACTCGCGATCGAACGCGAAGCCCGCCCGCCGCAGGTCGCCGAGCACGTCGCCAAAATCGGTCATGAGGAAGTGCGGCAGCAGAAACCGGTCGTGGAGCGCCGTGCCCCAGCGGACAAGCCCGGCCCGCGCCGAGGCCTCCCGCGGCTCGCGCCAGAGCCAGGCGATCAGGGCCCGAACCACGAGCTGCGACAAAAGCCCCATCCGCACGTGCGGGGCCATCTCGAAGCCGCGAAGCTCCACCAGCCCGCGGCGCCCTCCCGCCGTGTCGGGCGAATAGAGCTTGTCGATGCAAAACTCGGCGCGGTGCGTGTTGCCGGTGAGGTCGGTGAGCAGGTTGCGAAACACGCGATCGACGAACCAGGGAGGGGCGTCGGGGCCGGCGGCGGCGAGTTCCTGCAGCGCGATCTCCAGTTCGTAGAGACTCTCGTGCCGGGCCTCGTCGATGCGCGGCGCCTGGCTCGTCGGACCGATGAACCGGCCCGCGAAGAGATACGACAGCGACGGGTGGTTGTTGAAGTAGGCGACGAGACTCCCCAGGAGATGCGGCCGGCGAAGAAAAGGGCTGTCGGTGGGCGAGACCCCGCCGAGCACCAGATGATCGCCGCCGCCGGTGCCCGTGTGCAGCCCGTCAATCTCGAACTTCTCGGCGCACAGCCGGCTCGCGCGGGCCTCCTCGTCGAGCGTCTCGCGGAGGCGAACGAGCTCGCGCCAGGTCGCCACCGGCGGCACGTTGACCTCGATTACGCCCGGGTCGGGCGTGACGTGCAGCCGCCGCAGCCGCGGATCATGCGGCGGCGGATAGCCCTCGAGCACCACCGGCGTGGAAAACTCCACCGCCACGCGTTCCACCGCGGCGACGAGCTCCAGCCAGTCGTCGCCGGCCGTCCCCGCCGCGAGGGGATCGCGGTCTTCCTCGGCCGTGAGATCGACCGGGGGCAAGAAGACGTGCAGCCGGCCGCCGCGAACTTCCGTGACCGTGGCCGTGCGCACGATCGACGTGCCGTCGCGAAGCCCCGCCTCGTCGGGCCAGGGCAGGGCCGCCATCGGCAGCCGCAGGCCCGCCGGCGAATCCCCCGGTACGAGCGGCACGCCATCAGCAGGCATCGGCCACTCGCTCGATCTCCAGCGGACCTCGCCCGGGCGACGAAACCGGAGCAGCGGCAGCACGAAGGCCGTCGGATGTCGTGGCTCAACGACGGGCTCAGCGAGCGGATCGTGCACCGGCACCTCGCGGGCAGCCATCACGAACGCCGGATCGAGGCCGAGCACCGCGGCGAGTCGTCGCAGAAAATCGCCGGCGACCGAGACCGGCACGCCCGCCGCATCGCCCGCGGCGACATCGTCGGGAGCGATCAGATCGCGACGACTCCAGATCTCCCGGCCGTCGTCCCGCCACGCCAGCTCGAGGGCCCACCGCGGCAACGGCTCCCCCGGATACCACTTGCCCTGTGACTCCAGCAAGACACCACCCGGAGCGACCCGGTCGAGCAGTCGCCGCGCGAGGGCTCCCGCACGAGACCGCTTGTCGGCGCCCAGGGCCGAGATATTCCACTCCGGGCTGTCGAAATCATCGATCGAGACGTAGGTCGGCTCGCCGCCGCAGGTCAGCCGCACGTCGCCGATCACGAGTGCCGCATCGACCTCGTCACCCACGCTGAGGATCCGCTGCCACTGATCGTCGCCGAAGGGCCGCGTCGTCCGCGGCGACTCCTCGATCCGCTCGACCCGCATCTCGAAGTGAAAGTCGCTCGCACACGGATCGACCACGCCGCTCACCGGCGCCGCACTCGCCGGATCGGGCGTGGACGCCAACGGCAGGTGCCCCTCGGCGGCCAAAAGACCGCTCGTGGGATCGAAGCCCACCCAGCCCGCACCCGGCAGAAACACCTCGGTCCACGCATGCAAGTCGGTGAAGTCGGATTTCGGCCCCGGCGGCCCGTCGAGCGGCTGCACGTCGGGGGCCAGCTGCACGAGGTAGCCCGAACAGAACCGGGCCGCGAGCCCGAGCCGTCGCATCACCGTCACCAGCAGCCACGCCGAGTCGCGACAGCTGCCGCTCGACAGGGCGAGGGTCTGTTCGGCGTCCTGCACGCCGGCCTCCATACGGATCACATACCCCACCCGCTCCCGCACCGCGCGATTGAGCGCCACGAGCACGTCGATCGTCCGCGGCTGCCCGGCCTGACGGTCGCGGCCGGCCGCCAGGCCTTCGTCGCGAAGGAAGGCGGCCAGAAACTCGGCGACGAGCGGGCCGCACGACGGCAGCGCGAGATAGGGGGCCAGTTCGGCCGCGAGCACGGGATCGTAGGCGAACGGAAACCGCTCCACCTGCGGCTCGAGGAAGAAATCGAAGGCGTTGATCGCGACCAGTTCGGCGACGAGGTCGACTTCGAGCACGAGTTCCCGAGTTGGCTCCGGAAACACGACCCGGGCGACGTGGTTGCCCTGCGGATCTTGCTGCCAGTTGAGGAAGTGCTCCGCTGGCCTCACCGTGAGCGAATAGCTCGTCACCCGCGTGCGGCAGTGGGGGGCGGGACGCAGCCGGATCGAGTGCGGTCCGAGGCCGACCTGACGGTCGAAACGGTAGACCGTGCGGTGATGCAGCGCGATGCGGGTCGACATGGCTGGCACCACCTTGGAGACACGGGTCAGGAACTTTTTTCGCGAGCAGGCAGGCCGAAGAAGGTCTCGGAAATCGCGTCGCTGGCCTGGTTGAGCTGCGCCTGGAAGCCGTCGATGAAGCCGTGCAGACCCCCGTCGCCGCCGAGAATCTCGTCGATCGCTCCATAGTCGAGATGGCTCCGCAGCCGGCCGAGCCGCTGCTCCGCCGAATTGCTGTAAGCCCCCTTGGCTCCGCCCGTGACGGCCAAGAGCGACTCCTCCGCCTTGATGAGGCAGAAGTGCATCGCCCGCGGGAAGGGCCGGGCGAAGACGAGAAACTCGGCGACATTCCGCCGCGATACCGCGCCATACTCCTTGCGATACATCTCGAGCGCGCTGGCACTCTCGAGCACCGCCGACCACTGCACGGCGTCTCCGCCGGCGTCGACGTCGGCCGCCGCCTCACCGCCGGAGGCCGGAGCACCGGCAGCCGAGGCCGCGAACCGCAAGGCCGCCGGCCGGAAATAGTGCTCCACGTCGAGCACCCGGCTCGTTTTGTCGGCCCGCTCGATGAGCCGGCCCATCCGCGCGAAATGCCAGGCCTCGCCGTGCGACATCGTCGCATCGGCCACCCCCGTAAACAGCTGGCTGGCCCGCTTCACCTCGTCGAGAAACTCCCGCGGCCCTTGGATGCCCGCCGTGCCCGCGGCTGCGGCGCGGACGTAGAGATGGGCCTTGTTGATTTCCTCCCACATCGGCGTGCTGATCATGTCGCGGACGGTGCGGGCATTTTCGCGGGCGGCCTGCAGGCAGCTAGCCATCGAGTTGGGATTCGCCTGATCGAAGGCCAGGAAGGTGAACACGTTGGCCTGGTCGGCGAGGCCGTGCCGCGCCCAGAAGTCGGCCTCGTCGCCGAACGTGCAAACCAGCGCGTTCCAGAGACGCCCCGGGCTGATCGTGCCCTCGAGCGCGAGGTCGAGGGTGGTCTCCACCGCACGGGCCACGTTTTCGGCCCGCTCGATCTGGCGATTCATCCAGTAGACGCACGCGGCGACACGGGAGAGCATGCTAGCGCCTCCCCTCGTGGACAACCCACGTGTCTTTGCTGCCGCCACCCTGCGAGGAGTTGACCACCAGCGAGCCCTTCACCAGGGCCACGCGGGTGAGCCCGCCGGGAAGCACGAAGATGTCCTCGCCGTAGAGGATAAACGGCCGCAGATCGACGTGCCGACCTTCCAGCGAGTCGCCCACCACCGTCGGCACGCGGGAGAGCGAGAGCATCGGCTGTGCGATGTAGTTGCGGGGATTGGCCCTGATCCGCGCCCGACACTCCTCGAGCTGCTCCTTCGTGGCCCGGGGCCCGAGCACGATCCCATACCCGCCGCTCTCGTTGGCCGGCTTGACGACGAACTCGCCGAGCTTCGAGAGCACATGGTCGCACTGCGCCGGCTCGCCGCAGACGAACGTGGGCACGTTGGGGATGATCGCGTCTTCGCCGAGGTAATACCGGATGATCTGCGGCACGTACGCGTAGACGGCCTTGTCGTCGGCGATGCCGGTGCCCGGCGCGTTGACGAGCGCGACGTTGCCGGCCCGGTAGGCCCGCATCAGCCCCGGCACGCCCACGAGCGAGTCCTCGCGGAAGGCCAGCGGGTCGAGAAAGTCGTCATCGATCCGCCGGTAGATCACGTCCACCCGCTGGAGGCCCCGCGTCGTTCGCATGAAGACGACGTCGCCCTGCACCACGAGGTCGGAACCCTGCACGAGCTCGACCCCCATCTGCCGGGCCAGGAAGCTGTGCTCGAAGTAGGCAGAGTTGTAGATGCCAGGCGTGAGCACGACCACGTTCGGATCGCGGGCCTGCGGCGGTGCGATGTATTCGAGCATCGCCAGCAGCTTCTCAGGATAGTTCTCCACCGGGCTGATCCGCTGGCCCGCGAAGAGCTGCGGAAACGTCCGCTTCATGACCTCGCGATTCTCGAGCACGTACGACACGCCTGACGGCGTGCGGAGGTTGTCTTCGAGGACATACATCACGCCGTCACCACCGCGGACGAGATCGGTGCCGGTGATGTGGCACCACACGCCGCGGGGCGGCTTGAGCCCCGCACAGGGGCCGCGGAAACACTTGCCCGAATCGACGAGCCAGTCGGGCACCACGCCATCGGCCACGATCCGCCGCTCGTTGTAGATGTCGTCGATGAAGAGGTTGAGCGCCTGAATCCGCTGCTTGAGCCCGCGCTCGATGCCGGCCCACTCGGTCGCCTCGATCACCCGCGGCACGATGTCGAAGGGCCAGATCTTCTCCGTCCCGGCCTCGTGGCCGTAGACGTTGAAGGTGATGCCCATCGTGAGCAGCGTCTTGTCGGCGGCTCGCTGCCGCTCGGCGAGCTCGCCGTCGGAGGCCTCGGCGAGCCGGCTGGCGAGCAACTCGGCGCCGGGCCGAGGACGCAGCGACGCGTCGAGGAGCTCATCGTGAAAGCCGTCGGTCTGGTAGGCCTGCAGGTCCATGGCGGCCGTCGAGGGCAGGGGGAGCGGGGGGCCCGTGGCGGTCGGCCGCCTCGCTCGAACTCCACGGTGCGATCGAGAACATACCCGACCGCGGCGGCCGCTCCAAACGTCCCGCGCCGCCGAGCCTCCTGTGGCCGGTCTGGCGGGCGGTTACGCGGGTCGCGAAGTGATCGCGGCGAGCGCCGCATCGAGGTCGCGGGACTGGATCGGCATGGGCACGATCCGACGACGCCCGTCCACTTTCGCCTCGTCGGCGATGCCGGCCTGTTTCGCACCCACGAGGAGGATCGCGGGCACATCGGCGAGATAGGGATCTGACGAAAGCTGGTTGAACGCCTCGACGGCGGCCTGGCCGAGCGAACGGGTGCTGAGCACGAGGAAATCGGCGGGAAAGGGCGGGCTCGAGAACCGCGCCAAGGCCCGCTGCGGATTTTCGGTGAGCAGGACCCGGTAGCCGAGCTTGGAGAAATATCCCCGCAGCGTCTGCTGCGCGGTCGCGCCCGACTCCACGAGCATCAGGCTCCCCTTTCCGCTCGCCGCCCGACTTTCCTTGGCCGGATTGGCCGCCGCATGGTCGGCCGGCGCCGCGCCCGCCACGGAAGCCGGCGCCGCCCCGTCGCCAGCGGCGCGACGCGCGATCGCGGCCTCGAGAGCCCGCTTCACGTCGGTGGCCGTCTGCCACCGTTCGATCGGATCGAGGTGCATCATCCGCGACACGATGTCGACCACGTCCCGCGGCAGGTCGGGCGACCGCGTCCCCAGCGGCACCGCCTGCGTGTACCGCCGCGGATCGCTCCGCACGTTGCGGTCGCGCGACTCGGTGAGCGGCGACTCGCCGGCGAGCGCGAGGTAGGCGACCGTGCCGAGGAAGTAGATGTCGCTGCGGACCGCATCATCGCGGACGCCCGTTGTCTTCTCGAGCGCCGCATAGTCGACCGTCCGTGGATTGGTGAGGCGGCCGAGCGCCTTGTCGCCCGTCTCGTCGACTCCCGCCAGGCCGAAGTCGACGAGCTTGGCCTGCCCCGTCGCCGACACGATGACGTTCGACGCCTTGAGATCGCGATGCGTGATCCCACGGCGGTGGGCGTACTCCAGGCCGCTCACCATCTGGTGGATCAGGTCGAGAGCCCGTGGCACGTCCACCGCCCCGCGAATCTTCACCAGCTCGCGGAGCGTCTGCCCCTCGACGAACTCCATCGTCAGATAGCTCACGCCATTTTCCTGGCCCACGTCCTCGATGGCGACGATGTTGGGATGACGCAGCACCCGGCCCATCTCCCCCTCGTGCCGGAAGCCACGGCATTTGTCGGGATCGTTGGCAAACCGGCTGCGGAGCACCTTGACCGCGAGGACCGATCGGTTGTCACGATGGATCGCGCGATACACCCGCGCGAACGAGCCGGCACCGACCTGGTAAAGCACCTTCGCCAGACCGAAGAAGTAGCCCGCCTGTTCGCCCCGCAGGAGCCGCTCGAGTTGAAAGCCGGTGAGCAGCTCACGCCGCACCAGTGCCTGACCGAACTCCTCCGCCGAGAGACCGTGCCCCCCCACCTCGGCGAACACTTCATGGAGGGCCGCGGCGGACACGAGGTCGAGCGTGCCCGCGAGATGCAGCAGGCTGTCTGCCGTTGACGGCTTCATGATCGGGCGACCGGGGCGACGATTGTGAGCGTTTGGTGAGCCACCCCTATCAGACTATGGATTCCCCGGTTTTGCGACGGGCGCCTCCCATTTTCCCCAACTCCTCCCACCCCCCCCCCCCGCAGTTCGCGGCGTTGGGCTTTCTCGGCCGGGTCGGCCACGTGTAAAAGCCGAGATCGAGGTTCCTTTCCCGATTTCCACGCCTAACCCAGTGCCCATGCTCCCTCGGACCTCATCCCTGCCGCGGTCGCGATCGCTTGCCGGGCGGAGGGTCTTCGCCGGCAGGCTGGCCGCCGCCATCGCCGGCCTGATGATCTCGTGGGCGGCTGGGCCCGCGCCGGGAGGCGAACTGGTAGACGACTTCGAGGGGGCGGCGGCGACCTGGAACATCACGCCGCGTTCCGGCCGCGTGGCCGTGCATGAGCGGTCGCGTCAGTTGTCCCACCGGGGCGCCGGCTCCGAGCGGATCGTGGTCGAGTCGCCGGGCACCACACCACTCCGCTTCGAGACACCTCTCGGACCCGCGGCCGTGATCGACGAGCTCCGGGCCACGCTCTGGGTGCGAGCAAGCAGGACCGACGTCAGACTCTCCGTGCGGGTGAGGTTCACGAACTGGATCTCCGCGAAGACCCGCCAGCCGGTCGAGGTGCTGGTGCCGGGAACCGCCTCGCGCGACATCGACCGCTGGGAGATGCTCGAGGTCGCGGCCATCCCGCAGGGCGTCGCCCGGCAACTTGCGGCGCTGCGGCTGGAGCACGGCCCCGGCTCCGACGACGCGGCCACGGCGACGCACCTCGTGGTGGAAGGTCCACCGACCGCGGGCCTGATCGAGGTCGCGATCGACGACCTGCACGTGATGGGCCTGCTCGCGGCCCATGGACACGCCACGGCGACGCAGGCAGCCATCCGCGATCCGGCGGTACAGCCCGCGGCCGCCGAGAGCGTCGTCGACCCACCGGCAGGCTTGGCCCGCGGCGTGATCGAGATCGACGGCCTGCCGTTTTTCCCACGATCGATCGACTGGAATGGCGAGCCTCTCGGGGCGCTCGCCGCGCTGGGTTTCAACTGCGTGCGGTTTCTGGAGCCGGCCACCGGCGAACAGCTCGCCGACGCACGGCGGGCGGGCCTGTGGGTGGTCTGTCCGCCGCCGCCGATTCCCGATGTCGATCTCCGCGAGCCCGAGTCGCTGCCGGTGCTTCGCAACTGGGACCGCGTGTTGATGTGGGACCTGGGGAGCGGGCTTTCCGACACCGACGTGGACGAGCTCGCCGAGCGAGGCCGGCGGGTGCGGGCTTGCGACCCCCGGGCCGGCCGGCCGCTGATCGCCTCGGCTGACTCGGGGCTGCGGAGCGTCTCCCGACACATCGACCTCCTCGTGGCCCGCAAGACCGTCCTCGGCACGAGCCTGGAACTTGTCGACTACCTCAAATGGCTGCGGGAACGGCCGCGGCTCGCCCGGCCCGGCACGCCGCTGCTGGCCACCATCTCCACGGAGATCGATCCCCGCGCCGCCAGGCAGGCGGCGGCCCTCGCGGGCGTCGGCGGACGCGGGCTGGCCGTGGACGGCGAGAGCCTGGCACTCGCGGCATTTTCCGCCGTGGCGGCGGGCACACGCGGCATCCTCTTCACGTCGACGCAGCGGCTCGACGGCGACGACCGTGAGGCCCGCGCCCGCGCGACGGCGGCGCGGGAGATGAACCTGCGGCTGCAGGTGCTCGAGCCGTGGGGAGCTGCAGGCCGGTTCGCCGCCCAGGCGCAGACCAGCAGCGGCGAGGTGCAGGCCTTCGTGATGGAGGCGGCGCGGGCCAGGATGGTGGTGGCATGGCGGTGCGTGCAGGGCTCTCAGATCGTGGCCCGCCGCTACGCAGGCAGCGATCTTCCGCCCAATGAGTCGCCGCTGACGATCCTCGTGCCGGGTGTGCCGGAAGCCCATCAGGCCTGGGAGGTGGCGCCGGGCGGTCTCAAGCCGCTGCGACAGCAGCGCGTGACTGGCGGCGTGTCGGTGACGCTCGACGACTTCATGACGCACGCGATCATCCTCTTCAGCGGCGACCCCGCCGTCACCGGCCATGTGCAGGATCGCGTGCGGAGCATGGCCGCAGTCGAACTCTCGTCGGCCCGGGCGGTGGCTTCCACGGCATTGGCCAGCGCCGGCGACCTGCTCGGGCGGCTCCCGCCGCAGGCGCTCAACGGACCGCCGCCGGTGAGCGCGGTGCCGATGCTTTCGGAAGCGGGCCGGCTCGCCGCCGAGGCCGAGGCGGTCGCCGCCTCCGATCCGAGCACCGCCGTGGAGCATCTCCGCCGTGCCGCGGCCATCGCCGGACAGTTCGAGCGGCGGGTCTGGGAGAACGGCGTGAAGGCGGAGGGATCGATGGTCGCAAGCCCGCTCACCGCGTCCGACACGGCGCTCGCTGAAGAGTGGCAGTTTGTGGCCGCCCGCGGCACGACCGTAGCCGGACCCGAACTGCTCCAGGGGGGCCGCATGGAACGGATCGAGGATCTTGCGGGGGGCGGCTGGCGGCATTTTGCGCGGGCGCAGCCCGACATCCGCACGGCCGTGGAGGTGTCGCAGTCGAAGCCTGCCTCCGGTCGGGGATGCCTGCGGCTGATCGCCAAGCCGACGAGCCGCGAGGAGACGCCCGTCGTCGTCGAAACGCCGCCGCTCTGGATCACCACGCCGCCGATCATGGCGGCCCCCGGCAAACTCCTCGAGATCACGGCGCAGGTGCTCGTACCCGAGCCGCTCGCAGGAAGCGTCGACGGCCTGTTCGTGTTCGACTCGCTCGGTGGGCCAGCACTCGGTGAACGGGTCGGCACGGGCAAGGCATGGCGGCGGCTCGTGCTGCATCGGATCGTGCCGCCCGAGTCGGTGGGCGAACCGGTCGTCGTCACCTTCGCGCTGACGGGCATGGGCGAGGCGCGGATCGACGACGTCTCGATCCGCATTCTCGAGCGCGGTGGGCCGACGGGCCTGCCGGCGACGCTCGTCTCGGCTCCCGCAGCCCCCGGCGATCCGTCCCGCGGCTTTCCGAGCCCAAGCGACCTGCTCGCATCGCCGCCGCTGGGCCCGGCGCCAACGGTGCCCCTGCCGGCCGCGGCGACTCCTCCACCGGCGGCGACCGCCGCTCCCGCATGGCCGGGCATGAATCTCGAGTGGCCGAAACTGATGCCGTTCGGTCAGTCGCCCGACGCCCCGCCTCCAGGGCCAGGCGGCGGCACGATCGATCCCTTCAAACGCGCGCGCACGCCGCCGACGCCGCCGACGCCGTAAAGCCCTTCCGGGATGCATCGCTTCATGCGCCCGGGAAGCCCGGAGCGCAAGCGACGTGTAAACGGGTAGAGGCCGCGAACGTGCCGCGGAGCGAGTCGGGGTGGAGGATGTATTCCCCGCGCTCGCGCTTGGGGCTTTCTAGGAGAGAGTCGCACGCGCCCGGGCGTCGAGGTCGCGGATCCGCTGCGTGCAGACCTCGAAGATTTCCCGCTCGCTCATCGTGGCCACCTCCTCCGTGGTGAGGATCTTGCCGAACTCGACCCGGATCCGACCCGGCCGCGGAAAGAGCCGTGTTCGCGGCCAGCATTCGAAGGCCCCCACGATCGCCACCGGCACGACGGGCACCCCAGCTCGCTTGGCCATCAGGCTGAAGCCGCTCTTGAAGTCTCCAAGCCGGCCGTCGAAGGTCCGCGCGCCCTCGGGAAAGATGATGACCGCCGCACCCCGTTTGAGTCGCTCGATCACGATCTTCATCGCGGCGATCACCGATGCGTTGCGATCGATCGGCACTGCGTCGAGCGCCGTGATCACCGCGCCGAAGGGCTTGAACGTGTAGAGCGAACTCCGCGCCAGGCTCGAGAGGCGGCGGTCGGTCGCGAGGCCGAGCAGCAGCGGGTCGAGATGGCTCTGGTGACTGGAGAGCACGATCAGGCCGCCGTGCGCGGGCAGCGGCTCGGCGAACCGCGAGCGAAAGCCGAACAGCGACACGCCGAGCGTGCGACAGAGCACCCAGAGCACGGCATAGAGGCACTTGCCGAAGAGACTGTGCCCGCCGCCGGTCGGCGCCGCGTCGTCGGTGGGCCGCGGCTTCATGGCGACCGCGGCCGACGCCGCTCCTCGACGAGCTGTACGAGTCGCTCCACCACCTCGTCTGGCGTCAGGCCGTCGGTCTCGACGAGCACCGCATCGTCGGCCGCGTGCATGGCGCCCACCGGTCGCACGCGGTCTCCCTCGTCGCGCCGGTTTTGTGCGGCGAGCACCGCGTCGAGCGACGTGCCGGCCCCTCGCGAGGCCTCCTCACGGTGCCGGCGGCGGGCCCGCTCCTCCGGCGACGCGGTGAGAAACACCTTGAGTTCGGCGTGCGGGAAGACGACCGAGCCCTGGTCGCGGCCCTCGGTGACGACATCGATCCCTGCGGCGAGCCGCCGCTGCAGCCGCTTCATCACCTCGCGCACCGGCGGGGCATCGGCCACGGGCCGCGTGGCGGCCGTGATCCGCTCGGTGCGGATCTCGGCGGAGACGTCGCGGTCGTTCACGAAGACGCGGCCGTCTCGAAACGCGATGGCGAGCGACTCGGCCAGCCGGGCGAGCCGGGCGGCGTCGTCGAGTGGCACGGCCTCTTCGAGCGCGATGAGCGCCAGCACTCGATACATCGCCCCGGTGTCCATGTACCACCAGCCGAGCCGGGCGGCGAGCGCGCGGGCGGTCGAACTCTTGCCGGCGCCCGCCGGACCGTCGAGCGTGATGATCATCCCGCGAATTCCAGATCGAGGTGCAGCCACTGATACCGTTCGAGAGAACCTACGGTGCAGCGGCCCTCGATCGCAACGGTGACGTCGCTGCGGGGCGCGCCGTCGAGGTCGACGACCACGGCGCTGGCGACCTCGCGGCCCCAGTCCACCCGCACCTCCCCCCCCCGGCCCGCCGCCTCGAGCAGGCCGACGCGGGCGCCGACGAGCAGCCCCTGGGCGAAGCGGGTGCCGTGGACGGTGACGCGGACATTGGCGGGTGCGGCCGGCAGGCCTGCCGTCAGCGGCGCGTCGGCGAGCAGCGCGAGAGCCGCATCCCACGGCCGCGCGATGCCGACGCCCACGGCGAACCGCCGGGCAATCACGGCAGCCGCCCCGCCGGCCAGGATCGTGTCGAGCACGTGCGGGAGCGTGAGCAGGTGCCACGACGCTCCGCCGGTGAGGATCGTCAGCGTGTCCGCGCCGGCATCGAGTCTGGAATGGCCCGACACGACCTCGATGAAGTGCGGAGCGGTGAACCGCACCCGCTCGGTGGCGATGGACTGCGTGTGCAGGCTGCGGCGCATCTCGATGTCTTCGTTCTCGTGCCAGGCAAACCGCGCGGCCACGTGATTTTCGAAGAGCGGACCGGCGAGCGGCCGTTCGAGCCGGATCTCGACGTCGATGACCGCCAGGGGCAGCGCGTCGGCGAGGGCCAGTCGCTGCGTGAATCGGGCCGCCGTGCCGCCGTCGGCATCGATCAGGCGACCCCGGCTGACGATCGCGTCGCGACCGTCGACGCCCTTCTCGCGGGCCACCGTATCGGCCACCATCCGCGTGAACACGCCGCGGTCATCGGGATGCTCCCACACGCCGCCCGTCGTCGCCGCCGACCTGGTGGTGCGAACCGCGAGTTGCTGCGAGACGCGGTTGCCGCGGTCGGCGGGCCGCCGCAGGGAGAGCAATCCGCCCGTGACGGCATGCGCCTCGGCCCGGATCACGCCGTTCTCGAGCACCAGCCGTTCGGCGTCGGTGTGACGCGAGCCGAAGAGCCGCCGCGGCAGCCACGATCGCGACGCGGGCCGCGGTGCGGCGCGAGACGGCGCGGGTGCGGCCGACGCGGGGACCGCACCCGCCAGGGGCACGGCGGCGGCCACGATCCGCCGCGCCTCCGTGCGTGCGGCGGCGATGGCCTGGTCCACCGGATCGCTGCCCAAGACAACTCCGTCGCGCGGCAGCGAGGGAGGAAACGCATCCGGCTCGAGCGACACGGGAGTGCCCGAGCCGGTGGCGCTCTGCACGAGATGGTCGGGCGTGACAAACGTGCCCAGGAGGTTCGTCCAGCTGCCGATCCGCCGCAGGAGCGTGTGCCAGCGGCTTGCCGTGCCGGCGTACTGCGCAAAGACGAGGATCGCGACGTGCTCGTGGTCGAGGGCGTCGCCGAGCGTCTCGTGGAGAGCGAGCGTTGTGCGGACAGAGCGAGCATCGAGCGGCTGCGACGCCACCATCTCCACGCTCCCGCCGCCGGCCTCCCAGCGGATGAGGCCCCTGCCCACGTCGGGAAGGGCGGAACCATCGAACAGGCTCCAGATGCCGGCCTTGCAGCCAAGCCCGCCGAGCACCTGCGGCAAGAGCGCCGTCGCGCCCCCTGCCACGCGGGCAAACATGGCCGGCACCGCCCCGACATGCTCCTTCCAGAGAGCCCGTCCACGCTGGAACGACGCGAGCACCTCCTCGGGCGTGCAGCCGTCGAGCGGCCGGTCGTCGTCGCGGCCTCCACACAGGGCGACACGCCCGGTGGCCGCGGCGTCGCGGAGTCGTTCGAACGCCGCAGGAGAGGCCGCGGCGATCGACGCGATGGCTTCGCCGGTCGCGACCACCGCCACCGGCACGGGCGAGTCGAGCGCGGCGGTGAGTGCGGCCCCGCTGGTCGTGCCCGAGAGGAGCACAAGATCGACCAGCCAGGAATCGACCGGGTAGTAGCGGCCGCGGGTGGCGGCGAGCGAATCGAAACACTCGCGCAGCGCGGCGGCGACATCGGCATCGCGACCATCGACCGCTGCGCGGGCCGCCTTGACGACGGCGGCCGGAAACTCCGCCGCCTCGAGGTCGGTGCTCGACCGCATCCGGCGGGCAAGAAGCTCGGCGAGCAACGACGCCAGCCCGAGCGCCTGAAAATCGGCGCAGTGGGAGTCGCCGGGGAGCGGCCCTTCCGGCAGGCTATCGGACGCGAGCGCCTCGGCCGCGGCCCGCACGATCGCATCACTCCCCTGGATCCGCCGCACAAACAGCGAACCGGCGGCGGTCAGGGCGTCGAACTGCGCGGCGAAGCGGTCGTCCCAGGTCGCCGGCACGATGCCGAGCTGAGGACCGCCGGCCACGGGCAGGTCGATGCTCGCCCAAAGAGGAGGCGCACCGACCGCGGCGATCAGGCAGGGATGCCACGCGGCCGTCCACGCGGCCAGCAGATCGTCGGATTCGGCCTCATCCAGCCACGTCGGAAAATCGTCGAGCGTGTGGCAGGGCAGGAAGACCGTCGTGCGTTCGGGCGGCATGGGGGCGAGTGTAGTTGAAGGAGTGTCGTGTCTGATCGGGTCCGCACGCAGGGCGTTTGACACCCGCCGCAAAGCGTTCGTAAATTGGGATTCAGGCGGGAGTTAGCCCGCCGCAGCCTTCTCTTTTTTCCCGGTCTCCCATCAGCCCTTTTCCGCTCCGGGAACAGGCTCTTTATATATGGCTCGCAGCCCGCACGCGTGGGGAATCGACATCGGCAAGTGCGGCCTCAAGGCGCTGCGTTGCCAGGCTTCCCCGACCGAGCCTCGCAAACTCGTCGCCGACGCGTTCGAGTACATCGAATACCCGATGATGCTCTCCCAGGCCGAGGCCGACCCCGTTGAACTGGTGAGCAGCGCGCTGGAGGAACTCAAGTCGCGGCACTCCTTCGTGGGCGCCCGCGTGGCCATCGCCGCCCCCGGCCAGGCGGGCCTGACCAAGTTCATCAAGCTCCCGCCGATCGAGGCCAAGAAGATCCCGGACATCGTCAAGTATGAAGCCAATCAGCAGATCCCGTTTCCACTCGACCAGGTGATCTGGGATTGGCAGCGGCTGGCGACGGGCATCGAAGAAGGTGGCTTCGTGATGGACGCCGAGGTGGCCCTGTTCGCGATGAAGCGCGAACAGGTCGCCAAGGCGATGCTGCCGTTGACGACCGCGGGCATCGCCGTCGACGTGCTCCAACTGCAGCCGGTGGCCCTGGCCAACATGGTGATGTTCGACCAGCTGCCGGCGCCGTCGACGATCGACCCCGACAGTCCGCCCGCGTCGATCGTGCTGGTGTCGATCGGCGTCGATTCAACCGACATCGTCGTGACCAACGGCCTGCGGGTCTGGCAGCGGAGCATGTCGATCGGCGGCAGCAGTTTCACGCGGGCACTCGTGAAGGAGATGAAACACACCTTCGCGAAGGCCGAGCAGGAGAAGCGCAACGCCGTCCGGGCGAGTGATCCGCGGGCTGTCTTCAAGGCGATGCGGCCGGTGTTCACGGAGTTTGCGGCGGAACTGCAGCGGTCGCTCAACTATTTCACCGGCAGCGACAAGACCGCCACGATCGGCCGGGTAATGCTGCTCGGCAACGCCGCGAAGCTCCGTGGCCTGTCCGACTTCGTCGCCAAGCAGTTGCAACTCGACGTGCAGCGGCTCGACAAGTTCAACAATCTCGAGGGCGCGGCCGTGCTCTCCGCCAACGCCTTCCGCGAAAACCGTCTGGCCTTTGGCACGGCCTACGGCCTCGCGTTGCAGGCCGCGGGCGTTTCCGACCTGCGGACCAACCTCATCCCGCGCGAGATCGTCCGCGACCGGATCATCGCCGCCAAGAAGCCCTGGGCCGTGGCCGCGATGCTCGGCCTGCTGACCGCGGCGGTCGTGAACTTCGCCGGCATGTTCCTCGCCTGGCAGACCTACGCACCCGCCACCTACACGCAGGCATTCGCCGCAGCCGACCAGACAAAGACGCGGTCGGCCGCCGCAGTGTCGGCCCTCGAGACCGTGAAACAGAAGCAGGACGAGTCGGCCTCGTGGCAGCAATACCTCGTGCAGGTGCAGGAGCGGCGGTTCCAGTCGCTCGACCTGATGCGGGCGGTGGCGTCGCTGTTGCCGCGGGATCCTGACGGCAAGGTTCCCGACGACCCAAGCGACCGTCACGAGATCCACGTCGACAGCCTCGACATGCAGTACTTCCCCGACCTCGCCACATGGTTCGCCCGCGTTCAGGGCAACTGGGCGGAGACCAAGGCCGAAGCCGGCGTGAAGCCCCCCGCTGCGCCGGCGGCCGCGACCGACGGCGATTCCGCTCCTGAGGCCACGGCGGAGGGCACCGCGGCCGAGCTGACTGCAGAGCCCACGCCGCAGGGGCCAGGCTGGGTCGTGCAGATCGTCGGCCACCACTTCCACAATCGCGAGCAGGGCAACGAGGGCGAGCAGTTCCTGCGTTCGAGGTTCGTTCACAACCTGCTCGGGCAGGGGGATGACGTGCTTGTCAGCGCTGGCGAGAAGTCGGGCGAGCGAGTGCCGGTCGCCGAACTCGGCATCGGCTACCCGGTGATCGTGATGTCGTCGCCCATCCGTAAGGTGCAACTGCAGACGGTTCAGCCACCCGCAGGCGGGCCGGCGGTCGCCGCTGGACCGCGTGACGCCGAGCAGTCGTCAGGCACGATCGAACTCAAGCGCTATGACTTCATCCTGCAGTTCGTCTGGCAGCCCACCGTCCCGGGCTCGAAGGCCCCGCCACCGCCGCCCGCGGCCGAGTCCGCCGTCCCCTGAGCCGCCCGGTCGCCCCACCCTATGCCACAACTCCCCGAACAGATCCGACCGTACGTCGCAGCCCTGGTGAAGTACCACTTCTGGATCCTGGCGCTGATCGTGCCGCTGGTGCTGGTGCCCTTGCTCTTCATGGGTACGGGCGGAATCGACGCGCTCATTTCCACGCAGAAGTCGCAAATCGAGAGCCGCATCTCGGCGCTTCGCAGCGTGCAGGGCATCGCCGAGCATCCCAACGAGACGTGGTCGAAGGCCGTCGAGGAACAGACGGTGAAGATCGAGGAGGAGACGTTCGCCGAATGGACCCGATTCTGGGAAGAGCAGCAGTTTCTCAGGGTCTGGCCGGCGAAACTCGGTGACGATTTCCTGCGGGCGATCAGCGCCCTCAAGCCCGGCGCGAACCTCGATCGGCCGCTCCTGCTCCGCTATCAAAACATGGTGCCCGACCTCCTTCGCGAACTTCCGAAGCGCATGGGCGCCGACGACCTGATGGGCGACGCTGCAGCCGGTGCGTCCGGAGAGATGCAGCCACGCGGCCGCGGGCCGGGATTTGCGGGCGAGATGGGGATGCCCGGCGGGCCGCGGCCCGGAGCCGGCGGAGCCAGGCCGACCGCGCTGGTCACGTGGCGGGGCGACGACCAGGCCCGGATCGCCGCGACCTTCAAGTGGGACAAGCCGCCATCGACGACACAGGTGCTGTTGGCGCAGGAGGAGATCTGGATCTACGGGCTGTTCTGCGATGCGATCAAGCGGGCCAATGCATCCGCGGCGGGTGTCTATGACGCACCGATCACCGAAGTAACCCAACTTGCCGTCGGCTACCCGGCGGCAGAAGATCAGCCGGGGGGGCAGGGCGGCGCCAGGATTTTTCTGCCCCAAGCCGCGGCCGGCGCCGCTCCCGGAGCCGGTGAGGAAATGCCGCCCCCGGAAATGGCTGCATCTCCAGAGACGGGGATGCCCGGCGCCGCCGTCGGCCGGCCCGTCCATCCTCGATTCTCGGGCGGGACCACCGGTGGCCCGGCGCCGCCACCGCCGGGAGAGGGAGATGGAGCGGTCCCGGCGCAGGCCTCGCCCGACGATGCGCTGCGGGAGTGGATCTACGTGGACTTCACGGGGAAGCCGCTGACCGCGGCCGAACTCGGCGCACTCCCCGCGGCGAAACTGGTGCACCTTGTCCCCTTCACGCTGCGGATGGTCATGGACCAGCGGCGGCTCGACGCATTTCTCGCCGACCTGGCCGCGGCACCGATTCCGATCGACGTCCGGCAGGTCCGGATCAATCCCGGGACGATGAGCGGACAGATGCAGTCGTCGCCTCAGCCTTCCGACGCGATGGCGAACGGCGAGCGTCCTTTCGACATTGCCCTCGAGCTGCGGGGGACGGTGGGCCTCGCGCCGCGGCCCGACCGCAAGGCGATTGGTGGCGGCGACGTGACTCCTCCTGGGAATGGGGGCGGCGAATGAAGCGTCCGAGTATGAAATTCGACAAGGACGCGATCCTCGCGTTTCTGCTGAACCACTGCGAGAAGCTCGTGGTCGGCGTCATCGCACTTGCGGCGCTCGGCCTCGCCTGGGGTGGCATCGACGCCCTCCGGCTCAAGTCGGTGAAGCCCGACCAGACGCCGGCGGCGCTGACGAGCCTGAATGCCAACGCCAACAACCATATCGACGCCGCCACGAAGCCTCCGGCCGCGAACCGCAAGGCGGGCCGACTCGCTCTGGCAATCGATCCCTGGCGGCCTCAGCAGGTGAAGATCGTCGCCGCGCCGGAGATGTCGCTGTTTGATCGGCCGCTCTTCCAGGAGTTGGCGAAGCGGACCAAGCCGAACGTGTTTCCAATCGAGGATCTCCGCGCGGTCGCGGGCATTGCGGTGCTGCCGGCCGTCGAGGTCCCGAACGCCGCCGACGTGCCTCCGGCCGCTCCGCCGCAGCCCGAGGAAGCCCGGCCGGGGCGACCCCGGGGCCGTGGCCCCCGACGGGGCACGCAGCCTGAGCCTGAGTTCGCGCCGCCAGGGCCCGGGTTCGCGCCGGTAATGGGTGACACCACTCGCGGCCGGATCGCTCCCTATGTGATCGTCACCGGGCTCGTGCCCGTGGCCAAGCAGCAGGAGGAGTTTGAACGGTGCTTTGCCAGCACCGGTTTTCGCGATCGCGACCTGGATGCGCCGAAGTGGGGCCAATACCTGGTCGAGCGTTCGGTGGTGGGCACGGGCGGAGCCGAGCGCTGGGAACGGCTCAAACTGAAAAACGTCGAGGCGCTCGACGTCGCGGGCGGTCCACAGAACCAGCCGGCCGAACCCATGCAGCCGGAGATCCTGCCGCCGGCATTCCTCGTCGGGGCGACCGAAGCGGAGATCGGCTATGCGGCCGGCGTGCCACAGCGGATCGACGACTCGTGGGGTTTCGCAGCGATCCACCCCTGGTTTCTTCCACAACTCAAGCGGCTCCTCGAACAGAACCAGGTGGGCGTGGATGTCGACCGGGCCGTAGCCCCGGCCGATGCGAAGCAGCTGCGGGATTCGCCCGACGAGTTCGTCGGGAAGGTGGTGCTCCTCGAGGGTATGAAGTTTGTCGGGGATCCCGACCCGCAGCGGCAGGCCGGCGTGGTCGCACATGCCGTGGCAACGGCCGACGGCGGCGTGAAGTTCGCGACCGACGAGATCGGCACCGTGGACGGCACGGTGTTCGCCATTGCCGGTCCCTGGGCCAGGACGCTCGCTCTCGACGGCGGCGTGACCCCCGACATTCCCTGCACCCTTCGCGTCCGCCTGGAGATGATCGGCCCGACTCCCGTGGCGAGAATCCTCGGCATCAAATACGCGGCCGCGGATGGCGGCGCGGGCGAGGAGTTGTTCGATCCCAACCCGCTGCCGCTGGCCGGCGGCCAAGCAGTTGGTCTCGCGACCGTCCGCCAGCCGGGAGCGGTGGGGCCCGAGGAGGGGGCAGAGTTTCGCCTGTTTCGCTTCGTGGACACCGACGTGAAGCCCGGCCTGAGGTATAGCTACCGGGTGAAGTTTGCCTTGCGGAACCCGAACTTCGGCCTCGACCAGCAGCATTTGGCCGATCCCACACTGGCCAAGGGCGAGTTCCTCGTGTCGAAGGAAAGCAATCAGTCGCCGCCCGTTCGTGTGCCTGAGCCGACGTCGATGCTCGCCAAGCCGCTCACGAAGGACGAGATCAAACGCATGAA
Organism: Planctomycetia bacterium; assembly: GCA_021414115.1. GTDB lineage: Bacteria > Planctomycetota > Planctomycetia > Pirellulales > UBA1268 > QWPN01. The sequence goes on from JAIOPD010000070.1 coordinate 63,466, forward strand.
GATGAAGCCGGGCTGGTACGAGATCCTCGTGCTCGGAGAGAACGCCGCCACCGGCAACTACGCGATCCGTAGCCTGCTTACGGAGGTCGGCGGCCTCGCCAATGTCGATCCCGCGCTCAACAAACCGGGCGACCAACGGACCCGTGGCGAAGCCATCTCGACCGGTCGAATCCTCGTCGATGCCCGGGGCCGACAGGAGGACCGCGGCAACGCCGGGTCGGCCGCCGGTCCGGGCGACATGCTGGAGATGCTCTTCTTCGACCCCACAACTGGCGCGTTCGAGTTTGTCTCGGCCGCCGACTCGCAGTCACGGTACGACCGCTACGCCCTGACCCTGCCGCTCGCCGAAGATCCCAAGAAGGGTGGTAATCAGCCTGCGGGACTGCCGGCCAACCAGAATCCCTTCGAGTTCGCACCTCCTGGCCGCGGTGGGCCATGAACACACGGCCTCTTTTTTTCGATCGCGATCACGTTCCTGGTCTTTCTCGCATGCCGCGGTTGCCGACACTCATGAATCTTGTTCGAAGATGCGCTCCGATCATCGCCGTCGCTACCGTCATGGCATGGGCGTCCTCCACCGCAGTCGCGCAGGATGAAGAGCCGGCCTTTGCTTCGTGGTCGAAAGTCGAAGCCACGCAGGAGATGCGCGACTACCAAGCCAAACTCAAAAAGGGGGAGTTCGACGAGTCGGCGCGGAAGTTTCTCGAGACCTCAATCCTGCCCCAGCTCGCAGCGGAAAAAAACATGCCGACGATCGAGCGGGTGCGCCGCCGGCTGCGGGATGTCGCCCTCAACGAACGAGACGCCGACGCCGCTGCTCTCGACAAGGCGAACGACACGGCCACGCGATCGCTGACGACACTGGCCCGAAACCCGAAGGCCGAGCCGGTCGTCCGCATCAACGCGATGCTTCTGGTGGGCGAACTGCGGAGCAAGGATGGCCGACCTTGGCCGGGAGCGGTGCCGGCATTGGCCGCGGCCATGGCCGACACGAAACTCGCGCTCGCGGTGCGGGTGGCGGCGGCGGCGGGATTGGGCCGCCACGCGGAAGCCGGCCGGGCAGGCGGCGTTGACCCGGCGTTTCAACGGGAGACCCTGCCGAAGCTCGTGGCCATCGTGGCCGTGACACCGGCCCCAGAGGACGGCGCGGGAGGGGAATGGCTCGTGTCGCGGGCACTCGAGATCCTTCCGGTCGCAGCCCCCAAGGCATCGCCGCAGGCGGCAGCGGCCTTGGCAAAGATCGTCGCCGATGCAGCACGGCCGATCGACGTCCGCGTGCGGGCGGCGGCCGCGCTCGGAACGACTGTCGCGGCTGATTCCAACGTGGACGCGGGCGGGATCGTGGCAGCGATTCGCGGGCTCGCGCTCACGGCGCTCAGAAGCGACCTCACTGCGTCGGAGGATCTCGAGTGGAGCCGTCGCCTAGGCGGCCAACCGCCGCCCGGACAGCCGGACTTCGCCAAACCGACCGGGTTTCCTGGCGGACTTCAGCCGACGCCGGAGCCGAGCGGGCCGCCAATGCAACCGCTCGTGGTGCGGCGCGATGCCTGGCGACTGATCCGGCTGGCGGACGCGATCCTCGCCGAGGAAGGCAGCGGCGGCCTGGCGACGCTGCTCGCCGGCCCCGGCAAGATCTCCGCCGAGCAGCTGGCCACAACGCTTCGGGCCGCGGGCAAGAGTCTTGATGCGGCCCCCGATGCTGCGGCGGTGAAAAACGCGCTCGAAAAGATCGAGCAGACCGCGGCAGCCGTGCAGGCACCGGCAGCGGCGGCCCCCGCGGCGGCCACACGGCCCACAGCCCCTGCGGCCACCGAGAAGCCGGCCGAAAGCGATCCGTTCGCCACGCCCGGCAACTGACGCAAAACGCGGCGATCCATGCGCCGTGGCGACACGTGCTCGGGAAGCCCGGAGCGCGAGCGACGGGTAGATGCGTGGCCTCCGCGAGGGTAGCGCGGAGCCAGGCGGGTGGACGGCAATGTCCCCGGGCTCCCGCCCGGGGCTTCCTGACGGAGAGGGGTCCCGGGACGCCGCCAGAACTCCCGCTATTTCTTGATCAGATCCTTGACCGTCATGCCGGACGGGATCATCGGGAGCACGTGCGACTGGTAGGGCACCTGCACATCGAGGATCGCGGGGCCGGGGGCGTCGATCAGACGACGCAGCGCCGGCTCGAGATCCTTCTTCTCGGCGATCGTCTCGGCCTGCCAGCCGAACCCCTTCGCGATCGCCACGAAATCGGGGTAGCGAATCTCGGGGGAGATGCCGTCGCCCTGGCCGCAGGCCTCGGGATGATCGACCGGCCCAAGGTAGGTGTGGGCCCGATTGCCCTTGAAGAACCGGTCTTCCCACTGGACCACCATGCCGAGGTGCTGGTTGTTGAGCAGCAGCACTTTCACCGGAATGTTCTCGGTCTTGCAGGTGGCGAACTCCTGAATGTTCATCAGGATGCTGCCGTCGCCGTCGATGTCGACCACGAGCGCGTCGGGGCAGGCCACCTTCGCCCCCATCGCCGCGGGCAGACCGAAGCCCATCGTGCCGAGCCCACTGGACGAGAGCCATGTCCGCGGCCGGCGAAACTTGTAAAACTGCGCGGCCCACATCTGGTGCTGGCCCACGCCGACGGCGATCACGGTGTCTTGCTTCGCCGTGAGCCGCGAGAGCTCCGCGATCGCCTCCTGCGCGAGGATGCCCTGGTAGTTCGTGTCGAAAGCGAAGGGATCTTCCCTCTTCCACTCAGCGATCCGGGCGTGCCACGGGCCCAGATCGGCCGCCGGTGGCTCCACGATCGCGTTGAGTTGGCCGAGGGCGGCCTTCACGTCGGCCACGATCGGCACGTGCACGAGCTTGTTCTTGTTGATCTCGGAAGGATCAATGTCGATGTGCACGATGAAGCCGTGTTCGGCGAAGGCCTCCACCTTGCCCGTGACGCGGTCGTCGAATCGCACTCCCACCGCGATCAGGAGATCGGCCTCGTCGACGGCATAGTTGGCGTACACGCTGCCGTGCATGCCGAGCATGTCGAGCGAGAGCGGGTCGTCGCCGGGAAACACGCCCAGACCCATGAGCGTCATCGTGACCGGAATGCCCGTCTTCTTGACGAGCGTGCGGATCTCTTCGGAGGCGTCGGAGGCGATGACGCCACCGCCGGCATAGATCACCGGCCGCTTGGCCCGCTTGATGGCGGCCGCGACCTGCGCGATCTGCTCGGGATGGGCAGGCTTGCGGGGCTCGGGATGGTAGCCGGGCAGGTTCATCGCGCAGTCATAGTCGGGCACGATCTGCGCGAGTTGGATGTTTTTAGGGAGATCGACGAGCACCGGGCCCGGCCGGCCCGTGGTGGCGATGTAGAAGGCCTCCTTCATCACCCGGGCGATGTCGTTGGCATCGGTGACCAGGTAGTGGTGCTTGGTGATTCCACGGCAGACCTCCACCATCGGCGTTTCCTGAAACGCGTCGGTGCCGATCACGCTCGTGCCGACCTGACCGGAGAGCACGACCATCGGGATGCTGTCGAGCTTGGCGTCGGCGATCGCCGTAACGAGGTTGAGCGCGCCGGGACCGCTCGTCCCCATGCAGACTCCCGGTCGCCCGGTGGTGCGGGAGTAGCCCTGAGCGGCGAACGCCCCGCCTTGTTCGTGCCGCGGCAGGATCGTGCGAATCTGGTCCTTGTAGCGGGTGAGCGCCTGGTGGAGCGGCATGCTCGCCCCACCCGGATACGCGAAGATCACGTCAACGCCGTGGCGGACGAGCGACTCGACGACCACGTCGGCCCCGGACACGAAGGCTTCGGATGCTTTCGACGGGCGGGACGCGGTGGCCATGGGATGCTCCTGAATCGTGGTCTGAGACGGGGAACTGGCTGAGAAGGGACCAAACAGAATGCCCCCCAAACATACACCATGAAAACGCCCTGAAAAACTCGCCCCCCCTTGGCACCAGCGGGCGGCGGGCGCCGAAGTGACAGGGGTAAAGACGCCGGCCGCTTGCCCGCGAAAATGTACATCAGTACACTTCCGAGGTTGCGCTTCGTGGACGTCGGCGTGGCAGATAGACTTCGTGACATGGCCACGGCTCCCGATCACCGCGACGGCGGGGCACATCCCCGGATTCCAAACGAGATTCCGAACGCAGGACCGAGCGTGGTCAGGTTCGGGTTCGACGTACTCGACCGGATCGAGCAGGCGGTGGCCATGGTGAAGGAACGCCTCAAGCGGGCAGTGGCGGCGCTCGACGCGCGGGAGATCCCCTACGCCGTCGTGGGCGGGCATGCCGTCGCGGCCTGGGTGTCGCGGATCGATCCGGCAGCCGTGCGGACGACGGTCGATGTCGATCTCCTCGTGTCCCGCGGCGATTTCGAGGCCGTGAAGTCGGCCCTCGAGGAAGCTGGGTTCATTCACTCCTTCACGTTTGGCATCGACATCTTCGTCGATGGGCCCAAAGGCAAGGCCCGCGAGGCGGTGCACATCCTGTTTGCCGGCGAGCGGGTGAAGCCACAGGATGCGGTGCCGTCCCCCGACCTCTCTGCCGCGGAAGCGTTCGAGGGCTACCGGATCATGGGCCTCGACCGCCTGATCGCGATGAAGCTCACGGCGTTTCGCGACAAGGACCGCACTCACCTGCGCGACATGATCGACGTGGGGCTGATCGACGCCGCCACCGTGGGCCGCCTGCCCGAGCCTCTTCGCGGGCGGCTCGAGCAACTGCTGGCAAACCCGGACGGCTGAGCCGCGGCGAAACGCCGCTGCGGGCCGGAGAGCGACGTCCGCCTGCCGGTCCGGTGCTGTCTATACTGGCCTTCGGCCCGAGGACGTACGTGGCAAAAACCGCCCGTAAGCCGGCCGGACGCCTGCCCGGCCTGGCTGAAACACTGGAGTCGCACCGCGGGTTCGCCGATGTCGTCGCCAGCCTCCGTGAGGGGCATGGCGGGACGATCGGCGGAACCTGGGGATCGGCGTCTGCGCTCGCGGTGGCGGCGCTTGTCCGGGCCCGGTCGACGGAGGCCGGCACGCTCGTCGTCGTCCTGCCGCATGCCGCGGAGGCCGACGACTTCGTGGACGACCTCGCGCTCTTCAGCGACGTGCCGGCCGTCCTCCTTCCGGCCGTCGAGAGCCTCGGCGACGACGACTCCACGGGCGACGACCCGGCCGAGGCGGAACGCCTGGCGGTCGTCAAGCGACTCACGGTGCCGGATACAGCTCGACCGCCGCTCGTGGTGACCAGCATCCAGGCGCTGCTCGTGCCACTCGCCGATCCCCGCGAGATCGAAGCGGGCACGCGGCGGCTCGCCGTGGGTGGCCGGCTCGACCCGGAGGAACTCGCCGAGTGGCTCGGGGCCCGGGGCTGGCGGCTCGTCGATGCGATCGACACGCCCGGCACGTTCGCCCGCCGCGGCGGCATCATCGACTTGTTCGCCGCCGACTGGGATCGGCCCGTCCGCATCGATCTCTTCGGCGACGAGATCGAGTCGCTCCGCACGTTCGACACCGTCACACAGCGGAGCGTGTCCGCGGTCGAGAGCGTCGATCTCACGGCCCTCGCGGCGACCACCGGCACGCGGCATACGCAACTGGCCGAACTGCTCCCGCCAGGGTCGGCGTTTGCCCTCGTCGAACCTGGCGAACTGGCCGAGGAGGCGAAGCGGATGCACCAGCGGCTCGGCGCCGCCTCGGGCCTGCTCGACCCGGAGGAGGTGTTTGCGCGGATCCACCGTTTCCCATCGGTGGCGCTCGATGCCGTCGCCTCGTCGAGCCTCGATGCCACGGCGACGCTGGCCGTGGAGAGCGTCGAGCGATTCACGGGCGTACTCGAGCGGGTGCGTGAGGAACTCGAGACGGTCGGCAAGGATCAGGAGGTGTGGATCGTCGCGCCGTCGGATGCCGAGGAGAAGCGGCTGAGCGAACTCCTCGCCGACTCGGCGCCCGCCCGCACGAAGCGGCTGCACTTCGCGCGGGGGCATCTCTCGGCCGGCTTCCGGCTCGTGCCCGAGAAACTCGTGCTCGTGTCGAGCGCCGAACTTTTCCGCCGCGAAGAGGTGGCCCGGCGGCCGACGAAGCAAAGGCTCACCCGTGCAATCGACACCTTCCTCGACCTGCACGAGGGGGATTACGTGGTCCACGTGTCGCACGGCATCGGCCGCTACAAGGGGCTGAAACTGCTCGAGAAGCACGGGCGAACGGAGGAGTTTCTCGACGTCGAGTTTGCCGAGGGCACACGGATCTACGTGCCGGCCTCCTGCATCGAGCTGGTCCAGAAATACGTCGGCGGCACCAAGCTCGCCCCCAAACTCGCCAAAATCGGCGGCGCGTCCTGGGAGAAGCAGAAGCTCGCTGTGCAGAAGGCGGTGGCCGACATGGCCGCCGACATGATCCGCCTGCAGGCCACGCGGGAGAGCCGCCCTGGCATCCCCTTTCCTCCCGACACACCCTGGCAGCGGCAGTTCGAGGAGTCGTTTCCGTTCGACGAGACGCCCGACCAGCTCACCGCGATGGAGGCGATCCGCGAGGACATGCAGCGGGCCAGGCCGATGGACCGGCTCCTCTGCGGCGACGTCGGCTACGGCAAGACCGAGCTCGCCATGCGGGCGGCCTTCAAGGCGGCCGAGGCGGGGGCACAGGTGGCCGTGCTCGTGCCCACGACCGTGCTCGCCGAGCAGCATCGCCGCACGTTCACCGCGCGGTTCGCGGAGTTTCCCTTCACGATCCGCTGCCTGTCGCGGCTCACGCCCCTTGCCGAGGAACGCGACACGCTCGAAGGGCTCGCGCGGAAGACGGTCGACATCGTGATCGGCACGCACCGGCTGGCGCAGGCCGACATTCACTTCGCCAATCTCGGCCTGGTGGTCGTCGACGAGGAGCAGCGGTTCGGCGTGGACGTGAAGGAGCGGCTCAAGGCGCTCCGCGCGAGCGTGGACGTGCTCACGATGACGGCAACGCCGATCCCCCGCACGCTCCACATGTCGATGCTCGGGATCCGCGACATCTCGAACCTGACCACGCCGCCGACCAACCGGATCGCCGTCGAGACCCGGGTGGCCCGCTGGGACACGGCCCTCGTGCGCAACGCTATCGAACGGGAGCTCTCCCGCGGCGGGCAGGTATTTTTCGTGCACAATCGGATTCACGACATCCAGAAGGTCGCACACCGGATCTCGCAGATCGTGCCGGAGGCGACGATCGGCATCGTGCACGGCCGGCTCTCGGAGTCGGAACTCGAGGAGGCGATGCTCTCGTTCGTGGCGGGGACGACCGACATCCTGCTCGCCACGACGATCATCGAGAGCGGTCTCGACATTCCTAAGGCCAACACGATCTTCATCGACGAAGCCGACATCTACGGCCTCGCCGACCTGCATCAACTCCGCGGCCGGGTGGGCCGTTCGCATCACCGCGCCTGGTGCTATCTGCTCGTCGACGAGGCGGCCCGGCTCACCTCGACGGCGGCCAAGCGGCTCCGCGCGATCCAGGAGTTTTCGAGCATGGGCGCAGGCTTCTCGCTGGCGATGCGCGATCTCGAGATCCGCGGTGCGGGCAACCTCCTCGGCACGCAGCAGAGCGGCCACATCGCGACGGTCGGATACGAGCTCTACTGCCGGCTCTTGGAGCAGGCGGTTCGTGGCATGAAGGCGCTGCCACCGGCCGAACCGCCGCCGGTCAACATCGACCTGCCGGGCGCGGCCTGGCTGCCCCGCGACTACATCGCCGACTTCCGGGCCAAGATCGACGTCTACCGGCGGCTCTCGCGGGCGACGGCCGTGAGCCAGGTCGACGAACTCGCCGCCGAACTGGGCGACCGCTTCGGGCCGCCCCCCGTGGAGGCCAAGCGGCTCCTCGACTTCACGCGGCTCAAGGCCCTGGCCGCCGGCCTCGGGATCGACTCGATCACGCGGCACCCGGGCCTGATCATGATCGGGCATCACGACCGGGCCGCGATGGAGAAACTCCGGCTGGCGGCCGGCTCTCGCGGCAAGACCCTCCGCATCGTCGATCAGAAGACGGTCGTGATGCCGATCGACGAGGCCACGGCCGCCGCACCCGACAAGTTGCTCGAAGCCGTGCGCACGCTCCTCGAGCCCCCCGCGCCGGCCCGCCGGCCCGCCAAGGCCCGCTGACGCTTGGTGCATCGCCGCCGGGGCGGCCTCTGCTGCGGCTTTGCCACGCTACACCGCTTGTTAGTGCAACATTCCTTCTGTAATCGCCAGTGCATCTCCGTCCGAGTCGAGCTCAGCGAGATGAGGGCAGGCACGCACGAGCGGCCCGGGTCAGTGGTCGCAGTGGAGCAGGCATGAGGGGCACCGATCACTTGGCGATGAGCGGGTTTTTGGTCTTCAATTCGGGAAAGAGAGAGAAATCACGGTCAGCGGTCCAGAGCTCGGCGACACCGTGGTTCAGGCAGATGGCCGCGATCCGTGCATCGTGAACCTTCCCGCCCACGATCCTGGCCTGCACGCACAAGCGTTCGAGCTTGTCGAGATAGCCGGGACCCTCGTGGAGCAGATGCAAACCCGGGGAGCTCTGCCAGGCCTTGAGCGATTCGAAGGCGGTCGCCTGCGGGGTGGGCGGGGCGTAGATGCGCGGATGGGTGACGATGGCAAGAAACTCGTGCAGGGAACTCCAGGCGATGGCCCAGGAGTTTCCGCTGTTGGCGAGATCGACGAGACACGACTTGGCTGCGGCATGCCACTCGCTGTCTTCGCGGTGGGCGTAGACGAGCAGATTGGTGTCAATCGCGATCATGACTCCGCGGTTCCATAGATGGCGTCGCGGATCGCGTCCCAGCCTTTGCCGCGGAATTCAGACTGCAGCCCTCTTCCCCGGAAAGTCACGGGCTTGATCGGCTTTTGCTTCGACGACGCCTTGCGGCCGAGCACCTCACGCAGGCCCTCTTCAATGAGGCTGCGCAACGTGGTCTGGGAAGCCTCGGCCTCGCGTTTCGCACGGAGGAGAAGGTCGTCAGCAATATCTACGGTTGTCTTCATATGGGTAACCATATTGGACGGCTCTCGCTCTGTCAAGCTGCCCCGCCCCGCTGCTCGCGCCCCGGCTCTCGCCGTTCGAGTTCCTATCCTCGGCTCGCACGACACCTCGCGCACAAGCCTGGGCCAAGCTCGTGGCGCGGGTGGCCGCCGACCGACTGGGGAGAGCTCGTGCAGACGCACGACCACCGGGCAATCTTTCAGGCGTCACTCGACGAGCTGCCCGTGATCGACGTCCACAGCCTCTGAACGGTGCCGCACAGGGCCTCGGGCCCCGCCCCATTCTCTGCCCGTCACCAGTCCCACGCTTGCGAATCTGCCGTTGGACGTCCCAGCCTTGTGTGGCGGATTGCAATTCATCTCCTTTTCAACGCGGCTTCATTTTTGTGGGCCCATTGATGAGCGTCATTGCGATCGTTGCGTCGCTACGAGGACAACCTGCGACATGAGCGATTCTCGCCGGATGGATCAAGCATCCTGATCTACGGTGAGCACCAAGCGACACGCCATGATGTGACCACCGGAAAAGCCGCCGAGAAAGTCCAGCTAGCTACCCGTAGGCAGGGGTTTCAAGAGTCGATACGCCAAAATCAATGCGCACATTGAGAATGAGGAGCAACATGACGCATCCAGAGCTCTCATCTACACCGCCGATTCATCCAACTACCAGGCGATCCTTGACGCGGCGACCGGTAAAGAAATGAAGGCTTTGGGCGACTTCGACACGAATTACACCGCGCACTTCTCGCCTGACGCACGGCTTGTCGTGCTGGTGCCGACGTTCGGTCAACACGCCGACGACGCCCGAGACCCTGAGATTCTCGTGATCGACGCCACCACCGGGGCCGTGGATCGCCGCATGTATTCCGGGCCGTGGGCGTTGCCATCGTTAGACTTCGACGCCGCTGGCAGTCGCATGCTTGTGACCGAGGCAATGAATCTCAACGTCTGGCGAACATCGCGTGAGTGGCGGCAGTCGGAACAGCAAACCCCCATGCCGAGGAAGGTGCTCGATACGCTGAAGATTCTCGCGGAAGAGCAAGCGAAGAATGCCGCGGCGTCAGGAGCGGAGCCAGCGAGTGCGCCGAAGAGCACTGGGACTTGAGAAGAATGGGAGCACTCGTTGCGCAGGCGGCGAGGGCACGGATGGCGATGAGCGGCGGCTGGTTTGGAGCCAGGCGTGGCCATGTCGATGCCGGTGACGCCGTTGCCGAGTCGGCAGGAGAATGCGGGGCGGCCGCTGACGAGTTCGTCGAGAGCGTCGTGAGTGATCGCCACGCCCGTCTGCGTGCTGCCGCGGCGCGAACCGGTACGGAAGCGTTGATCGGCACGCAGGCCGCCGATTGCGTCGCGTTGATGACCCTGGCCGTCGACCGTGTGCGGACCGCCCGGCGTGATCTTCGGGATCTCGACTCGTCCTGGATCGCGACGCCATTGTGGCGCACGGTCATCCGGGGGTTCGCGATCTTCTTGTCCCCCGCGAACCGCGGCCCCGTGAACTCGATGTGTCATACGGCTCCCACTTGATCCTCGCGCGCCCGGGCCCAGTGTGCCGCTGATTCCGCGTTGCTGGCGGTTAACGCCTGCGGGCGTGGGTTCGGGGCTACCCATCCTCCGTCGCCGGACGTTCGTTGCGGGCATCCTGCCCTCCACTCACTCGATGCCGGCTCCCGGAGCACGGGTAGCCCCTCGCGGTCTCCTCGTTCGCCCAGAGGAACGACGCCGCATACGTGGTTCCCTGCGAACCACGATCTTGGCGGCATGGCCATCTTTCCGGCTTGCGCGATCCCTCTCGGAGCGCCATGATGCGGCCTCCACCGGAGGAGGTCGCATGGACATCAGCGAACGGAAGCGAGGGGATCGCCAGAAGCTTGCCCGACTGATCGCCAGGGAATCGAATGCCATGCAGCGAGACCGGCTGCGGAGCGGCCTACTCGTGCTGCAGGGCCGGCAGACACTCGAAGTGTCTGCCTCTGTGGGCCGCAGTCGGGCCTTCGTGCAGCGTTGGGCATACGCCTATCGCGACGGCGGTATCGAGGCGGTGCAAGGACGCACGCCACCGGGCCGTCGGCCACGGCTGTCGCCCGAGCAGGAGACTCGCTTCGTGCAGCGGGTGAAGGCCGGCGCGACACCGCGAGACGGTGTCGCATCGCTGCGAGGGCGGCAGATTGAAGGCATTCTGGATCGCGAGTTCGGCAAGACGTTTTCCCTCAATGGGGTCTACCAGCTGCTCAAGCGGCATGGATTCGTTTGCCTCGAGCCCCGGCCGAGGCATCCACGGCAGAACCCGGCTGCAGCGAAGGCCTTCAAGCGGCGCGCCCCCCTTTTGTGAATCGCGTGCGGGCCTCACGGCCTCGCACGAAGGTTCGCCTGTGGTTCCAAGACGAGGCGAGATTCGGCCAACAGGGCACGCTGACGGCTGTCTGGGCGATCAAGGGATCGCGGCCGACCGTCGTGCGTCAGAACGGCCGCAAGTCGATCTGGATATTCGCGGCCGTCGAGCCTGCCACGGGCTGGTCACTGGCCATGCCATTCCGTGATGTGAACACCGCGACCATGCAGGCGTTCCTTGACGCGGCAGCGAGCAAGCTTCACCGCCGCGAGCATGCCGTCATGATCCTCGACGGCGCAGGCTGGCATAGTGCACACAAGTTGCGATGGCCCCGGCGCATCACGCCGCTGTTCCTGCCGCCGTACTCACCAGAACTCAATCCAGTCGAACGACTCTGGCACTGGCTTCGCGAGCACCACTGGAGCAATCGCACTTACGCCGACGAGCAGGCCCTCGTCGAGGAAGCCGTCAGGAGCCACCGGACGCTTCGCAGGACAGACATCCGGTCGATCCGCAGAACCCGGTGGATCACGCCTGGGGATTAAGTGGGATCCGTATCAGAGGCCATCGCCGTAGCTATCCTTCGTGGTCACGCCCTTCATGAGCAGGCCATCGGCGGTGGTCCGCGGGGCGTCGCGCGCAAGCCGCGGGCCGGCCTATCCGCTACCCCCGATGATGCCCCCTCGAGGCCAAGCGAAACCGACTGCATTCGCCCGATTATTTGCGGACGCAAACATTCGGGCGTATGGTGTTGAGGGGGCTGTTCTGCGGGCGTCTATCGTGAGGAGATTTCTGTCATGAATCTGATTGGCTTCCATTCGCGGCGACAGGACCGCCGGCCGGTTCGCCGCCGCACGAGCCGTCCGCAAAATACGGCCGGTCCCGAGCGACTGGAGTCGCGCATCGCCCTTGCTGTCTCGACGACGGTCGTCGCGCCCTCGGTCGGCCAGTCGCTGACGTCGGTGGTGAGCACCAGCAGCCAACCAGGTCAGGGCCTCGCCGTCAGCGACACGGCCGGCTTTGCGGCCGCACCGGGCTACGCGCTGCTCTCGCAAGCGGGTTCTCAGGCGCCGTTTGCGACCGTCTCCTACGGCGGGACGTCCAGCGGCCTCTTTTCAACGCTCGCCACGATCGCCGGCGACGCTACGCAGCCGCTGTCGGCCACGACGACCGTGACGCAGGCGGCCCAGTCGACCACGGCGAACCTGAGCGAGACCACGTTCGGCGCCCTCGGCGGCGGCAGCATCACGGTCAACGGCGGAGCCGGAGCCGTCTTCACCGGCACGGGCTTCGCCTACGTCCTGGGCGCCGGCGGCAACGGCGTCTTTCAATACAACGTGAAGACGAGCACGTTGCCCTCCGCATCGGCGCCGGGCACGCTCCAGGGCCTGCAACTCGTCGGCGCGCTCGGTGTCACGCCGGGCCAGTCCGTCGCCACGATCACGGTGCCCACCGGCTCGATCCTCGTCGAATCGACGGCCCCGACACCCGGGGCCACGCTCGTGACCAAGGCGGTCACGCTGCCCGCGGCCGGCCAGCCATTCAGGCTGCCGGTGGTCTCCACCGGGTTCGGGTTCGCGGCTGCCTCCGCCACGAAACCGGGCTTCCTGCTGGTACCGATCGTGGGCAGTCAGACTCCACTCGTCGTGAATTACACGGGCATCAGCGGCACCGCCTTCACCGGCTGCACGACCACGGCCACCGGCACCGTGGCGATGAACGCGGCCGTCACCGCGACGGCCAACGCCCCGATCACGTTCAGTTTCAAAAACAACGCGCCGGGCATGGCGGTGCACGTCGCCATCGCGGGCAAGCAGGTCGACCTGCAAGGCAAACCTACCTTCGGCTACCTCGTGCCGCAGTCGACCGGCGGCAAGCGAGACCTCAAGAAGCCCCTGCAGTTCGTCTCGATGGCCGCCGGCACGCCCCCCGCGACCGTGCCGACCTTCCAGTTGTTTGGCCCGACCGCGAAAGAGGGATCCCTGGCGAACTTCGTCGTCACCAACTCCCCCTTCGCCCGACTCGATTCCACGCGGGTCGTGTTCAGTTACGGGCTGCCGCCGGTGATCCCGATCGTGTCGAATAAGCCGCAATTCCCGGCCGCCAACAACCCGACCGATCCCAACAACCAGATCAACTACGACTTCTTCGAGTTCACGCAGCGATCCACCGCCCCCAACGACGGCGTGCTGTTCATCAACACGACCCAGGTCGATCAGGTGGGCATTCCGTTCACGATGAACGTGTCGCCCGCCGATAGTGGCGGCAAGTCCGCCGGCGTGGGGATCAAGGTGGCGCGGTCGACGCTTGCCTCGATCTACCCCGACTACATCGCCACGCAGTTCCTCGGCGACAACGGCGTGCCGCTCGCGGCCGATGCCCAGGCGGCCTATCAGGCGTTGGTGACGCCCTACCGGCTCCTCAATCCATCCGACGCGATCACCAATCCGCCGCCGGACATGACGAAGGCCGGCCAGGACGTGCTCCGGCAGTATTTCGATGCTTCCCTGACCGAGTTCTTCAGCCGCTATCAGCCCACTGGCAGCTTCCGCCTCCAGCGCGACGGATTCAACTTCGTCGGCCAGACGGTGACCGGCTTCGAGCCGCTGTCGTACCAGTACGACAGCGTCACGCTGGCGGGGGGCACGCTCTCGTTCCCCGCGGTGGCGGTGCCCAACGGCATGGCCCCCGCGTCGGTGTCGCTGGGCACGAACCTGCTCGTGACCGGCCCGGGCATCACGGACAAGGCCGTGGTCACGGCCGCGCCGTCCATCGACGCGGACAACGTGACGACCGTCAGCATCGCCGGCACCACCACGAGCGGGACGGGCACGTACACCTTCCAGGTGCCGGGCCAGTTCACGGTGCTCGAACTCCAGCAGGCCGATGCCAACTGGAACGTGGTGGTCGGTGGCCAGACCTACCTAATCTATGCCCCGTTCTTTCAGGAGAACCGCCCGCGGGGCACGTTCCCCGACAACTTTCCGCACGGCACGGGATTGGGCAGCCTCGCGGTCACGTCGGGTGACAACTCGGGCTTCACGCCCAACACCGTCGGCGCGCTGACCTTCAGCGGCGGCGGTGCCACCACGACCGCGGAGGGTTTTTTCGTGACCGACGGAAGCGGCACGATCGCATACGTGGCCCTGACGAAGCCCGGGGCTGGCTACACGTCGCTCCCCACGATTGGCTTCAGCGGGGCGGGCGTCGGCACCGCCACGGTGCATGCGTCATTCGTGCCTGCGGCCCCTCCCTGGACCGGCACGCTGTCTTCAGGCGCGATGGTGTTTGGTTGCCTCGGCGCGTTCGCCGACGGGATCGGCCAGGCCAACGCCGGCCAGCTATCCGGCACCGGGGCGACGTCCCAGATCCTCCTCGACGTCGAAAACACGATCGTGTCGGCCTTCAATCGCGGCGTCGCCAACGCTGTGCCGGTCAATCAGGACGTGACCGCGGCCTGGAACGACGCCACGACGTTTTATCCAAAGGCCAACACGACCGGCAGCAACTGGGCCAACTACTACGCCGGGTTCCTCCACCAGCCCGGCGTCAGCATCACCAAGCCAAACTCGCAGGTGGGACTTGCCTACGGCTTCGCCTACGACGACCAGGGGGGCAACGATCCCACGCTCACCAGCGCGTTTCCCACGGCGGTGACGATCAAGCTCAATCGCTGGGCCAGCGCGAAGGCTCCTACGCCGCTGACGTTCACGGTGGGCCCGGCGGTCAAGGCGGGCGTGCTCTCGTTCACGGCGCAGGGCGTCGCCTCGAAAACGTACCAGTACATCCTCTATCAAGTCCCGAACGCCGCCTCCGGCCGGTGGACACCGGTCGGCAGTTGGGTGGTCACGACGGCGAACACGAAGGGCGTGGTCACGGCGTCGGTCACCGCGCCGCGAGTCACCGCCGCCGGCACCTACGTGCTGGTCCTCCGGGCGACAGGCACCACCGACACGTTCGGCGGCCAGTACGACGTCTCGGCTCGGTTCGTGGTCACGTCCCAGTCGCTTCAGTCGCGGGCCCGGCCGTTGGCCCCAGCCCGCCTCGCCGTCTCGCTCCGCCGCTGATCGACGTCTTGGACGGCGGTCGGGATGGAAACCTTCATCATGAGGGTCGCCGTCCTCGAGGAAACGTTTCCCGGCGACCGCCGCGTGGCCTGGCGGAACCATCAACGGGCGTGCGCGAGGAGTTGCTCGCCGATGGCGGCCGAGGTCTCGTTGCCAAACTGCTGCCGCAGCCAGATTTCCGTCCCGACCATGAGAAACCGCATGTCGATGTCGTGCCTCAGGTCGTCGACGATGAACTCCGTCGCCGCTCTTGACCACTGCAACTGATCGGCCAGGAGTCCGCCGAGCAGGATTCGTTCGGTGCCATCCGTGTAGGAGTGAGGCATCGGGAACCCCTTTTTACGGGCAAAGACGACGTCGCGTGGGAGGCGTTTGAGCGCGACGGTTTTCAACGCCCATTTGGCCTGGCTGCGCCGAAACTTGACCGGGCTGGGAAGATGCATGCCAAAGTCGATCAGGCAGTTCTCGAGAAACGGAACCCGCATCTCGATTGAGGCGGCCATGCTGAATGGTGGGCGGGGCTGTCGAGGTGCCAGTTGCAGACCGGCCAGAATCGAAGGTAATCCTCGCGGGGGACGGCCACCTCGCGGATCGGGATCTTGATATGGCGACCGACACGCAGTGCCTGGGCCGCCTCGCCGCTCCCGACCGGTGCTTCGGCGACGTAGCCGACCATGCCCGGTCGGTCGTCGCCGGCGTACGCCGCAACGAGGCTCGAATCCACTCCGCCGCTGCACATCGCGGCGATGGGGGCATCGCTTGCGAGATGAATACGAACGCTCTCCCGGAGATTGCGTTCCAGGGCCTCGGTGACAGTTTTCAGATCGATCGACCGGTGATTGTCGGTCAGACGCTTCCGATCAATCGCGGTCTCAAGATCGAAGTAGCGGTACTTCGTAATCCCGTCGGGGGTCACCTTCCACCAACTGCCGGACGGCAAGCCGGTGACGCCCGCAAAGAGCGTGTCGTGGGAGCGTCGCCTGGCAAGAAAACTGCGATTCAGGGCCGATTCGTCGACCTGCTTCACCACTCCGCGATGAGCCAGGATGGCTTTGAACTCCGAGGCGAAGAGCATGTCCTGGCCGGCTTCCGCCACATAGAGCGGCTTGATGCCGAGGCGGCATGCTCTCCGTTCCGCTTCCAGATTCATACGATTCCACACATCGGAGTGCCCGCGAGCCCTGTCTCGTTTTTCGTGCCAGTGCCTATGAGAGGGCCGCGGAGGCCGTATCGTCCAGCCCGGCGAAGGATGCCACCGCCTCCGGCCCCGCTCACGACTGCCGCAGAGCCGGGAAAGCCGGGGGATTTGCCGCGACTGGGACGCTCTTGCGACCGCCTTGCGAGCGGCCCTATAGTCCCGCCCCATCGCGATGCCAGACCACCGACCTCGTGAACGCCGCATGCTCTCAAGACGACTCGCCGCCGCGCTGATCTGCTGTGCGGCGTTCCCCGTCGTCGCGGATGACGCGTCGTCGCCACAGACCGCTCCGCAGACCGCGCCACGGGCCATGGTCCAACCGGCCCAGGTGCCGAACATCCCTGCCACGGTGTCGCGGCCGGAGGGCTGGCCAACGGCGAAGGGTGCCGCGACCGACAACCACGTGCTCTCCAGCATCCGCGCCAACCCCGGCTCGCCGCTCGAGCCCGTCGGCCAACTGATCGCCAGTGAAGTCGCCAAGGCCGTGGTGGGAGGAGGAGGCACGGCGGCTCCCGACGAAGGCGTGGTGCCCGCCGCCTTCGAGACACCGGCCGCGACGCCGACCGACGAACTCCCCGGCATCCAGTCGCTGGAAACGGCGATGGTGATCGCTCGCGTCGGCCCGGAGGTTGTGCTGGAGGCCGATCTGCTCACGCCGAAGGCGCTCGAATGGCTGGAGAAGGTCACGCCCGGCATGCCGCCCGATCAGGTCCGGGCTCTGCGGTTGCAGATCTGCCAGCAGGTGCTCGAACCTCATGTCGAGACGCTCCTCGTCTACGTCGACGCCTGCCGCGAGATCCCCTCCGACAAACTTCCGGAGATCCGCAAGAACGTCGACAAAGCCTTCGACGAGCAGCAGTTGCCGAAGATGATGAAGGAGGCCAACTCACCCAACTCGATGGAGTTTGAGAAGTCGCTTCGGGCTCGCGGCATGTCGCTCGACCGCATGCGGAAGATGTTCTTCGAGCGCGGCCTCGCCCAGGAGTGGATGCGGAAAAACGTGAAGGCCGATGATGAGATCCCGCACGCCGAACTGATTGCCTGGTACCAGAATCACCTCGCTGACTACGAGTTTCTGGCGAAGGCCCGCTTCGAGGCGCTGACGGTCAAGACGGGGCTCAAACGATCACATCGCGCGGCCTGGGACCTTCTCGCCGAGATGGGCAACGAGGTGCTCGGCGGACGACCGTTCGCCGACATCGCCCGCAACCGATCCGAAGGGCCGACGGCGTCGCAGGGAGGAACGTTCGACTGGACCAACAAGGGCAGCCTCGCCTCGAAGACGCTCGACGAGGCCATCTTCTCGCTTCCCATCGGCCAGTTGAGCGCGATCCTCGAAGACGGAGAGATGCTCCACATCGTGCGGGTCGTCGAACGACAGGACGCGGGCCGCACGCCGTTCATCGAGGCGCAGGTCGGCATCCGCGACACGCTGCTGACCGAACGCCGGAAAGCGGCGACGGACGAATACCTCGCCAAACTCCGCCAGCGGACGCCGGTCTGGACGGTGTTCGAAGAACAGTCCGGTTCGGCGGCGCAGCCGCAGTTCACCGCCGGCCGCCCCGGCGGCACGACATCGCGGTAGACCGCATCTGAGCACGCGGCTGCGGATTGCCGGTCCTTCCTTTCGCGGCTAGACTGCGACTCCCGCCTGGCAGCGGCGACTCTGCCGCCAACGGCTCGTGCCGGAGACCCGCCGATGACCGCCCCCACCCGGATCTCGACGCCCCCTTCCAGCCCCTCGACGGCCGCCCCCCCGTGGCCAGGCACGCACGCCGACGGCGTCGCCCGGCTCGACGTCACACCCGTGCCGTACGACCTTCCCGTGATCGTCGGCACCGAAGGTGAACGCGCGATCGACATCGCTAAACTGCGGGCACAGACGGGCCTGATCACGCTCGACGAGGGCTACGTCAACACCGGCTCCACCACGAGCGCAATCACGTTCCTCGACGGCGACAAGGGCATCCTCCGCTACCGGGGATACCCGATCGAAGTGCTCGCGGAGAAGTGCGATTTCGTGGAGGTCGCGTATCTCCTGATCTACGGCAACCTACCGACGGTCGCCGAACTCGACGCCTTCCGCACGTCGCTCTCGCACCACACCATGATCCACGAGGACATGCGGAGCTTCTACGGCGGCTTTCCCCGCGACGCCCATCCGATGGCGATCGTGGGCAGCGTCGTCGGCGCACTCTCCACCTTCTATCAAGACTCCCTCGACGTCCGTGATCCACGGCAGGTCGAGGTGAGCGTGCATCGGCTGCTGGCAAAGCTGCCGACGATCGCGGCCTACAGCCACAAGAAGTCGTGCGGCCAGCCGCTGATGTATCCCCGCAACGACCTCAACTACTGCGAAAACTTTCTCCACATGATGTTCGCGGTGCCGTGCGAGGAATATCACATCGACCCCGACTTCGCCGACGCCCTCGACATGCTCCTGATCGTGCATGCCGATCACGAGCAGAACTGCTCGACGTCCACGGTGCGGATGGTGGGCTCGAGCGACGCCAACCTCTTCGCCAGCGTGTCGGCCGGTATCTCGGCGCTCTGGGGGCCATTGCACGGCGGCGCCAACCAAGCCTGCGTCGAGATGCTCGAGAAGATCGTGGCCGACGGCGGCAACGTGCGGAAATACGTCGACCTGGCCAAGAAAAAGGATTCGGGATTCCGGCTGATGGGCTTCGGCCACCGCGTCTACAAGAACTACGATCCGCGGGCCAAACTGATCAAGGCGACCTCCGACAAACTGCTCGCGAAGATCGCGCGGCACGACCCGCTCTTCGACATCGCCCAGCAACTCGAGGAGGTGGCCCTCGCCGACGACTATTTCATCGAGCGCAAGCTCTACCCCAACGTCGACTTCTATTCCGGGGTGATCTACCGGGCCATGGGGATCCCCGTGCAGATGTTCACCGTGCTGTTCGCGATGGGCCGCCTCCCCGGCTGGATCGCCCATTGGGACGAGATGCACCATTCGCCCACCAAGAAGATCTGCCGACCCCGCCAGATCTACTCCGGCGAAACGCTCCGTGAGTTCGTGCCGATCACGGCACGTTCGTAACGGGCGAGCGCTGGACCGCGGCGACCGGCTTCACGCGCCCGATCCTGCGCCCGGACCCGCGTTCGGACCGCGGCGCTTGCCACGGAAAAAGTCCGTGAGAATCCGTCCGCATTCGTCGGCGAGCACGCGACCGACATGGTCGACGCGGTGGTTGAGACGCGGGTCTTCGAAGAGTCGGTAGAGCGATTCGACCGCTCCGGCCTTGGGATCGGCCGCGCCCCACACCACGACCGGCACGCGGGCCTGGAGGATCGCCCCGGCGCACATCGGACAGGGCTCGAGTGTGACATAGAGCGCACACCCTTCGAGACGCCACGAGCCGAGCGCCGCGGCCGCCTGCGTAATCGCGATCATCTCCGCATGCGCCGTCGGGTCGGCGAGCTGCTCCCGCTGGTTGTGGGCGCTGGCGATGATCCGCCCGCCCGCCACCACGATCGCGCCGACGGGCACCTCGTCCTCGGCGGCGGCGGCCCGCGCCTCGTCGAGCGCCAACCGCATCCAGCGGTCGTGCGACTGCACTCCGGGCAGCTGCGCGTCCGCCTCCAAACCCTCGTCGAATTCGTCGAACTCATCCATGCCTCGCACTGTAGGCGGCGGAAGGGGGGCAAGACAATCGGGCCCGGGGCCGACGCCGCTTGGGCGGGCCTGCGGCATCGGGTACGATCCTGTCACACGTCCGACCGCCACGAAGGGAACCCATGGATCCAACTCTGCTCGTGCTTCGCTGGGCCCACGTCCTCGCCGCCATCGTGGCGATGGGGGGGCTCGTGTTCGCCCGCTTCGCCCTTCTCCCGGCCCTCTCCGAGCTCGACTCGGCCACGCGGGACCGAGTCCACGACCGCATTCGTCGGTCCTGGCTGCCCTGGGTGATCGGCGCGATCACGGTGCTGCTGGCCACCGGGCTCGTGAACTTTCTCCTCTTCAACGCCCGCGTGAAGGGGGAAGGCTGGGCGAGTGGCGAGTGGATGCGGCAGACGAGCTACCACGCGCTCTTCGGGGCGAAGTTTCTGCTCGCCCTCGTGGTCTTCTACTTTGCAAGCGCGCTCGTCGGCCGCGGAGCGGGGACGGCGTGGGTGCGAAACGATCGGGCCAAGTGGCTTTCGGTGACGATCGGTCTCATGCTGGCGGTCGTGCTGCTTTCGGGGTGGATGAGGCAGTTGCACACCGGCCCCAACGTGATGCCGCTCGGCGATGGCGGCGTGATGATCGAACGCAGGAACGACCAGGACAATCGCCGTGAAGGCGGGGAGGATCTCGATGGACAAAAAAGCGAAGAAGCGGATCGAGGTGCTGCAGCAGAAGATCGCGAAGCTCCAGCAGCTGGTGGCGGGAGCGAAGAAGCAGCCCGATGATCCGGCCGAGGTGCCGCGGCTCGAGAAGGAACTCGCCGCCGCCCACGCCGAACTCGCAACATTGAAGCAGCACTGAGTCGAGGACGTCAGGGCATGGGGTTTTTCTCTTCGCTGTTCGGTGGATCGGACCGAACCGATCTCTGGAAGCGGTTCGAGCGGCTGCGGGAAAGTTCGTCCGGCACGATGTCGACCTTCTACAAGGTCCGCGATCTGAAGACGGGGCAGGTCCTCGGACTCAAGATCGTCGATGCGGCGAAGGCGGCTCCGGTGGAAAGCCGCTACAAGTCGCTGGGCAAGCCCGGGGAAGGCGAGATCGGGCAGAAAATCACGGGCCCCAACATCGTCCGCACGCTGGAGTGGGGCACGTCGACCACAGGCGACCCGTTCCTCGTGCTGGACTACGTCGACGGCGTGCTACTGCATTCACTGATCAACTCCCGAAAGCCCTTCAGCCCCGCCGAGCGCATCGACCTCGTGCGGCAGGCCGCGACGGCAATCGCCGCGGTGCACGATGCCGGCTTCGTGCACCGCGACATCTGCCCCCGCAACTTCATTCTCCGGCCGGACGGCCGGCTCGTGCTCATTGACTTCGGACTCACCGTGCCCGACAAGCCGGCCTTTTTGCAGCCGGGCAACCGCGTCGGCACCCCGAACTACATGGCCCCCGAGGTGGTCCGACGGCGGCAGGCCGACAAGCGGCTCGACATCTTTTCGTTCGGAGTGACGGCCTACGAAATCTGCGCGGGACAGTCCCCATGGCCTCGGGGAACGAGCGGGAGCGCGGCCCTCGCCCACGACACTCCGCCCGCCGCACTTTGCGATCACTGGCCCGAAATCCCCCCGCCGCTGGCTGCCGCGATCGCGTCATGCCTCGAGGCCGACCCCAATCGCCGCCCCGCATCGATGGCGAAGTTTCTCGCCTCGATCGCCGCGGTGAAAGCCTGAAAACCCCCGTCGCAACGTGCCGGCGACGTCAGCCCTTGAAGCGGACGGCCGTTGTCCGTAATTTCGTTTTCTTCGCGGCGACGTGCCGAGGCGTGAAACCCGACCCACAGTCGCTCATTCCGAGCCAGCAGGACCAAGGATCATTCCCATGACGATGGACAAGAGCCTCCGGGTGCGCAAGGGTTCCTCGGGTGCCCGTGGCGTGCTCAGTCGCGCCGAACGGATCACCAAGCTCAAGGAGCAGGAGCGGTGGCAGGACGGCCGCAGTCCGCTGGGGCTGCCGAAGGTCCGCGTCCAGAAGCTCGCCATGAAGAAGAAGGTCAAGAAGGTCGAAGGGGCCGAGGGCGCGGCCGCCAAGCCCGCCGCTGGGGCCAAGAAGAAATAGCTCGCCGGCTTTGTCACGCTGGCCGGGCTGCCGCAAGGCACCGCTCGGCCGCGGCCTGACCTGAGGCGATGACCTGCGGAATGCCGACCCCCCGATAGGCCGCACCCGCCAGGGCAAGCCCGGGGTGGAGGCTCACGAGCGCCTCGATCCGCGCGATGCGGGCGAGGTGGCCGACGTGGTATTGCGGCATGGCATGGCCCCAACGTTCCACCCGCACGAGCCGCGGCTCTCCGCGGGCCCCGAGCAGGTCGCCGAGTTCGCGACGAGCGAGCGCGGTGAGTCCACCATCGTCGAGGTGCATCGCCCCCGGGTCGAGGGCCCCGCCGATGAACACCCGAATGAGCACGCAGCCCTCGGGGGCGCGGCCCGGAAACTTCGAGCTCGAGAAACTGGCCGCAAGGATGCGACGGCCCGCCGTCCGCGGCACCACCATGCCGGCGGCGTCGAGCGGATGGGCGACGGCGTCGCGGGCGTAACCGAGTGAGACGATGCACGAGCCGGCATAGCCGATCGCCGCGAGTTCCCCGGCGAGCTGGGAGTCGACGCCGCGGAGGACCATCGCCGCGACGTGTGCCGGAGCCGCCATCACGACCGCATCGACCGTCAGCGCACCAGATTCGAGGCAGCCCGCGTTGAGACGCCACCGGCCGCCGGACGTCGTGCCGAGACCAGTGACGTCGCCGGCGATGAACTGCACGCCGGAGCAACGCAGCTCCTCGGCGAGACGCCGCGGCAGCGTCTCCATGCCGGACGCGAGCGTGACGAACTGGCCATAGCGGGCCCCTGCGGCCTCGGCACCGCCCGTCTGGCGGCGGAGTCGGGCTCGCTCGCCGGCCCACAGGCTGCCCCACTCGTGTTCCATGGCCAGAAACTCAGGACAGGCGGCGGCCATGCTCAGCCGCGCCGGATCAGCTGTCCAGATTCCCGACGCGAGTGGCTGCACGAGCCGCTCGAAGGCCTCGCGACCAAGACGACGCACGGCGAAACTCTCGAGCGATTCGTCGTCGCCCGGAGAGCCGCCGCGCCGCGCCGCAACCAGCCGCTCGCCGAGCAGCCGGAGGCGGCCGACCGGAGAGAGGACGGGCGTGCCGAGGATGCCCGCCACGCGGCTCGGGGCCATGAGGCGAAATCCCGCAGGTGCCGGGAGGGTCCGCCCTGCATGCCAGATGAGTGCCCGCCTGGCCAGGGGTTCGACGCCGATGAGTTCGCGGTCGAGTCCCAGTCTCGAGACGAGCGCCAGCCCTTCCAGTCGCGCGGCGAGAAAGCAGTCGGCCGACCGCTCCACGAGCCAGCCGTCCTGATGCACGGTGCCGATCACACCGCCAGCCCGTCCCGATGGCTCGAACACCGTCACTCGGCACGCGGGAGCAGCCCGACGCAACGCCTCGGCGGCCGCAAGACCGGCCAGACCGCCACCGATCACCGCGACATGCATTGGCTCGGGATTCGACACAGGACGCGATATTCTCCGTTAGACCAGCACCAATGGTAGCCACTGGGACTCGTCACTCTAGGCAGACTGGCGGAGGCACGAAAAAAGCCGGGAGACCGCGTGGGCTGGTCTGGACCCACGGCCTGGCCCCTCCTACCCTCCGCAGCCTTCGGGAGGATCGCTCCCACGGTTTCCCGGCTTTCGTTCACGCTGCCGTTCAAGGAGATACCTCGTGGCCACGCTGCGGTGCTCGACCTCGCGATTGCTGCTCTGCGGAACGCTCCTGACGGGAGCCTGCGGATTCCTTCGCCCGTCCCGTGCCGACGACGATGCCACACCACCGCGAACGCTGATGCGGCTGCCGACGTGGATCGAATCGTTCGGCGACGACGCAACTCCGTCGACAAGCGAAGCCGCCGCTGACCGGAGCACGGCTACCACTGTTGCCGACTGGAGTGATTCAAAGCCTGTTGCCACGCCGGTGATTCGCCCCGTGGCAGCGCCCCCCCTGACGCCCGTCGCGGCACCCGCCACAACCGAGTCGAGTGGATTTCGTCGTTGGATCAACGACCGTGTCGCGACACTCCCGAAGCCCACCACGCTGGCCCCATCGGCGGCTGAAGCAAAGCCGCCGGCGGAAGTCACGGCCCCGCCGTTGGCCGACGTCGATCCCCATGCGAAGCCGACCGGTCCCACTCCGGACGAGATGCCGACGCTCTCCGTCGACCCGGCGAGTTTCCGTGGCGCCCTGCCCGGCAAGACGACCCGCGCGGAGATCGAAAAAAGTTGGGGCGCAGGCGAGGCGTTGAATCACGAGGACGGCGCGACCGGAGCCGTATGGGTGATCGAGCCTTTCGAGCGGGTCGAGGTGAGCTTTCAGAACGATCTCGTCATCGGAATCCGCATCAAACTCGGAGAAGCGGTCGCCGTGGCGGATCTGGCCCGACAGCTGGAGATCGCCGACCTGCGCACGGTGGCGGTCCGTGACGACCAGGGCGCTGAAATCGGCGTGGTCTATCCCGAACGAGGTGTGATCTTGAGCGTCTCCCCCGGGACCAAAGACGCCACCGGCATCCTCATCGAGCCGCTCGACCCGGATTCGTTCGTGCTGCGAGCCGAGGGGGAGATCGAGACGTGCTCGGCCTATGCGGTGGCGGACCTGCAGTACGCCATTCAGATCGATCCCCAGCACGTCCGGGCCCATCGGCTCCTGCTCGCGATGGCAGCCGATCAGGGCAAGTGGACGCAGGCCCTCACGCTGGCGAAGCAGGCCGTCCGCCTGGATCCCGACGATGTCTGGACGAAGCTCAAGTGCGCGGGCGTGCTCCTGGCCCTCGATCGGCCGGAGGAGGCTCGCGTGATGCTCGACGGCGTCGCGAGTGCCGCCAGTTCATCGCCGCTGGTCATGGCACAGGCATCACGGCTCGCTGGGCGGATCGAACTCGCCCGGAAGACTCCCGATCATCAGAAGGCCGTCGAACAGTTCGGCGAAGCCATTCGCCGCGGCTCGCCCTTGCTGGCCAAGCGGTCGCCGGCGGTGCAGGCAGCCGTCCGTGAGCTGTTGCTCGACGCCCACCTTGGCACGGCGCTCGCGATCGCCCGCGGGACATGGCAGCAGAAAAGCCGCGTGATCCCCAAGTGGATCAGCAGGGCGGATGCGGTCGTGAAGGAGTTCGACGGCAACGACCGCGAACGCAACGTGCTGGAGTTGCAACTCTGCCGTGGTGCACTTGCCGCCGCGGCCGGCTCCACCGAGGCGATCGAGCCGCTCGCGTGGGTGAAGCGGCTCCTGGAACTCCGCGACCGGATCGGCGAGACCGAAGCCGACCCATGGCGACGACGGCAGCTCGACTGGGAGGTCGGGCAGGGACTTGCCGACGGCCTCACTGCCGCCCAGAAACGTGGCGATGCCACCGACATGCTCGACAACGCCACGCTGACCGCGGCCTATCTGGAACGGGGCGCGGAGCAGCGGGAGCTCACCGCTGCCGAGCGGAAAAACGTCGGCGAGTTGATGTTCCGCATTGGCATCATGCACAGCCTCCAGCGCGGCGACCATGCGACGGCCGTCACCTGGTTCGACCGCGCGATTCCGCTGTGGGACGGCAACGACCGCTTTGAACTCGACGGCGATCTCGGCCGCCTCGGCGAATCGTACGTGAGCATGGCCATCTCCTACTGGCAGGTGGCGCGTCGTGAGGAAGCCGTCACGCTCAGTCGTCGCGGTGTCGACCTCATGGTGGCGGCCGTTGACAAGAGCCAGCTCGAAGAGCGAGCCCTCGCCGTGGCCTACGGGAACCTGGCGACGATGTACGCCGAACAGGGCGACGACCAGCAGTCGCGAAACTACGCCGAGATGGCCAGCCGCGCCGAAGCCACCGGCACCGTGCGGTAGCGCGAAGCAGGTTGACTGGCGGGCCCTATTCCCCGCGGAGATGCCTCTCAGGAAGCCCAGAGCGCAAGCGACGGGTAGACGGGCAGCAACCTCGACGGTAGCGCGGAGCGGATCGACGTGGCGGGCGTATTTCCCGCGCTTGCGCTTGGGGCTTCCCGACGAAGACCCACGGACGGCGACGTCGAGCGATTTACAGCAGGCTCTCGAGAAGCAACCGCATCTTGCGGAGCTCGGCCACCTGGTCGATGCCCTCCATGGGCGGCATGTGGGCGCTGAGCGCCCGCTTGTAGCCCACCCGCTCCAACTGCTGGACGATCTTGCCGTACTCGACGTTGCCCTGGCCGACCCGCACCTGAAAGGCATCGGCCTTCGAGTCGCGGAGATGCACGTGGCAGACGTACTTGAGGATCGACTCCCACGAGGCCGGCTTCTTGTGGCCGTAGATGAAGTGGGTCGGGTCGAGCGTGACGCCGAGACCCGGGACGTTGCGACAGAGTGACGCCGTCGTCTCGGCATCCTGCGTCATCCTGCCGGCCGACGTCTTCACCGCGACCACGGCGCCGAGCCCGGAGGCGATCGCCACCATCTTGCGGAGTCGCTCGATCTCACCGTTGAAGGGGGTGCCGAGCTCTGAAGACTCGACCACCATCGTGACGACGCCGAGCGACTTTGCCAGTCGGCAGCAGGCCGAGAAGAGATCGTAGACCTCCGGGGTCTCGGAGGCGGCGAAGGAGACGGCCACGGGCCGCAGCCGCTGCAGGTCGCTGCACTCGGCGATCGCGGCGTCGGGATTGGCCGCCACCATGGCAGGCTGGAGGTGGCCGCCGTTTTCGTGCACGTCCAGTTCGACCGCCGTGAACTCGAGTTCGGCCAGCCGCTCCATCGCGGCGGCCAGCGGCATGTCGGGCAGGCATTCCGTGCTGACGCAGACGAACACGTTCCAGGACTCCTTGTCGTGAATCAGCGCCCGGCAGCCGAGCCGCCTGGCGGGCCGGTTCCGGCCACGAACCCGCAAGGGTAGCGGGAGCCGGCGCAAGATGGCAACTTTTCGTGCGCCGCGCGGCCGACGTCGCCGTACAATCCCGGGCGGATCGGACACGAGCACCAGAAAACCGGAGTGCACCGGCATGGAAATCGAATCGCGGCAGCTGCCGACACGGGTGATCCTCGAACACGCGCGGCCCTGGGGCCCGTGGAGCACGCGGGCGGCGTGGATCATCGCCGGAATCGCGGTGCTCTCGGCAATCGGCAGCGCCGGGGCCTTCTCGCAGTACTTCCAGCGGGATTCCCGCGTGGTCGAAAAGTATCACTCACTCTCCAAGACGGCGTCGGCCAAGGTGGCCATCGTGAGCGTCACCGGGGCGATTCTCGGAGGCGACGGCTTCGTCCGCTCCCAGCTCGACCAGATCGCCGAGGACGAGGGTGTGAAGGCGATCGTGCTCCGCGTCGACTCTCCCGGCGGCACGGTGAGCGGCAGCGACGAGATCCATCACCGTCTGGCCACGCTCGCCGAGAAGCGAAGCCTGCCGGTCGTGGTCAGCATGGGGGGCATCGCCGCCAGCGGCGGCTACTACGTGGCGATGGCCAACCGGGCGGCAGACGACGTGATCTACGCCGAGCCTGCCACGCTCACCGGCTCGATCGGCGTGATCATTCCCCACTTCGACATCTCGCAGGCCCTGCGGAAGTATGACGTCCGCGATGACTCGATCGCGAGCGGCCCGCTCAAGGAGATGCTCAGCCCCACCAAGGACCGCACCCCCGAGCTCGCGGAAAAGGAACGGAAGCTCCTCCAGGAACTCGTGGACGACATGTATCGCCGGTTCAAGGAGATCGTGAAGGCGGGCCGGCCCAAGCTCGACGACGCCGCGGTCGACAAGGTCGCGACCGGGCAGATCTTCACCGCCCGGCAGGCCCTCGACGCGGGCCTCGTGGACCGAATTGGTTTTCTCGAAGACGCGATCGGCCGCGCCGTGGAGCTGGCCGGGCTCACCGCGGAGACCGCGCGGGCCGTGAAGTATTCCAAGCCCAAGGGACTCCTCGACGAGGTGCTCGGGGGCGTGGCGCCCGGGAGCCGCGTCGACCTCGCCGCGATCGCCGAACTCACCACGCCTCGCGGCTGGTATCTCTGCAGCTGGCTCCCCGCCCTCGTGCGGAGCGAGTGACTCGCACGTGGGTCAGCTGCCACGAGACACGCGCACTTCCGCCGGCTGCGGGACGGCATGAGGTTCCTCGCGGGAGTATTTCGCATGACGCGAGACGAGGGTTTGAACTCCAGCGAGCGAAATCCTCCACGCTCGTCACGCTCACGCCGATCCCTCCGCCTCGTCCAGCGAGGGGCCTTCTGCGGCTTCCTCGGAACGAACGCAGAGGTCGAACTCAGCGAGGGCCTGCCCATACCCCGTCGCCGGCGTATGACGCCAAGCGCAGGCAGGATGCCGAAGCGCAGGCGGCATCCGAGTGAGTGGAGCCCAGGATGGGCGCAACGAACGTCCGGCGACGGGGCATGGGCAGCCCCTCGCCCCGCGAACGTCCGGGACAACCGCGGCCCACCTCAACCAGCGTGTCACGTGACGCGTCGAACCTGCCGATCACGCCAGCACGGCCGTGATGGGCTTGCCGTCGTGGCCGATTTTGAAAGGGCGGCCGTTGGGAGCGACGAACTCCTTCTCCCATGGCAGCCCGCAGGCGGCGGCGATCGTGGCGTTGAAGTCGGCCACGCTGACGGCGTCGCGATCGGGGGAGTGGCCGCGGGCATCGGATGCGCCGTACACCACGCCCGGCTTCACACCGGCGCCGGCCAGCACGCAGGAGAAGACCGCGGGATGATGGTCACGACCGGCATTCTCGTTGATCTTCGGCGACCGGCCAAACTCGGTGGCCAGGACGACGAGCGTGGATCGGAGCAGGCCCCGGGCCTCGAGATCCCCGAGCAATGACGCCATGGCGGTGTCGAGTTCGCCGACCTTCTCGGGCAGCTCCTCCCAGAGATCGCGGTGCATGTCCCAGCCATTCATCTCGACCTCCACGTACCGCACGCCCGACTCGACGAGCCGTCGGGCGAGCAGGCAGCCCTGCCCGAGCCGGGAGCGGCCATACCGCTCGCGGGTCGATTCGTCCTCCCGCGAGATGTCGAAGGCGGCGAGGTCGCCGCTGCCCATCAGCCGGACCGCGTCGGCATACATGCGGTCATAGGCCTCGATCTGCCGGCCCGCGTACTGCTGCTTGAAGTCGTGGTCGATTCGGTCAGCGAGCGCGAGCCGGCGCTCGAAGTTGGCCTGCGACAGATAGCCGGGTCGCGTGATGTTTTCCAGCCCCCGCTCGGGGTCGGCGATCGGCACCGGCGTGAAGGCCGGATCGAGGAAACCGCAGCCCGGATGCTCGTTGCCGTTGCCGACGAGCACGTAGCCGGGGAGATCGCGACTCCGCTTCCCCATCACGTGCACCGCCCACGATCCGAGCGCTGGATGGCGGATGCTGTTGATCTGCGGGTAGCTGGTTCGCATGAGATAGGTGCCCTGCTCGTGGGCGCCGGTCTCGGTGGTCAGCGAACGGATCACGGCCAGCCGGTCGGCGAGTCCGGCGAGCTGCGGCAGATGCTCCCCGAACTGGAGGCCCGGAATCGACGTGGCGATCGCCTTCGTCTCCCCCTGCTCCTCGCGGCCGGGCTTGGGGTCGAAGGTGTCGATGTGGCTCATCGCGCCCCGCATCATCAGGGCGATCACGTTGATGCCGGACGGCGGGAGGGCCGGCTGATCGGCCACGAGGGGCTTGCCGGCGACCCCGTCGAGAAGCGTGAGCCCGAAGGCGGCACCGGCGGCGCGGCCGAGAAAGGACCGCCGCACGAGCGGGTCGTCGTGGAGCACGAGGCGGGACGTCATGGCGTGGTCTCCCAAAAACCGCGGTGGATTGGCACCGTCGGTTCCTACTGGATGAAGATGAACTCGCGGGTGTTGAGCAGCGCCCAGATCAGGTTGCCGCAGCCCGTGGCGGGATCGGCGGCGGAGGCGATCTCGTCGCGGGCCTCGCGGCGATCGTCGGCCGCGGGCTCGTGGGAGAGCACCGACAGAAAGATCACGTCGACGGTCTCTTCGGGATCGTGGCTCATCACGGTCTCGTAGATCACGGAGCCCTTCTCGAGCATGGCATGCGTGATCGGCCCGTTGAACATCGCGAGGATCTGCGGGATCGTGGGCACGGTGCGGCCCCCCTCGATCGTCTCGCGGTCGCTCTGGCCGAACTGCCGGAGGAAGTGGCCGAGCGGCAGCGGCGTGGGCATCTCGCTGGCCTTCATGAGCCACTGGCCACGGTAGCCGCAGTTCTGCTGGAGCATGCGCTGGTAGCGGCCAGGGCCGTAGCGGTCGAAGAAGGCGTCGAACTGCCGCTCCACGTCGTCGAGCGACGCCTGCCGCAGATCGACGCTCGCGACCTCGGCGATCTCGGCGGCGGCGGGCCGCTGCACGCTCCAGGGATTGCGGGCGACGAGCGTCACGATCGAATCCCAGAGCTGCTCGGCCGTCATCCGCCGCAGGGCCGGGCCCGTGAAGCGAAAGGGCTCGGCCGCGGTGGGATCGTGGATCACCGCCCGCCGCTGGTAGGCAGAGGTCGAGACCACGGCGCGGACAAACTCACGGAGATCGAAGTCGAGTCGCAGGACGAGGTCGGTGAGGTGCTCGAGCAACTCGGGATCGCTCGGCGGATTCTCCTTGCGGAAGTCGTCGTCCGGCTCGACGAGCCCCACGCCCATCACCTTCTTCCACATCCGGTTGGCGATCGTGCGGGCGAACTGCCGGTTCGTCCGCGCGACCATCCAGCTTGCAAACTGCTCCCGGCCGTCGGCGTTTTTCACACTCGCCGGCACCGACCCCCAGAGGAGTTTCTTCGTGACGGGCTCCAGCGGCTTCGCGTCGTCGTATTGATAGTCGTGCGGCAGCCGGAGCGGACGGTCCTGAAAGCTGACGCCCGTCGCATTGGCCTGGATGAACTGAATCAACTGCGCCGCCTTGCGACCCCTGGATTCCTTGGCCTCCTTGACGAGCGCCCGGACGGCCGGCGGCGGGACGGGCTTGGCTTCCTTGCCGGGCTTGCCAGGCCGCATGGCGGCGCCCAGCCGCATTTTCGTGCCCGCCGTGAAGGCAGCCAGTTCGTAGAACTCGTGCTGCGTCCAGCGGTCGAAGGGATGGTCATGGCACTGGGCGCAGCCGATCTGCGTGCCGAGCAGCACGCGCACGGTGTTGTCCACATAGGGCAGCGGCATGCCGTCATCGCGGAGCTGGAAGCCGACGGCGGGGTTTTCCCAGAGCCGGCCGTCGGCGGTGAGCATCTCGCGGACCCAGTCGTCATAGCGCTTGTTCGTGCGGATCGAGTCCTTCACATAGGCCAGATACGGCTCGAAGATCAGGTTTCGCTGCGGCCGCTCGGTGAGCCGGAGGATGTCGGCCCAGAAGTTGTAGAAGTGACTGACATAGTCGGGGCTCGCCAGCAGCCGCTCGATGAGAGCATCGCGTTTGTCGGACGAGTCGTTCTGGAGAAAGGCGACGGTCTCGTCATAGGTCGGAATCCGTCCGGCCAACTCGAGATGGATGCGGCGGACGAACTGGGCGTCGTCGAGCGAAGGCGACGGCACGACGCCGTACTCCTGCCAGCGGGTCGCGAGAATCGCGTCGATCGCGGCGGCCTGTGCACGGACCTTGTCGCGACGGCGGGCATCGACCGGTGCGACGTCCATCGCAGGTCGGTTCGGGGCCGCCGTCACCGCCTTCGGCAGGCCGCCCTTGCGGTCCGCTGAGGTGTCGGGCTTCGCACGGTTGGCCGCCAGGGAGACGACCGCCCCCGCCACGATCAGGCAGGCGGCGAGCGCCGACGCGACACGCTGCGAAATCGGCACCACCTTCAACCGCATGAGGTCACCTCGATCGCATCCGGGATACGTGACATCGGGCGCCGGGGAAGCCCGGAGCGCGAGCGACGGGTAAACGGGTCGCCGTCCGGAGCGGTGCCGCGGAGCGGGTTGGGGTGGCGGACGTATACCCCGCGCTCGCGCTTGGGGCTTCCTGAACAATGCATGCCGCCCTCGGCGAACCAAACCGGTTTTGTCTTTCTCCCGGCCGCATCCGCCACAAGGGTCGCGAAAAACAGGAACCTATGAACATCACGGATGCACCTTGACCTTCGCCTGCGGCTCGAAGCCTGCCTGTTTCGACACCGATTTAACGGTGCTGAAACGGAAAGGTTTCGTCGGACATCACCCGAGCCCCCGCCCGGGCCACGGTGGCCAGATCGTCGCCCCCAGGCCGTCCGCCACGGAGCCGGGCGAGGGCCAGCCGACACCACGCATCCGCCGGGGCCAAGACGCGGTCGTCGCCGGCGGCATCGGCGTGGTGGGCCACGGCCAGCACGCTCACGGCGTCTCGGGCGTCTGCGGAGAGTTGGCCGATTTCGAGCTGCCGCTCGGCCAGGCTCCGGCCGTGTCGGCGAATCGCCCGGTCGATGCTTCGGGCGGTCACGAGAAGGCTCTGGCGTGCCGCCCGGGCATGATCGCGGAGGCGGCGGTCGAGGATCGCCGCATCCTGTCCCTGACGGCCACCGGACGTGGCCACCCGCCAGGCGAGCCACGCCCCCGCCCGCCGCCAGGCGGCGGCCTCGCGGCCCAGCGCGGCCAGCGGGTGGCGTTTCGCGATTCCCTTGAAGAGCGCGAGGCCGAGCAGGTCGCTCTCGCCTTCGTAGACCGTGACGGCGAAATGGTCGTGCAGCGAGTCGCCCAGTGGATGACCCACGAGAAACGCCCGGCCGCCATGCACTCCCAGCGCGTCGATGGCGGCATCGCGGACGCAGTGGCTGGCGACCACCTTCGCCGTGATCGCCTCCCACTCGCCGCTCTGACCGGCATCGATCGCTGACGCAGCCCAGGCGGCGAGTGCGTCACAGGCCACGATCGACGCCGCGATCCTGCCGAGCCGACCCTGGATCAACTGCCGCGATCCGATCGGCTGCTTCCACGTGATGCGACGGGCCGCGTGGTCGCGGGCCTGCGCGAGCAGGAGCCGGAGCGTGCCGGCGGCCTGCGCGGCGAGCGTGACGCGTCCCCGATTCAAGCCGTGCCAGACGATTCGCATCGCATCGCCCGACGACCCGGGATCGAGCACGTCCTCCGGGGTGATCTCGAAGCCCGTAAACTCAAGGGCCGCGTTGTGGGCATGCTTGAGCGGATGCAGCGCATACCCGCGCAAGCGAAACGTGGCCGTGTCGGCGTCGGGCAGCCGCGCGAGCACCACCACCGGCCGGCCGTCGAGCACCGCGAGCACCTTCACGAGCCGGCCGTGGGTCGCGCCGGTGATGAACATCTTGGTGCCCGTGAGCAGCAATCGGCCGGAGCGGCGCTCGACCGTCGCCTGCACCCGCCCGAGGTCGCAGCCGGCGTCTGGTTCCGTGGCACCAAAGATTGAGAGCTGCCGGCCCGTGGCCAGGTCCGGCAGCAGACGCGCCTGCTGCGCGGCGGTGCCGAAGCCGGTAAGGGCCGAGACCGCGCCGATCGACGAATGCACCGAGAGCATGCCGGCCGCCGTCGGCACGTCGGCCGCCACCCGCGTGATCGCGCGGGCGAGGTCGAGCATCGATCCGCCGGAGCCGCCGAAGGCCTCGGGCACGGCGAGCCCCCACAGGCCGGCCTCGCCAAGCGCCGCTTCGGCCCGCAGGGAAAAGACGCCCGTCGGCGCAGGGGGAGCGTCGTCGAGCGGGGCGACGGCACCGGCTGCGACAAGCGGCTGATAGAGCAGGCGGTCGGTGCGAAGCCGGGCGATCTCGCGAGCGGCACGATCGAGCACGGCCTCGATGCGGTCGGGCAGCGGCGCCGCCCCCAAAGAAGCCGCGGCCGCGAAGCCGCCGTCAGCGCCGCACCAGACCGCGTCGGCGAGCCAGGAACTCTCGCGAGACTTGGCTGGAGCGTCGGTCATCGGCAGTTCGACTCCGGGGGCACGGTCTCCGACAGTCTGAGCGATCACGTCGGCAAAATGCCTGGCGATCGCGTCGCGGCGAAGCTTGAGCGATTCCGTCGCCTCACCGTGCGCCGCATCAAAGGCACGACCCACGAGCACATAGGACGCGACCCGCCAGGACCGGGGCAGGTCCCGCTGCCGCCGCGCCAGCCGCCGCGCGAGCCACTCGTGCACCCGCGGATGCGCCAGAGCATGCCGCCGACTGACGACCCGCAATCCCATCCGGCGGATTGCCGCCCGCAGCACGTCGGGCTCCGGCACCACGAGGGCGACGGGCCTCGAGCCGCCGACGCTCACGACGCACACCTGCGCGACCGCGTCGTCTTCCGCGAGCGACGCCTCCACGGCCGCGGGCGGAATCTTGACGCCGGTGGCGAGCACGAGCGTGTCGCGGAGGCGACCAGTGATCTGCACGTGCCCCGCTTCGTCGATCGCGGCCACGTCGCCGGTCGCGAGCCATTCGTCGGCCGAGTCATCCGGCTCCGGCGACCGAGCACCGGGGGACGTCCTCGTGGGATCGAGGATGCCCAGCGCCCTGCTGGGTGTCTTGACGAGCAGCTGCCCCAAGGACTCCCTCCGCGTATCGATCCGCACCTCGACGCCCGCGATCGGCGGACCGATCATGCCCGGCCGCGCGATCCGCGGATTGCCGAGAGCCACCACCGGGCCGGCTTCGGCCAGCCCGTAGCCCTCGACGAGCGGCACTCCCCGGGCGTTGAAAAAATTAGCCGTCCGGCGGCGGAGCGGCGCGCTTCCCGACACGCACACGCGCACGCTCCCGCCGAGACCATCCCGCAGGTCCGCAATCCGCCCGGAGATCACGCCGCGTTCCAGCCGCTCGAAGAATGCGGGCACTCCAAGAATGACCGTCGGTGGCAACGCCCGACAGGCCTCGAGCACGCGGGTGCGCTCGCGGACGACGTTCAGGCAGCCGCCACGGACTATCGCTGTGTAAAGATCACCCGTCCGGGCAAGCGCATGGCTCATCGGCAGCCACGAGAGTCGCACGTCCCGAGGATCGTCGAGAAACATCTCGGCCGCTGCGATCGCGTTGGCGGCCAGCGCCGCCTGCGAGTGCATCACGCCATGGGGCACGCCCGTCGTGCCGGATGAGAGCAGGATCGTGCCGCATGCTCCGGGATCGCACGCCGCGGCGTGCCGGTCGATCGCGGCCCGGAGCGACGCCGACTCTGCCGCCAGTGGCCGCCAGCCGCCGGCGGCAAGAGAAAATCCGGCACGCGACCCGCCCGGGGAAAGATCGATCGCGATCCGTGGGGCCATGTCGGCGGGTGTCACGCCCCCCACGCCGCGGGCTCCCGAGAAGATCACGCCGCGCGGCTCGAGCCACCCGCACTGCGCGAGATGCTCAGCGCGGCTGGCGTCGGCATGGAGGGCCACATGCACCACGCCCGCCACGGCACAGGCCAGATCGACGACGATCCAGTCGGGCGCATGACTCCCGAGATGAACGACGCGATCACCCCGCGCCAGGCCCGCGGCGGCGAAGCCATCGGCCAGGCACACGGCAGCGGCGATGACGTCGCCCCAGGTCCAGACGGCGGCGTCTTCTGCCAACCCGTCGACGATCGCCCGCCGGTCGGGGGCTTCGGCCAGGAGCGTCCCGAGCAGGTCAACGAGCGACGTCGCCCGCCGGTCATCCCTTGGTGGCTGCAAACGCGGCTCGATCTTCGGCAGCGCGAGTGGGTGCATCACGGCGTGTTTACTCCACCCGCTCGAAGAGCACGGCGATGCCCTGACCGAGGCCGATGCACATCGTCGCGAGGCCCAGCCGGCCGCCGCCGTCGCGCATGGTGTGCAGCAGCGTGGTCGCGATCCGTGCGCCGCTGGCCCCGAGCGGATGACCGATCGCGAGCGAGCCGCCGCGGACATTGACCCGCTCGGAGTCGAGTCCGAGTGAGTCGATGCAGTGGATCGCCTGCGCGGCGAAGGCCTCGTTGAGCTCGACCACGTCGATGTCGGGAAGCGTGATGCCCTGCGTCGCGACCCGCGCGAGCAGCTTCTGCGTGGCGGCGATCGGGCCGGTGCCCATCGCCGCCGGTGGCACGCCCACGACGGCGGTGGCCACCACGCGGGCCAGCGGCAGAAGCCCCTGCCGCGCGGCCTCGGCCTTCGACATCACGAGCAGCGCCGCGGCGCCATCGCTCACAGGCGCGCTGGTCGCCGCGGTGACCGTGCCGAGCTTCGGGAGGAACGCGGGCTCGAGCACCGCCATCGCCTCCAGACTCGTGTCGCCACGGATCGACTGGTCGCGAACGACCTCGAGGAGGCCGCCGCTCTCGTCGTGGCCGATCACGCGGACGATCTCGTCGTCGAAGAGCCCCTTGTCGTCGGCCCGGGCCGCCTTGCGATGGCTCGCGAGGGCGTATTCCTCCTGCCGTCTCCGCGAGAGGCCGTGGGTCGCCGCGAGATGCTCGGCGGTGAGCCCCATCGAGAGCATGCCGCGGCTCGACCGCGCGAAGGCCCGGGGATGGATGTCGATGGCCGACTCCATCGGCAGGTGGTGCATGTGCTCGACACCACCCACCACCTGCACGTTCTCGGCGCCGGCCGCGATCGCGTGGCAGGCCTGGGCGAGCGCCTGGAGCGACGATCCGCAGAGCCGGTTGACCGTCGTGCCCGCGGTAGCGAGCGGCAGGCCCGCCAGCAGCGCCACCGTGCGGGCCACGTTGCCGCCGAGTTCGCCCCGCTGCTGCGTGACGCCGAGCACGACGTCCTCGATTGAGTGCGGATCGACGCCGCTTCGCTCGACGACCGCCTGGACGACGGCAGCGGCCAGTTCATCACCGCGGACGTGGCGAAACACACCCCGCTCGGGATGCGCGCGACCGATCGCGGTGCGGCAGCAGGCGACGACCACGGGCGTGGTCGCCGGATCACGGTCGCTACGTGGCGGGTTGCCGGCCATGGGTCTCACTCCGTAAACGGCCGACCGCTGGCGGCATGGGCCAGCAGCCGCTCGGTGGGATGCATCCGCGGGCCGAGTTCGGCGAGCGGCTCGAGCCGGCGCACGATCTCCGCGGCGCCGAGCGAATCGGCCCAGGCGAGCAGCCCGCCGCGAAACGCGGGGAATCCCAGGGCGTGGATCACGGCCAGGTCGATGTCGCGGCCGTCGCGGACGAGCCCCTCGTCGAGTCCGCGCAGCGCCTCGAGCAGCATCGGTAGGAGGAG
This sequence comes from Planctomycetia bacterium, assembly GCA_021414115.1. Classification (GTDB taxonomy): domain Bacteria; phylum Planctomycetota; class Planctomycetia; order Pirellulales; family UBA1268; genus QWPN01. The sequence continues at coordinate 100,790 of JAIOPD010000070.1, forward strand.
GCGGTCGGTGATCGTGCGATCGTTCGTATCGCGCCGCGGATGCGCATAGCGGGCAATCACTCCAGCGGCGGTCTCGTCGACGCCGACGATCCGCTCCCGCTGGCCCGCACCGGAATACCGGTAGAAGCCGGCGCCGGTTTTACGGCCGAGCCGCCCCGCTTTCACGAGCGCGGGGATCACGGGCGAGGCCTCGATGCGGTCGCCATAGGCGGCGCTGAGCACGAGCCCGGCGTAAAAGGCCGTGTCGAGGCCGATCATGTCGTAGAGCTCGATCGGCCCCATCGGCATCCCGAAGGAGCGGGCGACGCGGTCGATCCGCGCGGCCGCGACCCCTTCCCGCAGCAGTTCTCCCGCCTCGTGGAGATACGGCATCAGGATCCGGTTGACGAGGAATCCGGGGCTGTCGTTGACCACCACCGGACACTTGCCGAGCCGCTTCGCGTGAGCCACGGCGGCGGCCACGGTGCGATCGCTCGTGGCGGGGCCGCGGACCACCTCGACGAGTGTCATGCGGCGGACCGGATTGAAAAAGTGGAGTCCGCAGAACCGCGTCGGATCGGAGAGCCCTGCGGCCAGACGGGCGATGGGATTGGTCGAGGTGTTGGTCGTGATCACGGTGGCAGGTCCCACCATGCCCTCGATTTCGGTGAGCACCTGCTGCTTCACGTCGGGGCGTTCCGTGACGCTCTCGATCACGAAGTCGGTGTCGGCGATCGCCGCCAATCGCTGCGCGGTCCGCAGCCGACCGGCGATCTGCACCGCCAGCGCCGCGTCGCTCCGCTTGGCCGCTCGGTTCCACGATGCCTCTTCGAGGATCGTCGGCACGGCGGCGGCGAGGGCCTCCGCGTTGAGGTCGATGAGCGTCAGCGGAAATCCGGCACGCAGGTGGCTCGCGGCGATGCCCGCTCCCATGATCCCGGCGCCGATCACCGCCGGCGCCGTCGCGGGCGAGATCTCCGGGGCGGTCGCCGCGTCACCGCCGACGCCCGAGTCGCGCCGATTGCGTTCGCCGATCATGAACACCCGCAGGAGGTTGGCCGCCGGCGGCGAGGCAGCGAGCGCGGCGAAGGCGGCCGACTCGAGCTGGGCAGCGGCCGCCGCCTCGACCGCCGAGCCCGCCAGGATCGTCTCGAGAATCGCGAGGGGCGCGGGATAATGGCCGCCCGTCCGGCCGAGCATCACCGCCGCTGTCGTGGCTTCGAGAAACTCCCGCTCGACCGGATCGAGATCGACGGCCGCCGCGAGCCGGCGGCGGCGGGCGACGATGCCCCCCTGCTCCACCTCGCGCGCGAGCAGCAGGCAGGCTGATTCAACCGCGGCCGCGGCCGGCACGCAGGCGTCGACGATCCCCAGCCGCAGGGCCGTGGCGGCATCGACGTTCTCACCCGAGGCGGCGAACTCGACGGCCGGGCCCGGCCCGATGAGCCGCGGCAGGCGGACGGTGCCTCCCCAGCCAGGCAGGAGGCCGAGTTTCACCTCGGGGAGCCCGAGCAGGGTGTGCGGCTCGGGAGTTGCCACGCGCACGTCGCAGGCGAGGGCGAGTTCGAGTCCACCCCCGAGACAGGCGCCGTCGATCACTGCGGCGGTGGGAAACGTCGCCGAGAGCTTGGCGAAGACCGCCTTGCCGCGAGCGCAGAGGTCTGCGATCACGGCTGGCGGTCGCGTCCGCAGCGATTCCAGGCGGGAGACATCGGCCCCGGCGAAGAAACTCCCGGGTCTGCCCGACCGAATGATGACGCCCCGCGGCAGCGGCCCGGCGGCGAGGTCATCGAGTACCAGCGAGAGTTCCTCGACCGCCAGCGGCGTGAGCACGTTGTGGCGATGGTCTGGCACGCTGCAGACGAGCACCACGAAGCCGTCAGCGGTCCGGTCGATGGCCAGCGTCTCGAGATCCCGGGCGATGGCGGGCATTTCGCGGTGCTTTCGTCGGTTTCGCTTGCCTGGAACGTGAAAACCGCTAGTGTATCGGGAGTTTTTCCCGGCCACAGCCGGTAATCCTCGGGCACAGGGAGGTCGAGCGCGTCCATGACGAACCCGGAGCAGATTTCCAGCCGCCGTTCTCGTGATGCGGCCGCGGGCCGCCCGGTGCATTCGCCGCTCGTGCTGGGCTGCGTGTGGACGGCGCTCGTCGCAGTCGCCGTGATCGGCCGACTCTGGCAGCCGTCTTGGAACGGCGAGCCCCTCTGGAATGCGACTCCGCTCGCTGGTGTGGCTCTGGCGGCGGGATTCGTGTTTCCAAACATGCTGCTGGCCGCCACCGTGCCGCTGGCGGCTCTGGCGATCAGCAACCTCGCGCTGCCGCCATACGGAAGCCTGATTCTGGCGGCGGTCGTCTACGCAGCGACTGCGTGGCCGGTGCTCCTGGGCAGCTTTGGCCTGCTCGGCCGCGACAAGCCGCGGTGGGCAGCCGTGATCGGCGGCAGCCTCGCCAGTTCACTCGTTTTCTACGTCACGACGAACGTGGCCCATTGGCTGTGCACGGCGGACTACCCACGGACGGCCGCCGGGCTGGTCGAGTGCCTCGTCGCGGCCCTTCCCTTCTACCGCTGGATGCCGGTCGGCGATGTGGCCTGGACGATCGTCGTCTTCGGTCTTCTCGCCGTGGCCCGTACGGCCGTCGATGCGGCAGCGCTGCGGGGCCTCCGTTCGCAGGCCATTTCGGTGCGGCCGCTTGACTGACCGGCAAACCGGTCGAGAATGCAAGACTCCTCGGAAGCCAGGCGTCATATCGGATGACGTCCGGCTTCCAATCGCCGCGGGAATGGCGGAATTGGCAGACGCGCCAGGTTGAGGGCCTGGTGGTAGTAATACCGTGCAGGTTCAAGTCCTGTTTCCCGCATTTCTGTTTTTCCGTCCGTCGAGGACGGCCGCGAACCGCGACGTTTCATGAGCACTTCTCCAGATCCCTCGGCCGCGGACTCCGCGGCCAACTCCGACGACTCGGCTGGAGCCCCTGTGGCCCGACGGATTCCGATCGGCACCCAGCGGCCGGGCGTGAAGCCACCTTCGCTCGCACCGAAGTATGAATACGTCGCACCGCCGCAGGCGGCCGCTGCGGCTGACGCCGCCGTGACCGCCCAGCCCGTGCCCTCAGGGTCGCCCGCGCCGGCGCCGGCGGTCGAGCCAACGACAGCGGCCGGCCCAAAACGCGACGATGGCCCGAAACGCGAAGACGGTGGCCGTGGCCGCCGCGATCGTCGCCGCGACGACAAGCCGCGTGCGTTCACGGATGTGTTGCCCCCGGCCCGCCGCGTGGCCGTCCCCAACATCCGCGCCGCGCTCGACGATGAACTCGAGGCCGACTTCGAGGCGGCGCTCGAGGGCGTGGCCGTCGATGACCTGCTGGCCGCGGGCGCCACGGCGAAGGCCGAGATGCCGATCGAGCCCGGCACGCGAGTCATGGCAACCGTGCTCTCGGTCGGTCCCGACACGGCGTTCGTCGACCTCGGCGGCCGCCGCCAGGGTGCGATGAAACTCGCCGGCATCGTCGATGCGGGCCTCGATATTCCCGCGGTCGGCGAGTCGGTCGAGGTTTCAGTCGGCTCCCGCAACGACGACGACAACCTCTACGACGTCGCCCTCGGCAACCGGGCCATCGCCGTCGAGGACTGGTCGCAGATCCAAAACGGCATGGTCGTGGAGGCCCGCGTCGTGGCCGCCAACAAGGGCGGGCTCGAATGTGAAGTGGCCGGGCTGCGCGGCTTCATGCCGGCGAGCCTCGTGAGCACGTGGCGGATCGAAAACTTCGAGGAACTGGTCGGCCAGACGCTCGACAGCCTGGTCACCGAGATCGTGCCCGAGGCACGGCGGCTGGTGCTCTCGCGGCGGGCCGTGATCGAAAAACAGGCCGCCGACGCCAAGGCCAAGCTTCTCGAGACCCTCGAACCGGGCACCGAACTCGACGGTATCGTCCGCTCGGTCCGCGATTTCGGGGCCTTCGTCGACATCGGCAACGGCGTCGAGGGCCTCGTGCATGTGAGCGAACTCTCCTGGGATCGCGTCGCCAGCGCGACCGACGTGCTCCAGCAGGGGCAGAAGGTCCGGGTCATCGTCAAGAAGGTCGATCGCCAGACGGGCAAGATCGGCCTCTCGGTCCGCGATCTCTTCGAGAGCCCCTGGAAGCACGCTGCCGACAAGTATCACGTCGGCGCCACCGTGAACGGCGTCGTCAGCCGCATCGCCCAGTTCGGCGCCTTCGTGAGACTCGAGCCGGGCGTCGAGGGACTCGTGCATGTCTCCGAACTCGCCACCCGTCACATCCGAAACGTGGCCGACGTCGCTCGCGAGGGGCAGGAGGTCGAGTGCCGCGTGATCGCGGTCGACCCCGACGAGCAGCGGATGTCGCTTTCGATCAAGGCCTTGGCGCCGGTTGCCAGCAAGCCTGTGGCGGCTGAGGGGCCCGTAGCCGAGGAGCCGGAGATCCCGGCGGCTCCGGTCGTGAAGAAGCGTTCCGGCCCGCTCAAGGGAGGCACCAGCAGCGGCCAGTCTCAGGGCAGCCGCTTCGGTCTCAACTGGTAAACCAGCTCCGACAGGAGCCTCGCTCGATGCCGGCCTGGCGCTGGGGCGAGGCTGCCCATGCTCCGGGAGCCGGGCTTTCGCTATGGGCATCCATGCCCTTCGCATCACTCGGATGCCGGCTTCGGGGCACGGGCAGCCCCTCGCGGGTTCTCGATGGTGTCCGTTGCTGGAGAAGCCCCAAGCGCGAGCGCGGGGTATACGCTTTCCACCTCGCCTCGCACCGCGCGACTCTCACGGAAATCCACTCGCTTTCCCGTCGCTTGCGCTCCGGGCTTTCTGGGCATCCAATTGGCACGGCTCGCGGATCGCCACGCCGAACGCAAAGACGCCCGATGAATTCCTCCCCACAAGAGCGCAGATGGACGCCTTCTTTTTGACACCCAGTCATGGGCTCCGCCGGCCACCGGCCTGACCCATCGCCCTCACCCTCCGATGGTTCGCTTTCCCATCCAGGGCACGAGCGGCTCGGGGACCGTGACGGTGCCGTCGGCATTTTGGTGGTTCTCGAGCAGGGCCACGATGCCGCGGCTGATGGCGATGGCGGTGCCGTTGAGCGTGTGAACGAAATGAGTTCCCTTCTCGCCCGGCTTCTTGTAGCGGAGCGCGAGCCGCCGCGACTGGTAGTCGGTGCAGTTGGAGGTGCTCGTCACCTCGCCCCACTCGCCGGCCTCGCCACGTCCCGGCATCCAGGCCTCGAGGTCGAACTTCCGATACGCCGGGCCGCCGAGGTCGCCGGAGGCCGTGTCGATCACGCGGTAGGGGATGCCGAGGCCGTCGAACAGCCGGCACTCGATGTCGAGGAGCTGGTCGTGCATCGCGGCGCTCTCCTCGGGCCGCGTGAAGGCGAACATCTCGACCTTCGTGAACTGGTGCACGCGATACAGGCCGCGGGTCGCCCGGCCGTGGGCTCCGGCCTCGGTACGGAAACAATGGCTGATGCCGCAGAGCTTCAGCGGCAGCTCATCGGCCTCGAAGATCCGCTCGTGATGGGCGCCGCCGAGCGTAATCTCGGCCGTGGCGATCAGCGACAGATCGGAACCGTTGATCGAGTAGATCTGGGTCTCCGGCCCGCGGGGCATGAAGCCCGTGCCCTCCAGGATCGTGTCGCGGGCGAGGTCGGGGGTGGTCATCACCGTGAACCCCTCCTTTATCAGGAGTTCGACGGCGTAGCGCTGCAGGGCCAGTTCCAGGAGCACCGCGTCGCCGATGAGGAAGTAGAAGCCGTGGCCAGCGACCCTCCCTCCCGCCTCGAAATCGAAGAGCTTCAGCTTCTCGCCGATGTCGACGTGATCGAGCGGCTTGAAATCGAACGTCCGCGGCGGGGTGGCGCCGCGGCGGATCTCGACGGCCGCGTCCTCGCCCCCGACGGGCGCCGACGGGTGGGTGAGGTTGGGGATCGCGCGGAGGATCGCATCGGCCTCGGCCACGATCTCGGCCGACTTCGCCTCGAGCGCCGAGATCTCCTCGCGGAGCCGGCGGCCCTCGGTCTTCTTCGCCTCCCGTTCGGCGGCGTCGGCCGCCTTGCCGATCGACTTGCTCACCTGCCCCGCCTCGCCGTTGAGCCGATCGATGTCGGCCTGGAACTGCCGGCGGAGTTTGTCGAGCGCGGCGAACTTCGCCACATCGGCGGACGATCCGCGGCTCTTGCAGTTGGCGGCGACGAGATCGATGTTGTCGGCGACGAAGCGGCGGTCGAGCACGGGAAACTCCGGCGGGAGGGAAGGGGGATCGCGGCCGCGGCAGACTAGCAGCGGTGCCTATAATGGTCGGCTCCCGGGGCAGGCTGACCCCGGAACCGGAGTTTGCCAGACCCATGCCCGCTTCCGCCAGTGCCGTCGCCGTCGAGCCCGAGGTCATCGAGGCCGTGGTTCCCCGTGTGAAGAAGGCAACCCGCCCCAAGCGGCAGCCGCGGTATCACGTCGTGCTCTGGAACGACGACGACCATTCCTACGCCTACGTGATCGGCATGCTGCAAAAGCTCTTCGGTCACCCGGCCGAGGCCGGGCTCAAACTGGCCAAGGAGGTCGACAGCCGGGGCCGTGTGGTCGTGCTCACCACCACCAAGGAGCACGCCGAGTTGAAGCGTGATCAGATTCACGCCTTCGGAGCCGACCGGCTGATCGCCCGCTCGAAGGGCTCGATGTCCGCGACGATCGAGCCGGAGCCGGCGTGACGCTGGCCGACGGTGGGCTTGCCGCTTCGTCGGGAAGCCCCAAGCGCCAGCGCGGGGAAGACGCCCTCCACAAACGAAGGTGGCCCGGGCTTTTCAGCCCGGGCCACCCCGTTTCCCAGTCGTTTCTCTCTCGTCCGCCGTGCGTTGCGGCGGACGGGCGGAGCATCCCTCAGGCGATCACTCGCAGCAGGGCACTTCGCGATACACCGTC
>JAIOPD010000063.1 GCA_021414115.1 Planctomycetia bacterium
TCTGCCGCTCGAACTGGATGCGCAGCAGGTTGAGCACGTCGCAGCGGGGCACGATGGCGTCGAGATCGTGCGACACCTCGACCCCGAGTTCGCGCCAGCGATGCGATACGAGCGTCGGCGGGCCGCAGAGGATCACCTTGGCCCCGAGCTTCACAAGCCCCCAAAGATTCGACCGGGCCGTACGGCTATGGGCGATGTCCCCCACCAGTCCGACCGTCGCACCAGCGAGATCCCCGCGCCGCTCGCGGATCGAGAAGATGTCGAGCAATCCCTGCGTGGGATGCTCGTGCGGGCCATCGCCGGCGTTGATCACGCCCACCGAGAGATGCTGGGCCAGGAGGTGGGGCGTGCCCGGCGTGACGTGCCGCACGACCACGGCGTCGATCCCCATCGCCTCGAGATTCTTGGCCGTGTCGATGAACGACTCGCCCTTCGAGAGGCTGCTCGACGACGCGGAGAAGTCGACCACGTCGGCGCCAAGCCGCCGGGCGGCCAGCGCGAAACTCGTCTTGGTGCGAGTCGAGTTTTCGAAGAACAGGGTGACGACCGTCGTGCCGTTGAGCACGGAGAGCTTGCGGCGGCAGCCGTCGGTGGCCTCCTTGAAGAGCGTCGCCGTGTCGAGCAGCGTGCGGATCTCGTCCGGAGTGAGCCGTTCGAGGTCGAGGAGATGACGGTGCTTCCACTGGGGAGGCACGGCTTGCTGGACGAGCGTGGGCATGGTCATGCGTGTCGATTCCGGGGAAAGACCGGCCGCATGCATCCCCCAGGAGTGGTGTTCGCGGGGGTGCGATCGGCCGCGGAGTTTAACAGACTCCCGCAGATTCGCGGCGTATCGTCGCCTTCGGCGGTTGACCTTGCTCCGCTCGCCGGGCGGTCCCTACCTTCCCTTCCGAATCAGACGGACCCCCGTTTTTAGGGCCGGGCGGCATTCGAGTACGACACCATGAACGGTATCTCCTGGTCGATCCGCGGCGGCAGGCTGGCCCTCTTCGCCATGCTCCTGTCGCTCGCGAGTGGGTGCACGTCGGCCATCAGCACGGCCTATCTCCGCGATACCCTCTGGGACCTTTCCGAGCATGCGTCGGAGGCCGATCCCGAGTCGCCTGCCACCGACTCGGAAGCAGCCGCCGTCGCGACCGACTCCCCGGATTCGAAGCCCGCGGCCCGAGTCGACGATGCGGTCGATGCGGAACGCCGCGAGGCGGCGATCGACGAAGCGGTGGCCCGCGTCAAACGGCTCGGACCGCTCGACGAAGCCACCCGGAGGACCCTCATCGAAACACTCGAGCAGACCCAGCAGGAGGATTGGCCGGTGGTCGTCGAGGCTTTTGCTTCGACGCTCGAGGCGGCCGATTCCGCGCAGGCGGCTGCCCGGGAAGTCGTCGCTCGCGCGGAGCCTCCGGTCGTGGCCGCATCGCACGTGGTCGCGAAAGCGGATCTCGATGGAGCCGCCGTCGATCCTCCCGCTCAGCCGCAGGCTCCTGTCACGGCCGCGGCCGCGACAGCGGAAGAGTCTGCCGCCGCGAGCGACGCCGAAGACGCTGCGGGCTCGCAGACCCTCGTCACGGTGTCCCATCCCGAGGCGGAAGGTGCGGCTCGTATCGTTGCCGCCTCGCCGCCAACGCTCACCGTCAACAACGCCTGCTTCGCCTCGCGTGTTCAGGGATGGGGTGTGGTCGACCGGTTTGCCGAGAGCCGTTTTCATCCGGGGCAGGAAGTGATCGTCTATTTCGAACTCGACAACCTCTCCGCGGGCGAATCGCCCGCCGGGCATACGACCTGCATCGACGCGACGCTCACGTTCATGGGGGCCGACGGCCGCGTCGAGCACGAGTGGAGCTTCGAGCCGATCGCCGAGACCTGCCGCACGCAACGGCGCGACTATTTCGCGAGGTACGTGATCACGCTGCCCGAATCGATCCGCGCCGGCACGGGCCGCATCGAGGTCGCCGTCGTCGACACGCTCGCCGGATCAACCGCTCGGGCCACCCTGCCCCTCGAGGTCGGCCCCGCAGACGCACCAGAGCAGACGGGCCGCTGACGCCGCTGTCACGCATCGAGCGGGCCTGAGCCGCCTGGGCCGGAAAGTCCGCGGGCGTATCGCCGCCATTGAGTAGGATGCTGCTCGCCGCGCCGTTTCCCGGACGGCCCCTTCGCGAGCGAGACGACCCGTGTCGATCCTCCGCACAGAAGCACTCGAAAAGACGTTCAATACCGCCGGTGCGGAGGCGGCGGTCACCGCCGTCCGTGACGTCAACCTCACGGTCGACTCCGGCGAGTTCGTGGCCGTCATCGGCGCCTCGGGATCGGGCAAGAGCACGCTCTTGCATCTGCTCGGGGGTATCACCAGGCCCACCTCCGGCCGCGTGCTCCTGGAGGGCGTCGATCTCGCCACGCTCGACGACGACGCGCTGGCGGCCGTCCGCCGCCGGCGGATCGGTTTCGTGTTCCAGCGATACAACCTGCTTCCGGAACTCTCGCTCCTGGAAAATGTCGCGCTGCCGCTCGTGCTCGACGGCGTCGGTCATGTCCGCGCGGATGCGGCGGCCCTCGAGGCGCTCGAGGCGGTCGGGATGGCCGGTCGGGCCGGACATCGCCCCGATGAACTCTCGGGCGGCGAGCAGCAGCGCGGCGCGATCGCCCGGGCGTTGGTGACCCGGCCCGCGATCGTGCTCGCCGACGAGCCGACCGGCGCGCTCGACACCGTCAACTCGGCCCGGGTCGTGGAGCTCCTCCAGCGGTTGGTCGCCGAACGGCGGCAGACCGTGATTCTCATCACGCACGACCCGGCCGTGGCCGCGGCCGCCGCGCGGGTTGTGCGGATGTGCGACGGACGGATCGAGTCGGATTCGACCAGCGGAGCCGCCCCCCGATGAGGCTTCGCACCCTGCTCGTGCGGCAGTGGCGAAACCGTCCGGGCCGGGCCGTTGCCGCGGCAGCCAGCGTGGCCGTCGCCGTCGGGGCCGTGGTCGCCACCTGGGCGGCCGCCGACGCGTCACGGGCGGGCTACCGTCGGCTCACCGAGACGATCGCCGGTGTGCCCTCGATCGACATCACGGCCCGGGACGGCGGGCGGTTCGACGCGACACTCGTTCCCCGCGTCGTCGACCTGCCCGGTATCCGCGCGGCAGTTCCGCTCTTCTATCGGCCGACTCTCCTCCGCGTGGGCGAGAGCAGGCTTCGCGAGGTGGCCGTCGGCGTCGACGCGGCGGCACTCGCGGCTGCGGGCCTGCTCACGCTCGAATCGGGCGAGCCCTGTCGCGAAGACGACGAAGTGATCCTCGACGCGACGCTCGCAAAGGGGCTGGGCGTCGGCGTGGGCGACGAGGTGCTCTTTTTCGCGAGGCGGCGGATCGCTCGGATGCGGATCACGGGCCTGGCGACCGGTGACTCGCTCCGGTGGTTCGCGGAGGGGGCCACGGTGGTCGTCGACATCCAGGCGTTGGAGGCGATGTCGCTCTCCACGGCCGAGGTGGACAGGGTGCGGATCGCGCTCCTGGCCGATGCGGATCGTGCGCGGGTGATGGCGGCCGTGGCGGAACGGCTGCCGGCGTCGCTCGTCGCCGACGTCCCCGTGGGCCGGGCCAGCATGGCCGACGACGTGCTGCATTCGGCCAACCTGGGGCTCGATTTCGTGACGGCGCTCACCTTGGCGATGTCGTGGTTCATCGTCGGCAACGCCATGCTCATGAACGTGGCCGAGCGGCGCCGCGGGCTGTCGCTCGTGCGGCTGCTCGGAGCCACGGGCCGGCAGGTCCGCCGGTTCGTCGTGCTGGAGGCCGCGATCCTCGGCGGCGTCGGTTCCATCGTGGGCGCCGCATTGGGCCTCGCGGCGGCAGGACCGATTTCGGCGGGCATCTCGCAGGCCCTGCAGACGCCCCCTGCGGGGCTCGCCGTCGAGCCCTGGCTCGTGCCCTTCGCGATCGTGATGGGTGTCTTTCTTGCGGTCGCAGCCGCATGGTGGCCTGCGCGGGAGGCGACCTCGCTCGATCTGCTCGAGGGGCTGGCCGCCGCTCCGACGGCCGCACCCCCCTCGGCATCGAGAAACCTGCTCGTCGCCGCGGCGGCGTTGACCGTGGTCGCGGCGGTCTCCGAGGCGCTGATGTACGTGGGGGTGTGGCCGCCGCGGGCATCGGTGGTCTCGGGCATCGCGCTGTTGCTCGCGTTCGTCTCGCTCACGCCATTCCTGCTCATCCCGCTGGTACGGCTCCTGGGACGCCTCGTTCCCAGCCGCTGGCAGGTTGAAGGCCGGCTCGCCGTGGATCAGATCGTGCGACAGCCGATCCGCACGGCGCTCACCGCCGGCGTGCTCGTCGTCGCCGTGAGCAACGGCATCGGCCTCGGCCACGCGATCCGCGACAGCGTCGAGGACGTGCTCGCCTGGTACGGCAAGATGCTCAAGGCCGACTGGGTGCTCACGCAGGCCGGCGCGCTCTCGGTGTCGCGGGAGGAACGCGGGGCCGACTCTCGCCGCATGGAGAGGATCGTCCGCGAACTCGCCGGTGTGGCCGACGTCGAGGGGATCGGCGTCGCCACGGGCCGCGTGGCGGGGAGCGTGTGCGTGGTGATCGCCCGTGACATGCCCGATGACAAGCCGCTCCCGCTCGAGCCGGTGGGGGCGACGATCGACGAGGTCCGGCAGGCGCTGGCAAGGGGTGAGGCGGTGGCGGGCACGGTGCTCGCCCAGCGGGCGGGAGTAAAAGCCGGTGACGAGGTGGTGGTCGAGGTGTCTGGCCGGGCGACGCCGGTGAAGGTGGCGGCGCTCGTGGTCGACTACACCTCGGGGGGCGCGTCGCTGCAGCTTCGCCGCGACGCGGCCCGCAAGATCTTCGGCATGGAGGCCGCCGACGTGCTCCTCGTGACCGCGGAGCCGGGCCGCGCGGCCGCCCTGCGGGAGCCGCTCGAGGCGATCGCCCGGGAGCACTCGATGCTGCTGCGGTCGTTCGGCGAACTGCGGCGGTACATCGACCGGATCGTCACGGGCGTGGTCGGCTCGCTGTGGTCGATCCTGGGACTCGGCTTCGTGGTCGGCAGCCTCGGCGTGGCCAACACGGTGACGATGAACGTGCTGGAGAAGAAACGATCGCTGGGGCTCCTGCGGGCGGTCGGCATGCGTCGCGGCCAGGTGGTGCGGATGGTGGTGCTGGAGAGCATCATGCTGGGCATCGCCGGCGGGATCATCGGTCTGGTCGCGGGCCTGACGACGGCGCTCTTCATCCAGCTCGCGAGCCAGCCGCTGCTCGGCCATCCACTCAGGTTTCACGTGCGGCCCGACATCATCGCGGTCAACCTGCTGGCGGCCGTCGTCGTCACGGCGCTCGCCGCCTGGCTTCCGGCCCGCCGCGCGGTCCGGCTCGACCTCCTCGAGTCGATCTCGGCGGAGTAACCGCCAGCTTCTGGTCGGGAAGCCCCAATCGCGAGCGCGGGGAATACGTTCTCCACCTCGCCTTGCTCCGCGTCACCCTTGCGGAGCCTCGCCCGTATACCCGTCGCTCGCGCTCCGGGCTTCCCGAGCACCCGATGCCACGGCTCGCGGATCCACGACGTTTCCCGATGGCTCCGCAAAGTGTCCGACCGTCCGATTGGCGGCACACGCCGCCCGACAGACCGGGCCCGCGGCCTTCGGCTCTCGATTCCCGTATCGTTTCGCCGGCGCGTGCAGGACGTGGCGTCTTTTCCTTCGGGCCATCATGGCCACCGGTTGGAGAGACATGCCATGCAGACCCAGCCGCAGGTGTCGTTCGACGACCTGCCGATCGACGAGGCGGTGCGTGACGCCGCCCTCGACCATATCGCCGAACTCGAGCGGTATTCCGACCGCATCACCGGCTGCCACGTGGTCGTGGCGCAGCCACACCGCCATCACCGCGGCGGCAATCTCTATTCCGTGCGGGTCGATCTCGTCGTGCCCGGTGCCGAAATCATCGTCAATCGCGACCACCATCTCGACCACGCCCACGAAGACGTGTTCGTGGCCCTGCGCGACTCGTTTCTCGCGGCCCGCCGCCGGCTCGAGGATCACTCCCGCCGCGTGCGGGGTGCCGAAAAACTCCACACGCCGCGGGCCCAGGGGCGGATCTCGCAGGTGTTTCCCCTCCAGGGATACGGCTTCATCGAGACGCCTGACGGCCGCGAGGTTTACTTTCATCGCCATGCCATCTCCGACGAGGAGTTTCGCGTGGCCGACATCGGCAGTCCGGTGTTCTTCAGCGAGGAGGAAGGGGACGAGGGGCCGCAGGCCTCCGCCGTTCATTTGGTCCATCCCCACCACGCCCACGGCGGCACTTCCGAGGAGATTTCATGACGCTCGCAGGCGCGATCGAGTCGTTCGATGTCACGGTGCCGGTCAACGGCACGAAGGGGCAGCCGATCGGGCTGCCGGGGCGGCTGGTGCTCCCGGCGCCGCCGACGGGCCTCGTGCTCTTCGCCCACGGCAGCGGGTCGAGCCGCCACAGCCCCCGCAACGCCTACGTGGCGTCGGTGCTGCACGAGTCGTGGATCGGCACGCTGCTCTTCGACCTGCTCACGGAGCAGGAGGCGACCGACCGGGTGAATGTGTTCGACGTGGCCCTGCTCGCCGAGCGGCTGCTGGCCGCCGTGCGATACGTCGCCGGTCTCGAACAAACGCGGCACCTGCCGCTCGGCCTCTTTGGCGCGAGCACCGGCGCCGCCGCCGCGCTCCTCGCCGCCGCCGTGGAACCGCGGGTGTCGGCCGTCGTCTCGCGGGGCGGCCGACCCGATCTCGCGGGCCGAAAGCTCCGTGTCGTCCAGGCCCCCACGCTCCTGATCGTCGGGGGCGACGACACCGAGGTGCTCGAGCTCAACCGGCAGGCGCTCGCGCAGCTCGACTGCGAGAAGCAGCTCGCCGTCGTCCCTGACGCGACCCATCTCTTCGAGGAGCCGGGCACGCTGGAGGAGGCGGCCCGGCTCGCCGCCGAGTGGTTTGCCCGACATCTGCATGAGTGATCCCCGGAGGTCCACCGCATGAACCACACGACGTTTACCGACAGGACCGAGGCCGGATGGATGCTCGTGGAGCGGCTCCGCGGCCAGACGTTCCACGACCCGCTCGTGCTGGCGATTCCCCGCGGGGGCGTGGAGGTCGGCGTCGCCCTGGCCCGGGGTCTCGGTGCCGAGCTCGACGTCGTCCTCTCGCGGAAGCTCCGCGCGCCGCACCAGCCCGAACTCGCCCTCGGCGCCGTCTCGGAGGATGGCGAGGTCTATCTCAACCACTTCGCGGCCGCGATGACCGATGCCGGCGACGCCTGGATCGAGGCCGAGCGGAAGCGTCAGCTGGCCGAGATCGACCGCCGCCGCGTCATGTTTCGCAGGGTGAGGCCGCAGGCCACGATCGCGGGCCGCACGGTGATCCTCACCGACGACGGCATCGCCACCGGCGCCACGATGATCGCGGCCCTGCACACCGTCCGCGGCGCCGGGGCCCGGGAAATCATCGTCGCCGTGCCCGTCGGCTCCCCCGACCGCATCGACGCGATCCGCCGGCTCTGCGACCGGGTGATCTGCCTGCTGGAGCCGCAGACCTTCTGGGCGGTCGGGCAGTTCTATCGCAACTTCGAGCAGGTCGAAGACTCACGCGTCGTCGAGCTGCTTCGCGAACATGGCTCACCGCTCGCGATCCCGCAGCGTTCCTGACGGGACTTCGGGAAACCCCGCAGCGTGAGCGAGACTCGGATCCATCAGGAAGCCCCCAGCGCGAGCGCGGGGTATACGCCCCCCACCCCGCATCGCCCGGAGCCACTCTCAAGGACACACCTTTTCCGGATCGCGCTAACCCTTGATGACGCCGAGCGGTCGCAGCCGGGCGACCTTCGTGGAGAGGCCCGCGCGATGCACCACGTCGACCACCACGTCGACGTCCTTGTAGGCCGCAGGCTGTTCCTCGGCGAGGCCCTCACGGCTCTTGCATCGCGCGATCACGCCGGCCTGCTCCAGTTCATGGGCGATGTTGCGACCCTGCGCGGCCTTCGTGGCGGCGGTGCGACTCAGGCAGCGGCCGGCACCGTGGCAGGTCGTGCCGAACGAGCGCTCCAGCGACCGCGGGCCGCCCGCGAGCACCCAGCTCGCGCGGCCCATGTCACCCGGGATGATCACGGGCTGCCCCGTCTCCCGGTATCGCTCCGGCACGTCGGGATGCCCCGCCGGAAAGGCCCGCGTGGCCCCCTTGCGATGGACGCAGACCTCCTTCTGCCCGCCGTCGACGCCATGCGTCTCGAACTTCGCGATGTTGTGCGCCACGTCGTAGAGGAGCGTCATGCCCAGCGATTCCCACGAGCGGCCGAAGATCCGCGCGAAGACCTCGCGGACCTGCCACATGAGGAGTTGACGGTTGCAGAAGGCGTAGTTCGCCGCCGCCCGCATCGCGCCCAGATAGTGGCGGCCCTCGGGGCTGCCGACCGGCGCACAGACGAGCTGGCGGTCCGGGAGGCTGATGCCGTATTTTGCCGGTGCGTCGCGGAGGGCCCGCAGGGCGTCGTCGCAGACCTGATAACCGAGGCCGCGGGAGCCTGAATGGATGAGCACGCACACGAGCCCCGCGCGGAGCCCGAAGGCCGCCGCGGCCTTCTCGTCGGCGATCCGATCGACCACCTGCACCTCGATGAAGTGGTTGCCCGCCCCGACGGTGCCGCACTGGTCGGAGCCCCGAGCGAGGGCCCGGTCGCTCACCAGGCCGGGCACGGCGTCAGCGATGCAGCCCTCGGCCTCGGCGCAGGCCACGTCGTCGGGCGTGGCCAGGCCGCGGTCCGCGAGCCATGGCACGCCCCGCTGCATCATCCCCCGGAGCTCGTCGGGGGAATAGACATAGCGGCCCCCCTGCCCCACGCCCACGGGCACGTCGCGGATAAGTTGGTTGACCAGCTGCTTGATGACCGGCTTGGCGTCGTCGAGCATGAGGTTGGTCCGCACCAGCCGCACGCCGCAGTTGATGTCGTAGCCGACGCCGCCCGGCGAGACCACGCCCCCCGCGGCCGGGTCGGTCGCGCACACGCCGCCGATGCAGAAGCCGTAGCCCCAGTGGATGTCGGGCATCGCGAGGCTCGCCTTCTGGATCCCTGGCAGAAAGGCGACGTTGGCCACCTGCTCGGCCGCACGGTCGCTTTTCACCAGCGGCAGCAGCCGTTCGTCGGCGAAGATGAGACCATCGACCAGCATCCCGGGCCGCGATGCCTTCGGGATCCGCCAGGTGCAGTCATCGACCCGTTCGAGGGGCCCCTCGTAGCCGCGTTGGCGTGTCGTGTCGGTCATGGTGAAGCCTTACCTACCGTGCCTGTGGGAGATGACTCGAGTCAGATGTCGACGATGAACCGGCCTTCCCAGCCCTCGGCGGTTCGTCGCAGGTCGAGTTCGTGCTGGGTGATCGCCTTGATCTCATGGGCGAGCGTGTGCCGTGCGGGATCGTAGCGTTCGCCGCGGGCCGTGGCCCGCAGACCGGTGGCGTCGCACTCGACGGTGAAGGTAGCGAACAGCATCCGCCGCAGCTCGAAGGCGGCGTGCAGTTCGCTCACCCAGTCGAAGAGCAGCCAGGTCGGGTCGGTGCCGGCGACGACGAACGCCTCCTCCGCCACGGGCCGGATCTGACCAAGGTCGCCCGCGATCACGGCGAAGAGACCGCGGCCGGCGTCGGCCATGGCCTGCTCGAGCGTCGTGGCCGAGAAGCGGATCCCCAGGTCGGCGGTGTGCTCGAAAATGTCGTACATGCGTGGGCGGTGGCCGAGGAGCGGTGCAGCTGACGGGGCCGGGCGGGTGGTGCCCGAAGTCTCTCAATCCCTGTCGGAAGCATGCAGATTGTCCGTGATCACCGACGCAGGTTCCATGCCCGTCGGCGCGCCGTGCCCATGCACGGTCGTCGGTCCGCGGAATGCCGAGCGTTCGTCGCCTGCCGTAGTCGCCGCACTTTGCCTGGACTTCCGTGGTGCCGGCGTGGTTTTGGTGCCGGCCTCCTGCTACCGTGCCGCCCCGGTCACAACCATGCCCTCTTCTTCATCGACACCTCCGCTTCGCCGCGACAGCCGCCTTGCAGCACGTGCGGTGCTGCCCGCGGTGATCGCGGCTGTCTGCCTGATCGGGGGCTGCGGGACCACGCGCTGGAGCGATTCCAAGCGAACGGCCACCGAGCAACTGCTCGTGTCGGACGCGATCGAACGGGCGGTGATGCGGATCGACATGCAACCGCTCGCCGGCAGGAGCACGTTCCTCGACACGGCGTCGCTCGACGACGTCAGCGACGGCAAATATCTGGCCAGTGCCCTGCGGCACAAACTACTGGCGAGCGGATGCGCGCTCGCCAGCGAACGCGAGAAGGCCGACCTGGTGGTCGAAGCCCGGGCGGGCGCGGTGGGCACCGACAGGAATGAACTGCTCCTGGGCATCCCCGCCACGAGCGTCTCGGTCGGCGGCAATGGCACATCACTACCCGAGATGGCCCTCGCCAAACGGACCGACCAGCGGGCCGTCGCCAAGGTCAACATCTGCGCCTACGAGCGGGCCAGCGGTGTGGCGGTCTGGCAGAGCGGGGTCGAGAACGTCGCCAGCCACACCCGCGACCGCTGGCTGTTCGGCACGGGGCCGTTCCAGGACGGCGACATCAATGACGGGACGGAATTTGCCGGGGAGAAAATACACAAGCCGAAGTCCGGGGCCGCAGACGAGACGGCCGTGGCCATCGACCTGCGGCAGCCCAAGGTCTATGCGGCTCCGGCCGCGGCGGACCCGGTGGGCGCGACCGCCACGGCCGATGCCCGGCCCGTGCACCTGCCTTCGCTGCGCTAGAGCGCATCCGAATGGTGACGGAGTGCCGAGTGGTGGGTCGGGGCTGCCCGTGCCCCGCGAGCCGGACGTTCACTGCGGGCTCAGGGCTGCCCGTGCCCCGTGAGCCGGACGTTCGCTGCGGGCTCAGGGCTGTCCGTGCCCCGCGAGCCGGACGTTCGCTGCGCCCATCCTGGGCTGCGCTCACTCGATGCTGCCTGCGCTTCGGCATCCTGCCTACGCTTGCCAGCAACGCCGGCTCTCGGGGCACGGACAGCCCCTCGCGGGTTCTCGATGGTGTCGGTTGCTGGGGAAGCCCGGAGCGCGAGCGACGGGTAGACGCGCCGCGATTGTGTTGACGGCGGGGAGCCGTCCGACGTGGTGGACGTATTCCCGGCGCTGGCGCTTCGGGCTTCCTGCATGCATCGTTGCCGGCTTCATCAGCCGATGTCGAGCCAGCGGGCCAGTGGAGCGTCGGCGTCGAGCCCCAGGATCCCGCGGAGCTCGGCGGTCTCGGCCTCGTCGAGCGGCACGAACACGACCGGATCCTGCACGAGCTCGGGATCGACGAGCCGCCAGCCGCTCACGCTCGTGCCCTCCATGATCGGCGTCCGGCCGTAGCCATACATCATGTTGTCCACGTTGTCGAAGAAGTGGCGGAGCGTGACGGCCTTGGGGTGCGGCCGGCGAATGAAGTAGAGCTCGATGACGTCTCGCCAGAAGTGCGGTACGAACTTCTCGCCGACGTCGGCATGGCCGTAGCAGTTGCGGTTGGTGCCGGCGATGCAGACGGGAAGTGAGCGGAGCATGCGGCCGCGGTCACGGCAGCGTGACTCCAGGCAATCGAGGAGGTTGATCAGAAAGTCGGCGCTGAAGCAGTCGTCGCAGACGAGCACCAGGTCGCCCAGATCGAGCGGCCCGCCCTCCCCTGCCCCCGCCTGCGTGCGGTGCACGCCGCCGTCGAGCAGTGCGTCGGCGACCTGCTCGAAGCGGATGCCATAGCTCTGGATCTCCGTGGGCAGGCCATGGCCGAGCACGATGACCGTGATGGGCACCCTGCCCCCGGCCGCCGTGCGGACCGCCGCGAGAAAGGAGTCGCCCACCCCCGCGATCGTCTCGCCGTCCTCGTCCTTCTTGTAGATCGTTGCATCGCTGCCGTAGGCCTCGGCGATGGTGGTGATCTCCTTGGGGCCGAGGCCCCGAGCGGGATCGAGCAGGCCGACGATGGTCCGACCGGGCCCGAGCACCGGAGTGCCGCCGGTCTTCGCGCGGACGGAATCGATGAAGCCGGAGAGTTTGGCGAGTGTCTTGATGCGGTCGGCCGCCGGGAGGGCCGCGAGCCGATCGGCATGCTGGAGGGCGAGATGGTGCAGGGCCGGCTCGATCTGCCGCCAGTGCTTTGCATCACAGGGCCGCGTGGCAAGGATCGCGGGCGACAGTTCCCGCTGGAAGTCGGGGAGTGTGGCCGGGATTCTGGTTGCCACCGATTCCCCGCCGCGACACTTCTGGCCGATGCCTGCCGCAGCCACCAGGAGGATCACCATGACCATCGGCGACCGCGGTATTGTCGGCCTTCGAGATCGCGAACAATTCATGGTGACTGGTCCACTGAGCCGAGGTTCACGAGGGAACGATTCTTGGCAGTGATTCTAACCGAGCCTGCAGCGTCCTTTCGGGAAGGCCCAATCGCGAGCGCCGGGTATACGCTCTCCATCCCACCCCGGTTTGTGAATGTCGTGCTCGGAGGCTGATCGCAGGGCCCGGGAAACGCCTGCGCCGCCAAGGTACGATCTCAGGGACTCTGCCGCCGCGATTTCGTCGTGCCGGCGCTTACCCCTGGAAGACCCTCCCGATGACACCGCTGCGCCGCAGCCTCCTGGCCGTCCTCGCCTGCTGCCTCCTCGGCGGTCGGCATCGTGCCGCCCCCCTGCCCACGGTGCCCTATGTGGATCTTGCCCGCTACGCGGGCACGTGGCACGAGGTCGCCCGGCTGCCGAACGTGTTTCAGGCGTCGTGCGCATGCTCGCACGCCCGCTATGAGCCGCGGCCCGACGGTTCGCTCACGGTCGTCAACTCGTGTGTCACCCGCCGCGGTCGGAGCCGGCAGGTCGTGGGCCGGGCCGAGCCGGTGCCGTGCTCGGGCAACGCCCGCCTGCGGGTACGGTTCGGGGGCTTCGCCGCGCTCGTGCCGGTGGCCCGCGAGGGTAACTATTGGATCATCGCCCTCGACGACGATTACCAGTGGGCGATGGTGGGCACGCCCGATCGCCGCTTCCTCTGGATCCTGGCCCGCGACACGTGCCTACCGCCGGAGGTCTACGCGGATCTCGTGCAGCGGGCCCAGTGCCTCGGCTTCGACGTGGATCGGCTCGTCACCCGGTGACAAGACGGCACGGTCAACCGCCGCAGCGATTGCGTTTTCGTCCACCCACGTGACCACGGCCGTTCTCGACGAACCGTCAGTCCCGTATCCTGAAAGCATCGCCCCGCCGTCCTGCCCGAGTGCCCTCGGAGAAATCTCAATGCCCCGGCAGACGCTCTCGATTCGAATCGCCGCTGGATTCATGGCGGTGGCCTTGCTCGGCCCAACCACCATGTCCGCCGAGCTCGCCGTCGGGTCGAAGGCCCCTCTCATCGAAATCGAGCACTGGATTCAGACCCGTGAGGGAGCGTTCAAGCCGATCACGGAGTTCGCCCCGGGCAAGGTCTACGTGATCGAGTTCTGGGCGACCTGTTGTGGCCCCTGCGTGGCGAGCATGCCGCACCTCGCCAGGCTGCAGGACGACTACGCCGACAAGGGCGTCACGATCATCAGCGTCAGCGACGAGGATGTGGACACGATCCGGCAGTTCCTCGACCAGCCCGCGGATGAGCCGGGCGGCAAGACCTACCGCGAGATCACGAAGGGTTATTGCCTGACCACCGACCCCGATGGTTCCGCCGGCAAGGCCTACATGGAGGCATCCGGCGAAGGAGGCATCCCGACCGCGTTCCTCGTCGGCAAGACGGGAAAGATCGAGTGGATCGGCCACCCCGCCGAGCTGGACGAGCCGCTCGAACTCGTCGTCGCCGGCCGATTCGATCCGGCGGCCTATGCCAAGGAGGTCGAGCGGCGGCGGGCGACCGTGCAGAAAGCGCTCGAGCCGCTCCAGCCGGAACTCGAAAAGCTGGGGCCGCTCTTGGTGGCGGGGAAGTTCTCGGACGCCATCGAGATGCTCGACGGCCTGATCGTGAAGACGGCCGAACCCGAGGCCCGCAAGGTGCTGGAGGGATTCCGCGGCCAGATCGTTGCCTCAGCAAAGACGAAGCAGCAAGACCCGTAAGGCTGTCGGCCAATTCAGGCGACGACATCCCCTCACTGCTGTCGGTCACTTCCGCCCAAGCCGGAATGCGGCGGACGAATCCATCGCTGACTCGCCGCGGGCGATCGCCGCATCGTATTGGGCCGCCACTGCCGGCATGACGACGAGCGGGCAGCCATGCTCCGCCGCCTCATCCACCATCAGCCGGACATCCTTCCGGGCCATGCTGACGGTGAACGAAGCCGGCTCGAATGGGCCTGCGGCCACCTTCGCAAATCTGGCCGGAAAGAATTCGCCCGGATTGAACTGTCGAAACATCTTCGCTGCATCCTGCGGATCGACGCCGGTCGCATGCGCCAGCCGCACGATGTCGCCAGCCAATGCCGACATCCCCAGAAACGCCAGATTTCCAAAGAGTTTGAACGCCGCCGCCCGCTCCGGCTGCGGCCCCAACTGGAACACCTTGCCGGTCATCCGCTCGAGTTCCGGCAGCACTCTCGCACACTGCCCGGGGTCTCCAGACAAAAGCATCACGCCAGTCCCCTCTGCCGCATTGACCGGCCCCATGAACACCGGCGCATGAAGATACACCCGCCCCCTTCCCGCCCAGCGGCGGGCACGCTCACCGGTCGCGCTCGGCGTGGTCGTCGTGTGGTCGATGATCCAGCACGATGCCGGAATGACGTCGGCGAGCGGTTCCAGCACTGCGTCGACCGAAATGTCGTCAGCCAGCGAGAGGTGCACCCGTTCGACTCCCGCCACCGCATCGGCGGACGTGGCAAACGCCTTGGCGCCATGGGCCTCGAGCGGCTTCGCCGGCGCTGGCGAGCGGTTCCACACGTGCACCGTGTGCCCCTGCGTCAGCAGTCGACGAACGAAGCCGCTGCCCATCAACCCGGTGCCGAGAAACGCGATCTTCATGGCATGTCTCCTCGGACTGGACTTTCGGGCGACCACTGAGTCGCGACTTGACCGTCGCAACAAGTGTTACGGGCCTGGGCGTCGGAGACAACGTGTCCATTGGGGATTTTCATGGGTTCGGCGCTGCCTCTGGTCAGGAAGCCCCAAGCGCGAGCGCGGGGAATACGTCCTCCACCCCGCCTCGTTCCGCGGCACCCTCACGCCATGCCACCCGGATATCCATCGCTCGCGCTCCGGGCTTCCTGAGCAGTCGATGCCACGGCTCGCTGAGCGCCACGCCGAGTGTTTTCGGCTTCTGCACGTGCCGCCCGCGGATCCTCACGATCGAGACATTTGCGCATCAGCTGCCTTTGACTGAGGTGCTCTCTCGTGACGCCTGGCCACCTGCTCCCCACAACAATCCCTGATGGACCAGGCAACGAACAGAGCATGACCTGCGTTCGAGCGGCTGAGTGCTGAACTGGCCGGTCGCCGCCGGCTGGTTGACAACGGCCCGGCATTCGTATACTGTACGTGCGTACACACTTCATGCAGGTGCTGCGATGGTGACGTTCGGAATGGCGGGAAATGCTGCTGTTGCCGCTCCTGCGGCGGCCCTCGTGAGCGGCGGCGACCTGCTCCTGCGGGAGCGGGCCAGGCCGGTGGTGCCGAGCGGGTTTCGACCGCTCGACGCCCTGCTGCCGGCCGGTGGCATACGGCCCGGGAGCCTGGTCGAGTGGTTGGCCGAGGGCAACGGAGTGTCCGGCGGTGGTGCGGCCGCGCTCGCCTTCGCGGTGGCCTGCCGACTGGCGGCGGCTGGCGGTGCGAACGGTGGCGGTGTGAGCGATAGCAGTCAGGCCCGGCCGCGGACGATCGTGGTGGTCGATCGCAGCGGGTGGTTTCATCCGCCGGCCGTGCTGCCGTGGCTGGACGATGAGCGACGGCTGGTCGTGGCTCGGCCCTCGCGGGACGACGACGAAATCTGGACGATCGATCAGGCGCTTCGCTGCACCGGCGTGGCAGCCGTGTTGGCGTGGCCACGGATGAAGCCACGTGTTCCGCAATCAGGCTCGCGGCTCGCTGGCTCGTTTCAGCAGTGGTCCACCGCCATGCGCCGCTGGCAGTTAGCGGCGGCGGGGAGCGGAGCCGTCGGCCTGTTCGTACGGCCTCGTGCATCGCTCGGCGAGCCGTCGTGGGCGGAGGCGAGGATCGCCGTGTCGCCCAAGCCTGGTGGCACGCTCCTGGAGCGGCGGCTGCGGCTGACGCTGGCCGGAGGCAACTGGTCGGCCGTCACCGCGGACAGCCAACCGACCGCCGACGTCGTGCTTGATCTGGCAAGGGGGTGTGTCGGGGCATCGCAGCCCGGGGCAAGCATGAACGGCATGTCTTCAGGAAAGGCGGGTGTCAGATGCCGCGCTTCATGACGATCTGGCTGCCACGATGGCCGGTGCAGCGGCGGCTGCTCCAGAAGCCAGAACTCCGCAGGGTGCCGGTGTTTGTCTGCCGCCGCGAGCGGCGGGGCGCGATGACGGTGGCCTCGTGGGCGTGGGCGGAGCCGCCGCCAGCAGAACAGCGAAAGGACATCACTTCTGGCCGCGGTGCTCGGGCCACCATTCCGCCGGGCATGTCGCTGGCGGAGGCGATGGCCGTGCTGGCGATCGCCCATGGTTCGCGAGCCTGTCACGTCGCGGAGGTGCAGCCTGATGACCCGGCTGCCGATCGTGAGTCGCTCGAGCGGCTCGCGCGATGGTGTCGGCGGTTTTCGCCGGTGGTCGGCATCGAGGAGGCGGCCGACGGATCTCCAGAGTGTCTGCACCTCGACGTCACGGGTACGGCCGGCTTCTTCGGCGGCGAGGAATCGCTCGTGCGCACGGCCGTTTGGACGCTCGCCGCCCGCGGCCTGCACGGCCGGGCCGCCATTGCCGACACGCCCGCCGCAGCCTGGGCTGCGGCGCACCACACCGACTCAGTCGCGCCCCCCGGCGGCGCGGCTCCGCCGCTGGTCGTGCGCCGTGCGGCGGGCGGGGCATCGCCCGGCGTTCGGCTGGCGTCGCGACGGCGGCGCCGCTGGGCGGTGGTGCCACGCGGCGAGGCGGCGACGCTACTCGCAGGGCTGCCCGTCGCTGCCCTGCGCATCGACGCAGCCACGACCGCCGCGCTCGCTGAAGTGGGGATCGACACGATTGGCGGCGTGCTTGCCCTGTCGGCGAGGAGCCTCGCGGCGAGGTTTCCCCCCCTGCTCTCCCGAAGACTCGCGGAGTTTCGCGGCATGGTCTCCGAGCCGATCGTGCCGCCGGGCGGCGAGGCGTTGCCGCTGGAATCGCACTCGTTCGACTTTCCCTTGCGGACGGCCGATATCGACGAGCAGCAGCTCATCGACTTGATCGAGCGGCTGCTCGGCCGCTGCCTCACGCCGCTCGTCGCCCGCGGAGAGGGCGTGCTCGCAGTGCAGTTGCGACTCGAGCAGGCCGCGCGAACGACCGCGGCAGCGCCGACGGTGATCGACGTCGGGCTCTTCAGGCCGACTGCCTCGCTGTCGCATCTCGTCGAACTCGTGCGACTGCGGCTAACACGGCAGCGGCTGCCGGTCGAACTCGACGGCGTGGCCGTGGAGGTGGTGGCGGCGGGAACGGTGTCGTGTCGGCAGCGGCTGTTATTTGGTGGTGGTGTCGGCGGCCTGGAGTCGGCGGATGCAGATGCGGAGGTGGCGATGCTGCTCGACCGGCTCGCCGGCAGGCTCGGCCGGGCGGCGGTGTTTGAACCGCAGTCTGTGGGCGACGCCCAGCCGGAGCACGCGTGGATCGCGACGCCGGCTGGAGATACCAGGCCTGCGGCTGGAGATGACCGGCCTTCGCCTAGAGATGACCGGCCTTCGCGATTGGTTCGCGATCGAGTGAGCCGACCGTCACGCATGGTCCGCCGTTCGGCGCCGTCGCGGGCCATGCCCAGCGGCCGGCGGCCGATCTGGATGCCGCCGCGGCCGGTGCCCCTCGATGGACCAGAGGGCGAGATGGTGGCGGTCGCGCCCGACGGGCCGCCGGCGCGGTTTCGGTTTGGCGATGTGTTGCACCACATCGTGCAGGCCTACGGTCCGGAGCGGATCGAGACGGCGTGGTGGCGCGGGCCGACCGTGCGTCGCGACTACTACGTCGTGGAGACGGAGTCGGGGGAACGGTTGTGGGTGTTTCGCCGGCTGCAGGACGGCGGCTGGTTTCTGCACGGGATGTTTGCGTGAGGGAGGTATGCGATGAATGGAATGAACGACATCGGGCCGCGGTATGCGGAACTGCACTGCACGAGCAACTTCTCGTTTCTCGAGGGGGCGTCGCACCCCGAGGAGTTGGTGCGACGGGCGCATGCGCTCGGGTATGAGGCGCTCGCGATCACCGACAAGGGCACGCTCTCCGGCATCGTGCGGGCGCACGCCGCTGCCAAGGATGTGGGCCTGAAACTGATCGTCGGCGTGGAGCTCGAGCCCGTCGATGCGGCTCCGCTCGTGCTCTGGGCTGTCGACCGCACGGGCTATGCCAATCTCTGCCGGCTGCTCACCCGCGGGCATATGCGGCGGGTGGAGTCGAAGGCGGCGCGGATGCCGGCGAGCGGCGGCTGTGTGGTGTCGCGTGACGACATCGCGGCACATGCCACAGGATTGCTCGCGGGTGTGAAGAGCCCTTCATGGTCTTCTGCCACTGGTGTTGCTGATGGAGGCTTCGAAGCGGCGGTCGCCGGGCTTTCAGCATGGCGCGAGGTCTTCGGTGCGGAGCTCTACGCGCTCGCCGAAGTGGCTCTCGATGGCGACGACGACGACCGCCTGCAGTGGCTCGAACGCGTGGCCGGTCGTGCGGCTGTGCCGCTGGTTGCGGCGGGCGACGTCCGCTACCACGAACGGTCGCGGCTGCCGCTCTTCGACGCACTCGCTGCGGTGCGGCACGGCGGCACGGTCGAATCGATCCGCGACCGGCTGCTCGCCAACGGCGAACGGCACCTGCACGAGCGGCGGCGGATCGCCGAGCGATTCGCCGCACTGCCCACCGGCCGCGGCACGGTCGATTCCGCCGGCCGCCGCTTTCTCTGGCCCGCGGCGGTGGAGCAGACGGCCGAGATCGCCGCGCGATGCACGTTTTCGCTCGACGAACTGAAATACGAATACCCCGACGCCATCGTGCCCGCCGGCCGCACGGCGGCCGAGCATCTCGCCGATCTGGCCTGGAAAGGAGCGGCGAAGCGGTATGCCAAGGATGTGCCCGAGAAAGTGCAGCAGCTTCTCCGGCACGAGCTCGCGCTGATCGCCGAACTGGGCTACGAGACCTACTTTCTCACGGTCTTCGACATCGTGCGATTCGCCCGTCGCCGCGGCATCCTCTGCCAGGGCCGCGGCTCGGCGGCCAACTCCTGCGTCTGCTACTGCCTCGGCGTCACATCGGTCGATCCCGCCCGGATGAACGTGCTCTTCGAGCGGTTCGTGAGCCGCGAGCGGCGGGAGGCCCCCGACATCGACATCGACTTCGAGCACGACCGTCGCGAGGAGGTGCTGCAATACATCTATGAGACCTACGGCCGCTCCCGGGCCGCGATGACGGCCGAGGTGATCTCGTATCGGCTGCGGTCTGCCGTCCGCGATCTGGCCAAGGTGCTCGGCTTCTCCCTTGACCGCGTCGAGGCGATCGCGGGCGTCATCGACGTGGGTGATCATGCCGACGATCTGCCGACGCGGCTCGCCGAGGCCGGGCTCGATCCCGCGAGCGACGCCTGCACTCGGCTCACGACGCTCGTCGGCCAACTGATCGGCTTTCCCCGCCACCTCGGCCAGCACGTCGGCGGGATGGTGATGACACGGGGGGAGCTCTGCGACCTCGTGCCCATCCAGCCCGCCACGATGGAGGGGCGGACGATCGTGCAGTGGGACAAAAACGACCTCGACGAGCTCGGCATCCTGAAAGTTGACTGCCTTGCGCTCGGCATGCTGTCGGCGATCCGCCGGGCGTTCGAGCTCGTGGCCGGGGCCGGCGGTCCGGTGCTCACGCTCGCCACCGTGCCCGCCGAAGACCCGGCCGTCTACGAGATGATCTCCCGTGCCGACACGGTGGGGGTCTTTCAGATCGAGAGCCGGGCGCAGATGAGCATGCTGCCGCGGCTCAAGCCCGCCTGCTTCTACGATCTCGTGATCGAAGTGGCGATCGTACGGCCGGGGCCGATCCAGGGCGGCATGGTGCATCCGTATCTCCGGCGTCGCACTGGCGAGGAGCCTGTCACCTATCCCAACGACGCGATCCGCGAGGTGCTGGAGAAGACGCTCGGGGTGCCGCTCTTCCAGGAACAGGCGATGCGGCTGGCGGTGGTGGCGGCGGGCTTCACGCCGGGCGAGGCCGATCAACTCCGCCGCGCGATGGGGGCCTGGCGGCGACCGGGCGTGATCGACGAGTTTCACCGCAAGCTTGTCGGCGGCATGCTCGCCCGGGGGCTGTCGCCGACGTTTGCGGAGCAGGTCTTCGCGCAGATTCGCGGCTTCGGTGAATACGGTTTTCCGGAGTCGCACGCGGCGAGTTTCGCGCTGCTCGTGTACGTCTCGGCCTGGCTGAAATGCCACCATCCGGCGGCGTTTACGGCGGCGTTGCTGGGCAGTCAGCCGATGGGCTTCTACGCGCCGGCGCAGCTCGTTCGCGACGCCCGGGCGCACGGCGTGTCGGTGCTGCCGGTCGACGTCAACGCGAGCGGGTGGCATGCGTCGCTGGAGGTCGGTAGCAAAAAAAGGAGGCCTGACGACGAGACCGGCGGCCCTGGACCGGCAATCCGGCTCGGGCTCGAGCAGGTGCACGGCCTCGGCGAGGCCGTGGGCCGGCGGATCGAGGCGGCCCGCCGCGACGGTCCCTTTCGGCTGCCGCGTGATCTCTCCAAACGCGCTGAGCTCGACCGCGAGTCGCTTCTGCATCTGGCCCGCGCAGGAGCGCTGGCCTCGCTCGGCCTCGATCGCCGCCGCGCCGTGTGGGAGGCGATGCAGCCGCAGGAGAAGCCCCGCAGCCGTCCGCTCTTCGAGGGCATTGACGATGATGCCGATGAAGACGGCTGGCTTCTGCCGGCCACGACGAGGCAGGAGGAAGTAATCGCCGATTACAAGACCGGCGGCCTCTCGCTCGCGGCCCATCCGCTCGAGTTCGAGCGTGACTGGCTCGGGTCGCTGGGCATGGTGACGATCGGCGAGGCGGTGGCGATGGCGGAGGGGCGGCGGGTGAAGGTCGCCGGCATCGTGCTCACGCGGCAGCGGCCGGCCACGGCGAAGGGGCTCATCTTTCTCACGATCGAAGACGAGACCGGCGCGGCCAACATCGTGGTGCATCCCGACGTCTGGGAGGCGGCCTCGCATCAGGCCCGCCGCGCTGCGGTGCTCGTGGTGAACGGTCGGATCCAAAGGCGTGGCACGGTGGTGCATGTGCTGGCAACGCAACTCGAGATGGCGGTGCCGGCCCGGGCCGGCACCGCCGATGACCGGCTCCCCTGCCCTACCCCGCCGCTCGCGACCCTTCCGCGCATGTCGCGGGATTTCTGCTGAGGCGAGGCGTCGTCAGGCAAGGCGTCGAGAGACCGTCGGAAATGGCTGGGAGAAAAATAAAACTGGCTTGGCTCGCCGAGCGTGGCATGCATTTGGTCAGGAAGCCCCAAGCGCGAGCGCGGGGTATACGTTTTCCACCCCGACCCGCTCCGCGGAGCCCTCACGCGAAGCCACCCCGCTACCCGTCGCTTGCACTCCGGGCTTCCCCGGCACCATGACCGCCAAGCCTGGCGGCCCATCGCGCAGGCTCGACATCAGTGGGATTTCACGAGGTGGGATTTTTGCCCCGCGTTCCACCGCGTAAAACACTTCCTATGACCACCGCATCCGCCCCCGTCGTCCGCACCGACCTGCCTCTCGGGCCGCCGATTCGCGGCAAGGTTCGCGACTGTTATTCGATCCCGGGCGGCCGTCACGGCGATGCGATGCTGATCGTGAGCACCGATCGGATCAGCGCGTTCGACTGGATTCTGCCGACGCCGATCCCCGACAAGGGCCGCGTGCTCACGGCCATCTCGGCGTTCTGGTTCGACCTGCTTGCCCGCGGTCCCAACCCAACCGTCCATCACTTGATCACCACCGATGTGAACGACATGGACCTCCCGGCGAGCGTCGATCGGGGGCCGCTCCGCGGCCGCACGATGCTCGTCAAGCGGGCCGAGGTGATTCCCTTCGAGTGCGTCGTCCGCGGCTGGCTCGCCGGGTCGGGGCTCGCCGAGTATCGCGCGAACGGCACCGTCTGCGGCGAGCCGTTGCCGCCGGGGCTCGTTGCGGGCGACCGGCTCCCCGAGCCGATCTTCACGCCGGCGACGAAGGCCGAAACGGGGCACGACGAAAACGTGTCGTTCGAGACGATGGCCGATCGGATCGGTGTCGAGCTTGCCGACTCGCTCCGCGCGAAAAGTATCGAGGTCTACTCGCGCGGCGCTGCACATGCGGCGTCGCGGGGCATCGTGGTCGCCGACACCAAGTTCGAATGGGGCCGGCTCTCCGATGGCTCGCTGATCCTCGTGGACGAGGTGCTTACTCCCGACAGTTCACGGTTCTGGCCCGCTGCGACGGCGGGGAGCGGTCGCGTGCCCGACTCCTTCGACAAGCAGTTCGTCCGCGACTGGCTCGAAGGCAGCGGCTGGGACAAATCGAGCGAGCCGCCTGCCCTGCCCGCCGATGTGGTGACGAAGACCCGCGACAAGTATCTCGAAGCCTGCCGCCTCCTCACGGGATCGCTGCCCGAAGGCGTCGCGTAATCCGGCACACGATCCCGCGACCATCGCCTTTTCTGGCCGGTGACATGCGGTCCTCGTCGGGAAGCCCCAGTCGCGAGCGCGGGGTATACGCCCTCCACCCCATCCCGCTCCGCGACACCGTCGAGGACGCCACCCGGATACCCGTCGCTCGCGCTCCGGGCTTCCCAGGAACCCGATGCCACGCATCTCATCGGGCAGCCCCAATCGCGAGCGCGGGGTATACGCCCTCCACCCCATCCCGCTCCGCGACACCGTCGAGGACGCCACCCGGATACCCGTCGCTCTCATCGGGAAGCCCCAAGCGCGAGCGCGGGGTATACGCCCTCCACCCCATCCCGCTCCGCGGCACTCTCACGGCGGCCACCCGCTGCCCCGCGCGGTGTCGGTCGCCTTTCCCGGCGGTCTTTCGGTGGGGACTTCTGGCCTAGGGTCACCTCCGTTTCGAAACTAGACTCTTTCTTCCCGTCACTCGCTCCCGAAACCTTTTTTGCACCACCCATGCTGCGTTACTGGACTGCCGGCGAATCCCACGGCCCCGCTCTCATCGCCCTCGTCGACGGATTTCCTGCCGGACTCGCGGTGGACAAGCCCGCGATCGACCACGAGTTGGTGCGGCGGCAGGGCGGCTACGGCCGCGGCGGCCGGCAGCGGATCGAGACCGATGCGGTCACCTTTCTCTCCGGCCTCTGGAAGGGCGTCACGCTCGGCAGCCCGCTGGCCCTCGAGGTGATCAACAAGGATGCCAAGCTCGAACGGCTCGAGGAGGTGGAGCGACCACGACCCGGCCATGCCGACCTGCCCGGCTCCATCAAGCATCTCGGCGGAGTGCGCGCGGTGCTCGAGCGGGCCAGCGCCCGCGAGACGGCGGCCCGGGTCGCCGCCGGTGGGCTCGCCCGGCAGTTGCTCTCCGTCTTCGGCATCGAGGTGGCCGGCTGGGTGACCGAGCTCGGCGGCATCGTGCTCGGCGGCCGCGAGGGGCCGCTCGCGGAACTGCGGCGCGTCCGTGATTCAAGCGCCGTCTACTCGCTCCATCCTGATCGCGATCCGGAGGTCACCGGGCTCATCGACAAGGTCGGCAAGGAGGGAGACACCCTTGGCGGCGTGGTCGAGGTTCGCGTCGACGGCCTGCCGATCGGTCTTGGCACCCACGCCCAGTGGGATCGCAAACTCGACGGGCGGCTCGCGCAGGCCGTGATGGCCGTGCAGGCGATCAAAGGTGTCGAAATCGGGATGGGGTTCGAGGCCGCACGGCGCCGCGGTTCCGAGGTGCACGATCCCATCGAGTACGACGCGGCGACCCGCGGCGGCCCGATGCTTGGCTTCGCGCGGCCGACCAACAACGCCGGCGGGCTCGAGGCGGGGATCACCAACGGCCAGCCGCTCGTCGTCCGCGCCGCGATGAAGCCGATCAGCACGCTTCGTAAGCCGCTGGGCTCCGTGAACCTGCGCACAAAGGATCCGGAGGAGGCGGCCTACGAGCGGAGCGACGTGTGCGCGGTGAGTGCCGCCAGCGTGATCGTCGAAAGCGTCGTGGCGTTCGAGGTGGCGGCAGCCCTGATCGACAAGTTTGGTGGCGACAGTGTCGAGGAGATGCGCGGCCGCTGGAATCTCTATCACGATCTGGCGCGAAGCCGCTGAATCAGGCCCGAAGGATCGGGCCCGGGAGGAACACGGATGTTCATCGAAAGGTCGACCGGACGGATCCGGTTCGCACGAACCGTGTTTCTGCTCGTCTGCCTGCTGCCGTGCGCGGCCATCGCCGGTTGGGCGGTTCACCTGCGGTCGGCGGCCCATCGCGAGGCCGTCAGAACCCGGTGGCAGCAGGTCGTCGGCCTGCCGCTCATCATCGACGCCGTCGAGCATCCCCGCCCCGGGATGGTGCGCGCCATGGGCTGTGCCGTCCTGGCATCGACCGGCGTGAGGGTGCTGGAGATTCCGTCGATCGAGCTCGAGTCGGCCGTGGGTGAGGATCGCCTGCGGATCGATGCCGTTCGAATCGACGCCGCTGCGGCGGCACTGCTCGGTGAACTCGCCCGGGAATGGCTCCACCGCGACGCGCGGCACCCACGCAACTGCGTGATCGAGGTCGCCGATTTCGCATGGGACGAAGGATCGCGTCGCGGCGACGATGCTGCGATCCAGCCTCCGACCGTGCTCCGGGTCGAATGCGTTGCCCGGGACGGTTCCCGTGCCGTGCGCGTTGTCCGGCGTGCCGCAAGCGATGAACAACTCCGTATCGTGCGGGCTGTCGCCGACGAGGGCGGCCGGGCCGTGGAGGGCATCGAGGTCGAGGCAAGTTGGTCCGACGCGGTCCCGCTCCCGATTCTCGCGGCGCTCGCGGGCCATGCAGTCGATGCCGCCGTTGTGGCCGGCCCCACGGCTGTTGCCAGCGGCGAAGTTGCCGCGACGCTTGGCGAGGTGGGGTGGAGCGGAAAGGCCCGCGGCCGGGTGGAAGGCGTCGATCTCGCTCGGTGCACGGCCGCGATCCAGGCGCGTGCCGCGGGGCGGGCTGCGATCATCTTCGACCGCCTCACCTGGAAGAACGGCCGGCTCGAGGAGGTCGTCGCGGAATGCAGCATCGGCGCCGGATGGATCGAGAGCGGGTTGTTCGACCGGCTCGTGATCGCACTCGGCTGCAAGCCGGGGCCCGCTGCCGCGTCGGCGGGACAGCCCGTGCGGTCGTTCGATGCCGCGGGCTGCGTGCTCCGGCTCGAAGGTGGCCGACTCGGCATGACGGCAGCGCCGTCAATCGCTCACGGGCTGGCGGTTGTGGACGGCGCGGTCCTTCTCCAGCCGCCCGCGGCCGGTATTCCGTTCGATCGGCTGGCCTGGATGCTGTCGCCCCCAGCCGCTCCGTTTGTCCCAGCGGGAGGCCCCGGAGGCTGGCTGATGTCGATCCTGCCCAATGTCGGCGGCGGCGATCCGGTGGGCAATCGGGCCTCGAATCCGCCGTCTGGGGGTGGCCGGCGGGATTTTTGACACATTTTTGACATGCGTCGGACCAGAGCCTGACGGCAACCGGCTGCCCAAGAATGCCGGCTGACGTCACAGTAGATAGCCTGCCGATGACGGCAGGAACGTTGTCGGTCGACTGTTCGAGTCGACGGCGTCCGAATGCATCCGCTGTTTTGAGTGCTCCCGCTCTTCACCGTCACCCTCTTTCACTCGAGGTCGCACGATGCCGCCCCGCCCTTACTCGTCCATGCCGATCGAAGATACCTCCGCGTTCGACGGAAACTCGGCCACGGCCATCGCCGACGCCGTCGAGGAGTTTGGCCGGTCCGCGATTCACGATCCGCTCGTGGAGGGGCACCACGAACCACGGCACGAAGGCCTCCGCGACTCATCGACTGATGTCGACTGGCCCGTCTTGATTTGGATCGGAGGCGTGCATCTCGCCGCGCTCGCCGCGCCGTTCTATTTCACGTGGTCGGGCTTCGCCATCTGCATGGCGCTCTACTGGGTCACCGGCGGTCTCGG
Source organism: Planctomycetia bacterium (assembly GCA_021414115.1). GTDB lineage: Bacteria > Planctomycetota > Planctomycetia > Pirellulales > UBA1268 > QWPN01. The sequence goes on from JAIOPD010000063.1 coordinate 26,241, forward strand.
GGTCTGTCTCGGCTATCACCGACTGCTGACCCACGGCAGCTTCCAGACATCGAGTGCGATGCGGTTCCTGTTCGCCTTTCTCGGCGGGATTTCGGGGGAAGGATCGGCGATCGACTGGGTGGCCAATCACCGGAAGCACCATGCGTTCAGCGATCAGGACGGCGACCCGCATTCGCCGCGGGATGGCGGCCTGTGGGCTCACATGCTCTGGATCTTCCCGCTGCACACCGCTGCCGAACTTCAGGCCCACACGAAGCGCTGGGCGCCCGATCTGGTCAAGGACAAGGGCGTGGTGTTTCTCCACAAGACCTTTCTTCTCTGGCACATTCTCATCGGCGCCGCGCTGCTCGGTTCGGGCTGGTATTTCTACGGCCAGTTCACGGGCATCTCGTGGCTGATCTGGGGCCTCGCCGTCCGGATGGTGATCGTGTTTCACATCACCTGGCTCGTGAACTCCGCCACGCACATGTGGGGCTATCGCAACTACGAAACGACCGACGATTCCCGCAACCTCTGGTGGGTCGGCCTGCTCGCCTTCGGCGAGGGATGGCACAACAACCATCACGCCTACCAGCGGATGGCGGCCCACGGCCACCGGTGGTGGGAACTCGACCCGACCTACTGGGTGATCACGGGCCTGGAGAAGCTCGGGCTCGTCTGGAACGTGGTCCACACGCCCGGCGGAATCAGCCGGAAACGTGCTGCGCACGCTACCGGAGGGCCGTCGTAACCGGCGCGCCTGTTGCATTTTTCGGTCGGCTGGATAAACTCTCCCCCACGAATCCCATTTCAAACAATCAATGCCACCCATGGCGGGTGGATGTCGGCTGATGTCGCTCACTAAAGAACGCAAAAAAGAGTTGATCGGTGCCAACCAGCGGGGAACCGCTGACACCGGTTCTGCCGAGATTCAGATCGCCCTCCTGACGGGTCGGATCTCGCACCTGACGGGTCACTTCAAGAAGCACTCCAAGGACTTCGCCAGCCGGCGGGGTCTGCTGATGATGGTGAGCCGTCGCCGCAGGCTTCTCGACTACCTCAAGCGGATTTCGCCGCAGCGGTATCTGGACATCATCCGTCGCCTGGAAATCCGCAAGTAGCGGATCGCACTCCCGAGGGCATCTGCTCTCGGGGATCCGATGGCTGGCGTTGATTGGTGCGGGCTCGCCCGCGTGCTGCTTCGTGCAGCGCGTGTGGGCAGAAGCATCTGCATGGAATGGGATCGCCCGGACGCTCCGGTGCGTTCGGCACTGATGAATGATGGCACGTCTGCCGGTCCGCGACCTCGTGGTCGCGAGGCGGACACGTAAGGAAGGAAAAGGGAAGCAACCTTGAAGCAGCGCGTAGAACGACAAATCGGCGACCATGTGCTCTCGATCGAGACGGGTTTTCTGGCCAAGCAGGCGGCGGGCAGCGTGCTCGTCACCTACGGCGACACGGTCGTGCTCGTGGCCTCGGCCACTGGAGCGCCCCGCGCCGGCATCGACTTCTTTCCGCTGACGTGCGACTACCGCGAGCGGGTCGCCGCCGCCGGCAAGTTTCCTGGTGGCTTCCTCAAGCGTGAAGGCCGGCCGACGCTGAAAGAAACGCTCACGGCGCGGTTGATGGACCGCCCCATTCGGCCGCTCTTCCCCGAGGGCTTCTTCGACGAGGTCCAGATCCAGGCCAACGTGCTGGCCAGCGACCGTCAGAACGATCCCGACGTGCTCGCGATGATCGGCGCGTCGGCGGCGCTCTGTGTGTCGCCCCTGCCCTTCCACGGCCCGATCGGCAGCGTGAGGCTGGCCCAGATCGACGGCCGGTTCGTCCCCTTCCCCACGATTGACCAGCTCGAGGAGAGCGATCTCGATCTCGTCGTCTCCGGCAGCCCGACTGCGATCTGCATGATCGAGGGCTTCGCCCGGGAAATGCCCGAGGATCGCATGCTCCAGGCGCTGGAAGAGGCGCATCGCGTCATCCGCGTGATCTGCGAGATGCAGGACGAGCTCGTCGGCAAGGCCGGCAAGCCCAAGAAGGAATACGTGCTCGCCGACTATTCGGCGCTCCGCGATCGCCTCACCCGCGACTTTTTGGGCGAGCTGAAGGCAGCCAACTCCGCGACCGTCAAGGCGGATCGCAATCAGGCAGTGAAGGCGCTCAAGGAGAAGGCCAAGGCTGCGGTCGCTCCCACAGAGCCGGCATTCGAGTTCAAGCCGGGGGCGGCTGGCGGCATCAGCGATGCCGACTTCTCGCACGTCTGGCACGGTCTCCAGGAGCGTGCGGTCCGCGAGCTGATCCTCGAGGGCAGGCGTCCTGACGGCCGCGACCACAAGACGCTGCGGGCGATCCACTGCGACGTCGACCTGCTCCCGCGGGTGCACGGCTCGGCCCTCTTTCAGCGCGGCGAGACCCAGGCGCTCGTCACGATCACGCTCGGCACCGGTCGGGACGAGCAGCGGGTCGACGGGCTGATCGACGAGTACTCGAAGAAGTTCATGCTCGACTACTACTTCCCCTCCTACTCGGTCGGTGAAGTGCGGCCGATCCGCGGTCCGGGTCGTCGCGAGTTTGGCCACGGGGCGCTCGCCGAGCGGAGCGTGAAGCCCGTGCTGCCCGATCCGGACGTGTTTCCGTACACGATCCGCGTGATCTCCGACATCCTCGAGTCGAACGGCTCGAGCTCGATGGCGAGCGTCTGTGGCGCCACGCTCGGCCTGATGGCTGCTGGCGTGCCGATCTCCCATCCGGTGGCCGGCATTTCGGTCGGGCTGGTGAAGGAGAGCGACGATCGCTGGGTGTTGCTCACCGACATCATCGGTGACGAAGATCACTACGGCGACATGGACTTCAAGATCGCCGGCACTCAGAACGGCATCACGGGCATCCAGCTCGACCTCAAGATCACCGGCATCTCGCCGGCGATCGTCGAGGCCACGCTGCGGCAGTCCCGTGAGGCTCGGCTCGACATCCTGCGGTCGATGCTGTCGGCGATCCGTCGTCCGCGTCCGGAGATCTCCATCTGGGCGCCGCGACTGTTGCGGACGCGGATCGATCCCCAGAAGATCGGCCTCCTGATCGGCCCGGGCGGCAAGACGATCCGTGCCATCCAGGAGCAGACCGGTGCGAATATCGACGTCGAGGACGACGGCACGGTGACCGTGGCCAGCCACGACGCCGAGGGGGCGATGGCTGCGATGGCGCAGATCGAGGGCCTCACGGCGTCGATCCAGGTCGGTCGGATCTACGAGGGACGGGTCACGAGCATCAAGGACTTCGGCGCGTTCGTCGAGTTGGTGCCCGGCAAGGACGGCCTCTGCCATGTCAGCGAGTTGTCCGACGACTTTGTGAAGAGCGTCGGCGACTTCTGCCGTGTCGGCGACGTCATGCGGGTGAAGGTGATCGCCGTTGACGATCAAGACCGCGTCAAGCTCAGCCGCAAGGCTGCGCTGCGGGAGCAGGCCGAGGCGGCGGGTGGTGCCCCCGCCGCGGAGTGAAGGTCGCCACCGGAGCCTCGTGAGATCGGAGCAGGCCATGTCGTCCGAAGACGATTCTGACCGCTCGCGGGCCGAGACATATGCGGAGTTTGCGGCTCTCGTGGGCGGCCTCGCCCACGAGATCCGCAACCCGCTGTCGACGATCCGGCTCAACATGGAACTGCTCGCCGAGGATTTCGAGAGCACCGATCCCGACTCGCCCACCAAGCAGCGCGACCGCCGAGCCAAGGCCAAGATCGACCTGGTGCGGCAGGAGTGTGACCGGCTTCAGAAGTTGCTGGGCGACTTTCTCGACTTCGCCCGGCAGGAGTCGCTGACCCTCGAGCCCGGCAATCTCAATACCGAGATCGGGCAACTGCTCGACTTCTTCGCGATTCGCGCTCAGGACGCGGGCGTCGAGATCGTCCGCTACCTCGATCCGGAGCTCCCTGCCGTCCGGCTCGACCGCGAGACCTTCCGTTCCGCCGTGCTCAATCTCCTGATCAACGCCGTGCAGGCGATGGAGGGGGGTGGTCAGCTCGTCGTCCGTACCCGACCCGCGGGCCTCGGCGTGCTCCTGGAACTCATCGATACCGGCCCCGGCATGGACTCCGAAACCCTCGGCAAGGTGTTTGGCGCCTTTTACACGACGAAGCAGGGAGGCTCCGGCCTCGGCCTCCCCACCGCACGGAAAATCGTCGAGGCCCACGGCGGCACGATCGACGTCGAAAGCGCGCCGGGCAGGGGCACCAAGGTCACGATCTGGCTGCCTGCACCACCTCGGCTGCCGCGGTCGGGCAGAATGGCTGCGCCCGTCGCACCGGCGTGAACCACCGCTGCAACTGGACGCCCGCCCCGCGGGCTTCGTACCATCCCTCTTTATGTCTTCCACCGCAGCATCCACCGCCGTTCACGAGATCTCTTCCGAGGCCGTCTCGTCCGTCGGGGGGCCTGCGGCGATCCGGGTGCTCGTGGTCGACAACGACATCGTCCACGCCCGCACGATGGGCGAGGTGCTGTCCAGGCTCGGCCATCAGGTGACGGTGGTGGGGAGCGGCGGCGAGGGGAGCCGCAGGATCGAGTCGGAGGCGTTCGACATCGTGGTCACCGACCTGATGATGAACGACATCGGCGGTCTCGAGATCCTCGCTCGGGCAAAGAGGGCGTCGGCCGAAACGGAGGTGATCGTGGTGACCGGGCACGGCACGATTCCATCGGCCGTGTCGGCGATGCAGCAGGGCGCCTTCACCTACCTGCAGAAGCCGCTCGACATGGCCCATCTGCGGGCGGCGGTCGAGAAGGCGGCCGAGGGAGTGCGGCTACGGCGACAAAACCAGGAACTCCATCGCCGGCTGGACGAGAAGTTCGGTTTCGAAGGGGTCGTCGGGTCGAGCCCGCAGATGCTCGGGCTCATCGAGCGGCTCAAGCGGATCGCTCCCACCGACGCGACCGTGCTGATTCAGGGGGAGACCGGCACGGGGAAGGAACTCGTCGCCCAGGCGATCCACCAGAACAGTCCGCGAAAGAACAAGCCCTTCGTGGCGCTCAACTGCGCCGCCCTGAGTGAGAACATCCTCGAGAGCGAGCTCTTTGGTCACGTCCGTGGCGCCTTCACCGACGCCTCCAGCGACCGGGTCGGCAAGTTCGAATATGCCAACGGCGGCACGCTCTTCCTCGATGAGGTCGGCGACATGCCGATGGCCACGCAGATCAAGCTCCTGCGGGTGCTCGAATCGGGGGAGATCACGCGGGTCGGGTCCAACACGCCCGTTCGGGTCAACGTGCGGATCCTGTCGGCCACCAATCGCAATCTCGAGGAGGCGATCGCGAGCGGGCCCTTCCGCAGCGATCTCTACCACCGGCTCAAGGTGGTGACGATCGGCATTCCGCCGCTCCGCGACCGGGCCGCCGACATCCCGCTCCTGATCGAGCACTTCGTCAAGCATTTTGCGAAGCGGCACGCCAAGACGATCAAGGGCATGTCGCTGCCGGCCCGGATGAAACTCGGCTCGTATGCCTGGCCCGGCAACGTGCGGCAGCTCCGCAACGTCATCGAGAGCATGGTGGTGGTCGACTGCGACGAGATGCTCGACGTCGATGACCTGCCGCTGGAGCTCGAGCCCGACACGGCGGTTGCGGCCGTCCCGGCCGACATGCAGTCGGGGCTCGCCGCGCTCGTGGGCCGGCCGCTCGAGGAAGTCGAGAAGATCTTCATCGGCGAGACGCTCAAACTCACGGGTGGCAATCGCGAGCAGGCCGCCGACCTGCTCGGCATCGGCGAGCGGACCTTGTATCGCAAAATCAAGGAATACCAGCTCACCTGAGCCGTCGGCACGCATGGGACGCATCCATCAACTCCCGATGTCGGTCGTCAATCGCATCGCCGCCGGCGAGGTGGTGGAGCGGCCGGCCAGCGTGGTCAAGGAACTTCTCGAGAACGCACTCGATGCGGCTCCCACCCGGATCGACGTCGCGCTCGAGCAGGGCGGAATCGGGCTGGTGCGGGTGGTCGATGACGGTGGCGGCATCGAGGCCGGTGATCTCCCGCTCGCCGTGACGGCGCATGCCACGAGCAAGCTCCGCGTGGCCGAGGATCTCGAACGGATCGGCACGCTCGGTTTTCGAGGCGAAGCGCTGGCGAGCATCGGCGAAGTCTCCCGGCTCGTGATTCGCTCCCGCACCCCGGACGGCACGGGGGCCACGATCACGGTCGATGGCGGCAAGGTCGGCGAGGTGATGCCCGACGGGTGCGCGGTCGGCACGACGATCGAGGTTCATCAACTCTTCGGCAACGTGCCGGCGCGGCGGGCGTTTCTTCGCGCCGCCCAGACCGAATGGTCGCATGCTTCGGAGGCCTTCGTGCGGACGGCGCTGGCCCATCCGGGCGTGGCCTTCTCGCTGTCGCACAGTTCGTCCTCGGCCGACAAGGGCCGCCGCGTCCACGATCTTCCGGCCACCCAAGCGTGGCGGACGCGGATCGCCGATCTTTTCGGTCCTGCGCTCGGCGACCGGCTGATCGAGGTGGAGGCCGATGACGGCGAGGTATCGGTGCACGGCTTCGTCGGTCGGCCGGAGGACGACATGGCCAGCACGCGGCTCCAGCATCTGTTCGTCGGTGGTCGGCCGTTTCGCGACCGCTCGATCCTGCATGCCGTGCAGGAGGCCTACCGCGGCCTGCTCCTCTCGGGCCGTCAGCCGATCGTGTTTCTGTCGTTCGACCTGCCTCCCGACGCGGTCGACGTCAACGTCCACCCCGCCAAGATGGAGGTGCGGTTCCGGGAGCCCTCGCGGCTCTACCGGCTCGTGCTCGCCTCGCTGCGGTCGCGGTTTCTTGCCGGCAACGTCACCACGCGGCTGGAGCCGCCGCGGATCGAAGCCCCCCCGATCCAGGCCCGCCTGCCGGAGTTTGCGGCATTTGCCCCGCGGGCGACCCCGTGGGAATCCGCAGTGCCGCGGCCTGCCGATTCGGCTGCCGTTCCGGTCCCGGCGCCGGCCTGGGAACGAGACGAACTGCGGCAGGAGGTCGTGGCGGATGAACGCGCCGTGCAGATGCACGACCGCTACATCGTCGTGGAGAGCGCCGACGGCATCGAGGTCATCGATCAGCACGCGCTCCACGAGCGGCTGCTCTACGAAAAGTTCAAGGCGTCGGTCGAGGCCGGTGGTCTGGAGGTGCAGCCGCTGTTGGTGCCCGAGCGGCTCGATCTCGATCCCGCGGCCCTGGAGCTCGTCGAGGAGCATGCCGGCACGCTCCAGCGGGCGGGCATGCGGGTGGAGCCGTTCGGCGGATCGACGGTGATCGTCACGTCAAAGCCCGCGCTCGCGGGCGATGCTCCGGCATCCGAACTCGTCCGTGAGGTGCTCGACCGGCTGGCGGCCACCTCGGCGGCCGGGGGCGGCGCCGGCATGCTGGTCGACGAGGTGCTGCACGGACTGGCATGCCGGGCGGCGATCAAGGCGGGCAACAGGCTCTCGCAGGCCGAGGTCGACGCGCTCGTCCGCGACCGGCGGATCGTCCGCGAGTCGCATCATTGTCCACACGGTCGCCCGACGTCCCTCACGCTGTCGCGGCAGGATCTCGACCGCCAGTTTCGCCGTACCTGAAGTCCGGGCCGCGTCGCCGGCCAGGAAGGAGACATCGATGATTTGCGTGAGCATCGGCCGTGGCCGTCACCGCCACATGATCGCCGAGCAGAAGCACCTCGTCGACAACGGCATCCGCCTCGTCGAACTTCGCCTCGATTATCTTCAGGGTGAAGTGCAGGTGAAACGGCTGCTCAAGGACCGGCCCTGTCCCGTCATCGTCACGTGCCGCCGGAAAGCCGACGGCGGCCGGTGGGAGCATTCCGAGGACGCCCGTCTGCGACTGTTGCGGACGGCGATCGTCGAAGGCGCCGACTACGTCGATCTGGAGGACGACGTGGCGGCAGGCGTGCCGCGGTACGGAGCCACGAAGCGGATCGTGAGCCACCACGACTTCCAGAAGACGCCCGCGGATCTGACGCATCTCCACAAGCGGCTCGCCTCGATGGACGCCGATGTCATCAAGATCGCGACGATGGCGAACCACCCCATCGACAACCTGCGGATGCTGGAGATGGTGCACGCGAGCAAGACGCCCACCGTGGGGGTCTGCATGGGCGACATCGGCGTCCCGACACGCGTGCTCGGCGGCCGGGCCGGTGCCCCCTTCACGTTCGCCACCTTCAACGAAGATCGGGCGCTGGCTCCCGGCCAGATCGGCTGGCGGCCCATGAAGGAGATGTATCGCTACGATTCGATCAAACCCTCCACTCGGATCTACGGCGTGGTCGCGGATCCAGTGGCGCACAGCCTGAGTCCCGTCGTCCACAACGCGGCGCTCACCGCAGCCGGTATCGACGCGGTCTACCTCCCGTTCCGCGTGCCAGCCGAACAGATCGACGAGTTTCTTGCCGCCGCCGCACGATGGCCCTTGGCGGGCTTGAGCGTGACGCTTCCCCACAAGGAGGCAGTGCTCCGCCACGCCGCCAAGGTCGACGCCCTCGTGAAGGCAATCGGCGCCGCCAACACGCTCAGCTTCACCGCTGACGGCGTCGCAGCCTCCAATACCGACGCGACGGCGGCGGTCGAAAGTCTGGCGGCGGCCCTCGAGACCGACGAGCAGCCGTCCGGCGGAGACGGGCTCGGCGTCAAGACCGCGATCGTGCTCGGTGCGGGTGGCGCCGCCCGAGCCGTGGCCTTCGGCCTCAAACAGCGGGGAATCGAGGTGACGGTGGCCTCCCGAACGGTCGAGAGGGCGCGGAAGATCGCCGCCGAGGTCGGCTGCAAGGCGGTTGACTGGTCCGCTCGCCATCGGATGCCCTATGACTGCGTGGTCAACGCCACGCCGGTGGGCATGCATCCCAACGTCGACGAGAGCCCCTACGAAAAGGAGCATCTTCGGCCATACATGGCCGTCTTCGACACCGTCTACAATCCAGAAAACACCCTGCTCATCAAAGAAGCGCGGAGCGTTGGATGCCGGATCGTCACCGGAGTGGACATGTTCGTCCGTCAGGCGGCGATCCAGTTTCGGATCTGGCACGGCACCGAGCCGCCGCACCACGTGATGCGGGAGGCGCTCAAGCGGGCCACGGCCTCGGCGAAGCAGCCGACGTGACCTCCGCGACTTCGAGGCATAATCGTCCCATGCCGAGGATCACACTGATCGGTTACCGAGGCTGCGGCAAATCGACCGTCGCGGCGCTGCTCGCGAGACGCCTGGGCATCCCATGGCGCGACGCCGACGCGGTGCTCGAGGAGCGTGTTGGTCTGTCCATCGCGACCATCGTGAAGGATCGCGGTGAGCCGGCGTTTCGCGATCTGGAAGCGGAACTGCTCGCCGGACTGCTCGCTGGAGATCCGTGCGTGCTGGCGACGGGCGGCGGCGTCGTGCTGCGGTCGGGAAACCGCGAACTGCTCCAGCAGCGCGGCCGGCCCGTCGTATGGCTGACCGCGCCGGCCGACGTGGTGCGGGCACGGCTGGCCGCCGATCCGACGACCGCCGCCCGCCGGCCTGGGCTGTCAGGAGCGGATCCGCTCGCCGAGGTGGCTTCGACGCTCGTCGCCCGCGAGCCGTTGTATCGGGCATGCGCCGATGCGGTGTTCGATTCGGCCCGCCAGCCCCCGGAACAACTCGCGGAAGACATTGTCTCGTGGCTCCAACGGTGGGATGTCGCCGAACGGAGCGGAACAGCCGCGCCGGAGTCTTTTGCATGAGTCAGGCCTCCATCGCCACGCTCGTGGCCGCGGATGGGCTGCCGGCAGGCCTGCTCGTCGCCATCGCAGGGATCGCGGCCGGACGGTTGCTGACAGCGGCCGTCGGCCAACTCGTCGAGCCTCTGCCACGCGGTCGTCGGCTCCTCGACGGCATGGTCGTCGTGGCCGTGGCGGCCGCCACGCTCGCGACGTGGTGGTGGGAAGTACGGATGCGCGGGCAGTTGCCCGTCGGCATCGGCCTGCCGACCGCGAACGACGGACTGGCATTGGGCGTTCGCTGGGCGGGCCATGTGGTCTTGCTCGTGTTGCTCGCGGCCGCGACCTGGGTCGATCTGCGGCATCGTGTCATTCCTGATCTGATCACGGTGCCAGGGGTGCTCGGGGGCATGCTCGTAGCCGCCCTCTGGCCCGATGTCCTTCTGCCGATCGCCCGCGAGGTGCCACGATCGTTCGCTCCGCCGCTTCTCGAAGCTGACGTGCTCGGGGCATTCGGTGGCTTGCGTGATATGTGGCCGACATGGCTGGACCCGGCCTCTTCGGCCTCGGGGCTGTTCGTGGCCGCCGCGATCTTTGCGGCGTGGTGGCTGGTCGGAACAGAGCCCTCCGTGGTGGCGACCGAGGCGATGCCGTGGTGGCGACGCGCACTGGTCGAACCGAGGAACCTCGTTGCGGTCGTCGGTGCCGGGATCATCGGCAACGCATGGATCGCCGGAGGTCTTCACTGGCGGGGACTGGTGTCGTCGCTCGTGGGATTGGCCGTGGCTGCCGGCATCATCTGGCTGACGCGAGCAGGCGCGTCGCGTGCACTCGGCCGGGAGGCCATGGGCCTCGGCGACGTCACGCTGATGGCGATGGTCGGCGTCTGGCTCGGCTGGCAGCCCTGCGTACTGGTCTGTTTTCTGGCTGTGTTCATCGGGCTCGCTCACGGCATCGTGCAGATCGTCACGCGGAGCGAGACGGAGCTCCCCTTCGGCCCCAGCCTCTGCCTTGGATCCGCCGTGGTCGTCGTCTGGTGGCGACCCCTGTGGGAACAAACCGCGGTCTTCTTCGACCGGCCGCAGGAACTGGCGATCGTGGTGGGAACGGTGATCGGGCTGACCGCCATCACCCTCTGGGGCTGGCATCAGATTCGTCCCATTCAGGCCGGTTGAACCGCGATTCGCGGCCCCGCGGCGGTCTTGCCGCAGACGCCGCACCTTCCCTACCATCCGGCCCGTCCGCCCTTCGGTCCGGAGAGCCTGCATGCCGCCGCTGCGCCCGCACCGTCATTCCGTCTACCGGGCCATGGCCTTGGCTGCGGCCGCGGTGTTCGTCGCAGGCGGCTGCGTGAGCAATCCGTTCAAGAAGCAGGAGGCACTGGCTCCTCCGAGCCTCGAGCCGCCTCCCGGCGTAGCCGCTCCGGCCCACACGCTCCCGCAGGCGTCGGCCTTCGCGCCGCCGTCGTACGCGGACGTGGACGGACCAAAGCTCGAGGCGGCGCTCGTTCGCACGCAGCAGGAATCGCAGGTCATGCAGGACGAGATCGCGGCCCTCCGCGATCAGCTCGCGAGCACCTCGTCGCAGCTCGCGCAGGCGAGGGTCGCGGGCATGCCTCCGGGAGCCGCCGACAAGCCGCCCCGCACGAGTAGCGACGGTGGCGTGTCGACGACGCCCGTCGTCATGCAGTCGGCGATGACGCAGCTCAAACTGCCGGAGCTGCAGCCCCGGTTCGACGGGGCCGTGGTGCGGATCGACATCCCTGCCGACCGGCTCTTCGACGACGGCACCGCCAACCTGCTGCCCGAAGGGGCCGCCGTGCTGACGCAGGTGTCGAACGAACTGGAGCGGGTCTACCCCGGGCACTTCATCGGGATCGAAGGACACGTCGATACCGAGCCGTTACAGAATGCCTCGTGGACGTCGCCGCACCAGTTGACCGCCGCACGATCGGCCGCCGTCTTCGACTTCCTGACCACCCGCACGTCGATGCACGAGAACCAGCTCTTCCTCGTGGCGCATGGGGCGAACCACCCGCTCGTCTCCAATGCTACGTCCGTCGGCCGCGCCCGGAACCGGCGGGTCGAACTGGTCGTCTATCCGGACCGCGCCGCCGCGACGGAGACCGCGGGTCGGTGAGACGGCCCTTCGGAGTCCGGAGGATTCCTGTGGGTCGGGGTTGCCCGTGCCCTCTCGCCGGACGTTCGCCGCGGCCCTCCAGGCCGCGGCTCTCTGCGTGTCCGCTGCGCTTCGCCATCCATGGCTCCGCTTGCTTCCACAGCCTGCTCGAGGACACGGGCAACCCCTCTCGTCATCCCCGTTTCCCGCGATACACGGAAGCCGGATGCGGTTTACAATGCGTCGATGGTCACCATCGTTGATTACGGCAGCGGCAACCTGCGGAGCGTGCAGAAGGCCTTTGAGCGGCTGGGGGCCGAAGCGCGGATCACCGATGATCCCGAGGTCGTGGCCAAGGCCGGCCGCGTCGTGCTGCCCGGCGTGGGCTCGTTTGGCGATGCGATGCGGGCGTTGCATGCCCGCGGGCTGGTCGAGCCGCTGGTGGCCCATGTCCGTGCCGACAAACCCTTCTTCGGGATCTGCATGGGTCTGCAACTCCTCTTCGAGACGGGCCTGGAGGGTGGTCGGCACGAGGGACTCGGGGTGCTTCCCGGCGAGGTCGTACGGTTCGATGCGTCATCCGGCATGAAGGTGCCCCACATGGGCTGGAACACGGTGGCCTGGCGGGATGCGCGGCCGGCGGATGCGGGCGATTGGTATTACTTCGTGCATTCCTACCACGCCCGCCCGGCGGACGAGTCGCTGTTGGCGGCCGTCACCGATTACGGCGGCGAGTTCTGCTCGGCCGTCTCCCGCGGGCGATTGTTCGCCACGCAGTTTCATCCCGAGAAGAGCCAGTCGGCAGGGCTTGAACTGCTGGCCCGGTTCATCGGCCGCGACTGACCCGCCTGCACTCGGAGCACCATGATGCAACTCTGGCCCGCCATCGATCTTCGAGGAGGAAACTGCGTCCGCCTGCTGCAGGGCGATTACGCCCGGGAGACCGTGTTTGGCGACGATCCCGTGGCGATGGTGCGTCGCTTTTTCGCCGGTGGCGCGCGGCGACTCCACATCGTGGATCTCGATGGAGCCAAGGCTGGGGAGCCGGTGCAGGCCGACCTCGTCGCCCTGATGGCGCAGGCCGCGGGCATTCCTTGCCAGGTGGGCGGCGGTATTCGCTCGTTCGAAACCGCGGCGGCCTACCTCGCCGCGGGTCTCGAGCGGGTGATCGTGGGGAGTGTCGCGATCGAGCAGCCCGACCTCCTCGTCCGGATGGCCCGCGGGTTTCCGGGCCGCGTCGTGCTCGGCCTCGATGCCCGCGACGGAAAGGTCGCCGTCCGCGGCTGGCTCGACACGAGCACGCTTTTGGCGGTCGATGTCGCCCGGCGTCACGCCGACCTCCCGCTGGCGGCCATCGTCTACACCGACATCGCGACCGATGGCACGCTCGCCGGCCCCAACATCGCCGCGCTCGAGGAGATGCTCGGGGTCTCGCCGACGCCGGTGATCGCCTCGGGGGGGATCGCGACGCTCGACGACATCCGGCGTGTGGCCGCCATCGGCTGCACCGGCTGCATCGTCGGCCGTGCCCTGTACGACGACGCCTTCACGCTCCCCGACGCAATCGCGGCCGCCGCCGACGTGTAGCGATCCGCCATCCATGAGCCGGCGGCCAGGCCGGCGGCATATCCTGCCAGGGTTCCCCAGCGCATGGGCGAGCCGGGGTTTGGCCCGGTGATTTCGCGGAAGCCTCAATTTCAGGGCCGGATTCCGCCGACCGTAACGGCAGATTGGTTTGCCGCGTCCCGACACCGCCTTTACCATCGTCACCATGGCCACTGACATCCGGATCAAGGAACAGCTGCCCGAGTTGACGCGGCGAATCGTCGAGACGTATCAGGACGCTCCGACGATCCACTACCTCGGCCACTGCCCGCTGCCGAACTACGAGACGATCATCTCGGCCTGCGAGGATCTCAAGGAGATTCTCTACCCCGGCTACCGTCGGCGGGAGAATCTTCATCTCGGCAACGTGACGTATCACGTTGGCGATCTCGTCGACGGGCTTCATGACAAGCTGACCACGCAGATCGGCCGCGCCCTCCGTCACAGCGTGGCGGCCCGGCGGACGGCTGCCGAGCAGGGCGTCGAGTTGCCCGCGGTGCCCGATGCCGTCCGCCACTGCACCGAAGAGGGCGACTTCGAGGCCCTTGGCCAGGCCAAGGCGGTCGAGTTTCTGGAGCGAATTCCCGATCTGCGACGAGTGCTTGCCACCGATGTGCAGGCGGCCTATGACGGTGACCCGGCCGTCCGCACGCTCGACGAGGTGATCTTCTGCTACCCCGGCCTCGAAGCCGTGACGATCCATCGGCTCGCACACCTGCTTCACCGGCTCGAGGTGCCGCTGATCCCCAGAATGATGGCGGAGTGGGCCCACGCGCGAACGGGGATCGACATCCATCCGGGGGCCACGATCGGCGACCACTTCTTCATCGACCATGGCACCGGCGTGGTGATCGGCGAGACGTGTGAGATCGGCAGCCACGTGAAGATCTATCAGGGGGTCACCCTCGGGGCACTGTCGTTCCAGACCGACGCCGACGGCCACCTCGTCCGCGGCACAAAGCGGCATCCCACGATCGAGGATCGGGTGGTGATCTATGCCAACGCGACGGTGCTCGGCGGGGCGACCCGCATCGGCCACGACTCCGTGATTGGCAGCAACGTGTGGCTCACGCGGTCGGTCGACCCGCACACGACGGTCGTTCTCGAGAGGCCCAAGCTTCGCATGCGGGGCGAGATGCCGGAGCCGGGGATCGACTGGCAAATCTAGATCGCATCCGACTGTGGTGGGTCGGGGCTGCCCGTGCCCCGCGAGCCGGACGTTCGCTGCGGGCTCGGGGCTGCCCGTGCCCCGAGAGCCGGACGTTCGCTGCGGGCATCCTGCCCGCCGCTCACTCGGATGCCGCCTGCGCTTCGCCATCCTGGCTGCGCTTGGCGGCATACGCCGGCTCTCGGGGCACGGGCAGCCCCTCGCGGGTTCTCGATGGTGTCGGTTGCTCGGGAAGCCCGAAGCGCGAGCGACGGGTAGACGCGACGCGACCGTGTTGATGGCGGGGAGACGTTCGACGTGGAGGCCGTCTTGCCCTCGTTGGCGCTTGGGGCTTCCTGACGGGGAGGCGGTCGGGTGTTCGTGGTCACCGGCCGGGGCGGACGCTGGAAAACCCCGCCGCCGGGGCGGTTTGACGGCCGGAATCCGGCATGGGCGGGGCCGCCGGGGGTTCGCTACGCTCTGGGGGTCAGCCGTTCCTCGGAGGTGATGCCATGCGGTCCCTGATCTTGTCCCTTCTCTGCACCCTCGTCTCGATGGCCGTGTGTCATGGCCAAGCGGCCGCGCCCGCGAGGATTCCGGCCGTGTTTGCGGCCTATGCTACGCCCCTGGAAGAACCGTGGAACATGGTGATTCACCAGGCACTCCAGGCCGCCGAGAAGAACGGCCGGATCACCTACGCCTGGCAGGACAAACTCTCGTCGGCCGAGGCCCTTGTCCTGGGCATCCAGTCGGCGCTGGCCCGCAGGCCCGACATCGTCGTTGCCGACGGGGTGGAGGGCGTCGAGGGCATCAAGGCGATCGCCGCCGCACATCCGGGCATCTCGTTCGTGGTGGGCACCTCCGCGGCCCCCGCCCCGCCAAACGTCTCCGTCTTCGACAGCAATCTCTCCGAGCCCGCGTATCTCTGCGGCGTCGTCGCCGGGCGGCTCACGAAGTCGAACATCGTCGGCGTCGTCGCCGGCCGGAGCGACGTCCAGGTGCACCGAGCCATCAACGCCTACATGCAAGGCGTCCGCGAGACCAATCCGGTTGCGAAGGTGAAACTGACCTTTATCGACTCCTGGTACGACCCGCCCAGGGCGAAGCAGGCCGCCATCGATCAGGTTGCTGCCGGGGCCGACATCATCTGGGCGGAGCGTGAGGGAGCCATCGCTGGAGCCCGTGAAAAGGGCGCGCTCGCCTTCGGCAATCTCGTCGACCAGAGCGTCGAAGGGCCCGATACGGTGCTGACCGGTCCGGTGTGGAGCATGGCCCCGCTCATCGACCACGTCGCCAAGTTGTCGGCCGCCGGCATGATCCGCGGCGAGAGCTACCACGATTTCTCGTCGCTTGCTCGCGGCGGCGCGGTGCTCGCTCCCTGGCACGGCTGGAACCAAAAACTGCCGCCCGACGTGCTCGAACTCGTTCGCGAGAAGCAGAACGCCATCAAGACCGGGGTGTTGGTGATCAACCCCAGCGCCGAACGTCCTGTCGGAAACTGATCCGCGATCGCATCGAGCACTGACCTGGCGAATCCGGCGATGAGGCTTCGTCCTCCCGTCAGGAAGCCCCAAGCGCCAGCGCGGGGAATACGTCCACCACGTCGGACGGCTCCCCGCCATCAACACGGTCGCGGCGCGTTTACCCGTCGCTCGCGCTCCGGGCTTCCCCAGCAACGTACCCATCGACAACCCGCGACGGGCAGCCCCGACCCGCCACTCGGGCTCCCGTCAGGCGATCCACGGAAGTCGGATGCGCTTCAGCCGCCGCGGGTGGCGGTTCTCAAGAGGGCACGGGCCGTGTCCTCGGCCCGCAGTTTCGCCTCAATGGCCTCGTCGCCGCTGGCCCGGGTGCCGGTAATCTTCTCGAGGTCGGCTCGAGCCGAAGAGGCGTCGATTTTCTCGGCGGGGACGGCCCTCTGCGTGATCACGGTCACGGAGTCGTGGGCCACCTCCACGAATCCGCCCTCCACGAACAGGCGGCGAACCGCATCGGCCGGGCCTCCCTGCTCGCCGACGATCCGTACCTCACCTGCGCCGAGCCGACCGATGAAGGGCGAGTGACCGCGGCCCACGCCCCGCAGTCCGTCAAAAAGCGGCAGGCCGACCGAGCGGGCGTGCGTGTCGAGACTCGTCTGCTCGGGCGTGACGATCACGCACCGGATCGCACCGGTCTGCTTCGTTTCGGCCATGGTCGTGGGGTTCCGTCAGCGGGGTGGGTGAAGGGGCGGCGGTCAGGCCTTGGCGGCCATCTTCTTGGCCTGTTCCTCGGCCTGCTCGATCGGGCCGACATACATGAAGGCCTGCTCGGGCAGGTGGTCCCACTTGCCGTCGGCGATCTCCTCGAAGGAGCGGATCGTGTCGGCCAGGCTCGTCTTCTCCCCCTTCTTGCCCGTGAATACCTCGGCCACGAGGAACGGCTGCGAGAGGAACCGTTCCATGCGGCGGGCCCGGTGCACGACGAGTTTGTCCTCCTCGGAGAGTTCGTCCACGCCGAGGATCGCGATGATGTCCTGCAGTTCGCGATACCGCTGAAGCGTCCGCTGCACGCGGCGGGCGATCTTGTAGTGCCGCTCGCCCACATACTGCGGATCGAGAATCCGGCTCGACGAGGCGAGCGGATCGACGGCGGGGTAGATGCCCTTCTCCGAGATCGAACGCTCCAGGTAGAGGAACGCGTCGAGGTTGCCGAAGGCCGTCGCCGGCGCGGGGTCGGTCGGGTCGTCGGCCGGCACATAGACGGCCTGCACGGAGGTGATGGCCCCCTTCGTGGTGCTCGTGATCCGCTCCTGCAGCGCGCCCATCTCCGTGGCGAGCGTCGGCTGGTAGCCCACGGCGCTCGGCATGCGGCCGAGGAGGGCGCTCACTTCGCTGCCGGCCTGGGAGAAGCGGAAAATGTTGTCGACGAAGAGCAGCGTGTCGGCACCGGCCGCGGCCGTGTCGCGGAAATACTCGGCCATCGTCAGCGCGGAAAGCGCGACCCGGAGACGAGCCCCCGGTGGCTCGTTCATCTGGCCGAACACCATGCAGGTCTGGTCGATCACGCTGCGGCCCGTGTCGCCGATCTTGGCTTCCTGCATTTCGAGCCACAGGTCGGTCCCTTCACGGGTGCGTTCGCCGACGCCGGCAAACACCGAGTAGCCGCCCTGGGCGCTGGTGGCGATGCGGGCGATGAGTTCGGTGAGAATGACCGTCTTGCCGAGGCCGGCACCACCGAAGAGGCCTGCCTTGCCGCCGCGGACGAACGGCGTCAGCAGGTCGATCACCTTGATGCCCGTCTCGAAGAGTTCGGTCTTCGTGGTGAGGTCCGTCAAGGGGGGTGGATCACGGTGGATGGGCCACCGCTCCTTGGCGTCGACCGGTCCGCGGCTGTCGATCGGATCGCCGAGCAGGTTGAACACGCGGCCGAGCGTGGCCGGGCCCACGGGGACGGAAAGCGGCGAGCCGGTATCGACGACACTCTCGCCGCGAATCAGGCCGTCGGTCGAGCCAAGGGCCACGCAGCGAACCTTGCCGCCGCCGAGATGCTGCTGCACCTCGCCGGCAAGGTGGAGTTCAACACCCTTCTTGGTGCTGTCGATGCGAACGGCGTTGTAGATGGGCGGGATCGAGTGCTCGGGAAACTCCACGTCGAACGTGGAGCCGATGACCTGCGTGATCCTGCCGTGTGCCTTGGTTGCGGTAGCCATGTCGATTCCTGTCTGCCTGTTGAAATCAGATGTGGGGTGGGTGGTTGAGTCCGTTGTTTTGTTACTTCTTCAGAGCCTCGACGCCGCCGAGGATCTCCATGATCTCGCCCGTGATCTGCGACTGTCGGGCGCGGTTGTATTGCCGCGAGAGGCTCTTGATGAGTCCACCAGCGTTTTCCGTGGCCGCCTTCATGGCCACCATGCGGGCCACCTGCTCGCTCACGGCCGCGTCGAGAAAGCACTTGAAGAGCCGCGACAGGAAGCTCGCCGGGAGGATCTCTTCGAGGATGCTCGAGGCCGACGGGTGAAACTGATATTCGTCGGAGGCGAGTTTCACCTGCCGACCGCCCGTGGCCGCCTGCGGCGGGGCCAGCGGCAGGAGCGTTTCGGTGATCGCCTCCTGCTTCGCGATCGAGTGAAACCGGGTGTAGACCACGTCGAGCCGGTCGATCATGCCGGAGGAGTAGGCTTCGAGGTAGGCCTTCCCGATCGGGGCCACCGCCGCGAACTCCGGCTTGTCTTCAAACGAGGTATACCGCTCGGCCAGATCGACGCCGCGGAAGCGGAGGGCGGAGATGCCCCGCTTGCCCGAAACGGCCACATGGGACGGCACGTGCTCGCTCTTCCACTGTCCGAGAAGGGCGACGGCCTGGCGGACGATATTGGAGTTGTAGCCGCCGCAGAGGCCGCGGTTGCCGGTGAGCACGAGCACCGCCGTTCGCTTGGTCGGCCGGCTCTCGAGCAGCGGGTGGGCGACATCGGCTCCCACGCTCGCGATGTTTTCGAGGATCTTCGCAAGGTGCTTGGTGTAGTCGCGGGCCGCAACCGAGCGGTCCATCGCCTTTTTGAACCGCGCAGTGGCGATCAACTCCATCGTGCGGGTGATCTTCCGGATGTTCCTCACGGACTTCCGGCGTCGATCGAGTGCTCTGGCTTTTGCCATCGTGTGAGACCTTCAGCGTGCGGCGGTTGCCGACGTTCCTCGTGCCTTGCGGCTCTTACCTCGCGGCCGCCATCGAACGCGACTCGACGCCCGACTTCGCGGCCCGCTGCCGCTTGAACTCCGCGATCGCCGCCTCCAGCTGCCGCTCGCTCTCGCCGTCGAGCTCCTTCGAGGTCTCGATTCGGCTCCGGAGTTCGGGCACCTGATCGCGGACGAACGTCAGAAAGCCCTTCTCCCAGTCGGCCACCTCGTCTCGCTTCACCTCGTCGAGATGACCGCGGGTGCCGGCGTAGATGGAGAGCACCTGATCGACCACGTCCATCGGGGCGAACTGCCCCTGCTTGAGGAGTTCCACCATCCGGTAACCGCGATCCAGCCGCTGCTGCGTGGCGGCATCGAGATCGGTGCCGAGCTGGGCGAAGGCCTCGAGCTCGCGGAAACTGGCCAAGTCGAGGCGGAGGCCGCCGGCCACTTTTTTCATCGCCTTCGTCTGGGCGGCACCGCCCACCCGCGACACGGAGATGCCGGCATTCATGGCGGGCCGCTGACCCGCGAAGAAGAGGTCGGGCTGGAGATAGATCTGGCCGTCGGTGATCGAGATCACGTTGGTGGGGATGTAGGCCGAGACTTCGCCTTCGAGCGTCTCGATGATCGGCAGCGAGGTGAGCGAGCCGCCCCCCTTCTCCGCCGAGAGTTTGGCCGACCGTTCGAGCAGGCGGCTGTGGGCGTAGAACACGTCGCCCGGGTAGGCCTCGCGTCCTGGCGGCCGCCGCATGAGCAGCGAGAGCTGACGATAGGCCGTGGCCTGCTTGGAGAGATCGTCATAGACGATCAGAGCGTGCTGGCCGTTGTACATGAAGTGCTCGGCCATCGCCGTACCCGAGTAGGGGGCGATGTATTGCAGCGGTGCGGCAGTGCTGGCACCAGCCACGATCACCGTCGTGTAGTCCATCGCGCCGTACTTGCGGAGCGTGTCGATCACCACGGCGACCGAGGAATCTTTCTGACCGACGGCGACATAGAAGCACTTCACACCGCTGTGCTTCTGGTTGATGATCGCGTCGATGCCGATCGCGGTTTTGCCGGTCTTGCGGTCACCGATGATCAGCTCGCGCTGGCCGCGGCCGATCGGCGTCATCGCGTCGACGGCCTTGATGCCCGTCTGCAGCGGCTCGCGCACCGGCTGCCGCTCGGCGATGCCGGGGGCGAGCGTCTCGACCGGGCGACGGTGCTCCGTGACCACCGGCCCCTTGCCGTCGAGCGGATTGCCGAGCGGATCGAGCACACGGCCGATCACCGCGTCGCCGACCGGCACGCTGAGCAGGCGGCCCGTACTCTTCACCTCGTCGCCCTCGGTCACCTTCAGGTAATCGCCGAGGATGATCACGCCGACCGAGTTTTCCTCGAGATTGAACGCGAGGCCGGTGATGCCGCCGGGAAACTCGACCATTTCGCCGGCCATCACGCCGGAGAGGCCCCAGACTCGGGCGATGCCGTCGCCCACTTCGAGCACGCGGCCGACTTCGCGGACGTCGATGCCCGACTGGTATCGAGAGATCTCCTCACGGAGAACGGATGCGATTTCATCGGTCAGGTTTGCCATGAGAATTCCCCGGTTTGGATGGCGCGGATGTTTCGCTGGTGGAGACGGCCGCCGAGCCGTGTGAGGCTCGTGGCGACCGACTGGTCGTAGATGGTGTCGCCGATGCGGACGATGAGACCGCCGATAATGCCCGCATCGACGACGAAAGCCGGCGTGAGCGAGAGCTTCATCGTCTTCTCGACATCCGAGACGATCCGCGACTGCTCCGCCACGTCGAGGGGCACGGCCGTCGTGAACGTGGCCTGTCTGCGGCCATCGAGTTCATCGGCGAGCCGTTCCGCCGCCGCCACGACGGCGGCGAGAATGCCGAGCCGACCGTGGCGGGCGAGCACGTGGAGCGAATGCACGGTCGTGGGTCGCAGCCGGCCCTTCGCGATGCGGTCGATCAGCCCCGCCTTCTCCTCGGGCGGCACCTTGGGCGACGCAAACACCGCCACCGCCTCCGGCACCTGGGGGAGTACCTCGCGGGCGAGCGTGCCGAGCTCATCGAGCACCTCGCGACGGCAGCCAGCCGCATCGGCGGCCTCGATGATCGCCTGAGCGTAGACCTTGGCGACCCGATCGACGCCGATGTCGACGTGTCCTGCGCCTGCCTTCGTGCCGGGGGTCGTGTTCATGGATTGAGCCACGTTGGTTCCTGCGATCAGTTGACGCTCGGTCGACTCGACATGCTTGCGACCGACTCACGAACGAGCCGCGCCTGGTCATCCTGGCCGAGCTTCTCGCGAAGGAACTTTCCGGCGACCTCGACCGCGAGGTGACCAGCCTTTTCGGCGATCTGGGAGAGCGCGTCGTCCTTGGCGAGTTGAATCTCGTGCTTGGCCCGAGCCCGCTCCTCTTCGGCTGCTTTTCGAGCCTCGGCCACGATCGACTGTCGCGTGGCGTCGGCATCGCGCCGGGCCTCCTCCAGCATCCCGCGAACCTCGTCGGAGGCCTCGGCGAGCCGCCGCTCATATGACGCGAGGAGATGACGGGCCTCGGCATTGGCGGCCTTGGTGTCGGCGATCTGCTGGGCGATCCCCTGCTCGCGCTTTTCCAGCCCCCCCATGATCGGCTTCCAGGCGAACTTGGTCAGCAGGGCGAGCAGTGCCAGAAACACCGCGAACGACCAGACCGCGAGATCGGTCTGAAACCAGGCTGGACTCTCGAAGTCTTTTTGGCTGACGCCGGCGGGAGGATTGTGGCCGATCTCGGGGGCATGACCGGCATGCCCGCCATGGTCATCGCTCGCATGAGCGGCGGGGCTGGCCGCCGCGATGCTGGCCAACGGGCCGATGGCACCGCAGCCGATCAGGCAAGCCGCGGCCAAGACCCAGCTGCGGAGTTGGCGGCCGCGGGGGGAGAAGATGCTGATGATCACAAGTGGGCTCCGCTCATGGAAAGAGTTCGGAACGGACGGTCTGATGTTTGGCACGGGCCATGCCAAGGCCCGAAAAACCGACTGGCGGAGACGGGGCGGGAACATGGTTCCCTGCCCCGTCTCGCGGTCGGTTGTCCGGCGGCGTGCCCGTGCGAGGCAGGCGGTCCGCGGGAGGTGTCAGGCCTTCTGCGAGCAGATGAACAGCGCGTAGAACGTGAAGCCTTCGATGAGGGCCGCGGCGATGATCATCGCCGTCTGGATGCTGCCCGACACTTCCGGCTGCCGCGACATGCCTTCGTAGGCGGCCGAGGCGAGCTTGCTGATGCCATAGGCCGCCCCGATGACCACGAGTCCGACGCTAAACGAGGAGGTGAGGTCGATGAGCGAGCGGCCGGCCGCGGCTGCTTCCTGAGCGCTGGCCATGTCGGCACAGAGGAGAGTTACCGCGACGGCGAGGAAGGCGGCGAGCGTGCGGGTCGAGAACATGGATCGGATCATCACGGGATCAAGCTCCTTGCAAAACGAGGGACCGGGCGGATGCCCGGAAAGGATTAAAGTTGGCAACAAAAAACGGACAGGTCATCTGTGCGGATCGGGGAAGGTGTTTCGTCAAGGCTGCCCCGGAGACCAAGTTCTAGGGATTTCCTGGCAACTTTGAAGGGCGGTTTCTCCGAGTCGCTGTTTTCGAGGCGTGGCCGGCACTCGCCAGCCGGGTGGTGTCAGTGCTGGTGGACCGCCGCGCCGATGAACAGGGCGGATAGGAACGTGAAGATGTAGGCCTGCAGAAACGCCACGAAGAGTTCGAGGATGCTGAATAGCGTGCAGCTCACCACGCTGATCCCCGTGACCGTGGCCCACATTCCCATCGAATACGTCGCAGCGGCAGAGATCAATCCCATGATGCCGAGCAGTACGAGGTGGCCGGCCACCATGTTGGCCAGGAGCCGCACGGCCAGAATGAGGTGCTTGATGCAGAGGCCGAGCATCTCGATCGCGAAAATCATCGGCTTGAGCAGGATGGCCAGCGGCAACGGCAGGTCCATCGACGGCACCTGGTTGGCGAAAAATCCCAGGAAACCGAACTTCAGCATCCCGGCCACAACAACGGTCAGCATGGTGACGCCCGCCAGGGCCAAGGTCACGGAGAATGACGCGGTGGGCGAGCCTGCCCAGGGCACCATTCCGAGGAGATTGCAGCCGAGAACAAAGAAGAAGAGCGTGAGCAGCAGCGGCACGAACCGGTCGCCCTCGTGCGCGACGGCGTGTGCAGCGGCATGATGGGCCGTCACCGACGGGCCGCCGGCACCGGCGAGCGCCGGAACTCCGTGACCGTCGTGGCTCGCCGGGGCCTGATGATCGTGGCCGTGGTCGCCATGATCGCCATGGTCGTCGTGCCCGTGGTCATGGCTGTCGATGGCCGGGCGGGCGATCTGGTCTCGCACGAACAGGATCATCGCTTCGAAGAGATTGGCGAACGCGCCGTGCGGCGCCGCTCCGGACCGCAGCCGTTTGGCCAGCCGCGTGAACAGCAGCAAGAGAATGGCCGCGAGCACGACTTCCAGGATCATGTACTTCGAGATCGCGAAGCCCGATTTCTTCTCGTACAGGCTGTCGAGGGTGCCGAAGGGCTGCGGGATCAGGATCTTGCCGTCCATCGCATGGTTGAACTCGGCCACGTCGGTGACGTCGGGCCGGCCGTCTCGGAGAAACTGCGGGACATCCTCGAGAGTCTTCCAGTCCTGCCGCCAGAACGCCTTGGGCACCTCGAAGAAGTAGGCGTCCTTGAGGTGATAGATCGGATTGTGATCGGACATCGCGAACTGACTTCCTGCCTGACGGACTGGCGTTATCGACCGTGAACGGACTCGGGGCAGAGAGTGTGCGGCATCGGCCCCTGCGGCGTCAAATCAGAGTGGATTTGAAGGGCCGTCAGCCCGTTTGGCTCCGGTTCATGATCGTTCGGATCACCTCGGCCGCAAGCGCCGTGAGATAGAAAATCACGAGGAGTTCCCCGGCCCCGGCGGCCCGCAGATCGGCCCCTGCGACCTGCAGCCACGCCAACGCGACCAGGGCCGGAAAAATACGCAGGGCGACCGCGGCGAGGCTGGCCGTGACCCGGGCCGAGGGGGTGGTTGCCGGCCAGATTCCGACGAACCACGCGCCGATTGCCCCTGCGAGAGAGACCGTCGCCGCGAACTCGATGGCACGAATGCGATCGGGCGTGGTCCACCCGCAGCCGACGGCAATCCCGGAGGCGACGGCGAGAAGGGCCGCCGTGACGAGAAGGCCCCGCGCCGGATATCTGCCACGAACTTGACTGTTTGCCGTCACGGGGCCGACCGATTCTTCGGGGCCTGGAGTCGGACCAACGCGAGGATCGCGAGCCCGAGGCCTGCCGTGAACCCCAGCGGTCCAAGAAACGACGTTCCGAGGCGGGCGTCGAGCCAGCCACCCCCGACGCCAGGCAAAAACATCATGAGTCCGATCGCCATGATGCGGGAAACCCACGCCATGGCCTCGCCGATCGGGGAATTGCGGGAATCCTGGTGCATGGTGCGAGAATACCGCGGCCTGCGGGGACGTGCGCGGCGTTCGGCAGCGATCCCGACCGCGAGTCGACCCGCAGGCGTCCGGAACGGTATCGTTTTGGCCATTCATCCCTCGGGCCAAATCAGGAGTGTCTCGCGTGGCATCCCGCAGACAGCGCCGCCGCCGCCGGTTTCGGCATCCCGATCTGGAGGCCGCGATCACGGCGGCCGATCCATCGACACGCGGTTCGACCGTACTGCGGATGATCGCCTGCGACGGCACCACGACCCACGAGGCCACGGTGCTGCGGGCCGAAGAGTTGACCATTGCCCGCGAGAAGTGGCCGGTGATCTGGCTCGACGTTGATGGGATCGACGACCTCGCGACCATTCGCATGATCGGCGAGGTGTTCGAAATCGGCGACCTCGCCCTCGAGGACGCGATCACGCCCGACGAGCGGCCGAAGATCGAGGTGTTCGGCCATCAGGTGCTGATCGCCGTGCGCATGGCGCGGTTCGAGGGCGACGCGATCGTGACCGATCCGATGGCGATCTTTCTCGGCGACCGCTATGTGATCACATTTCACGACCGAACCGTCCCCGACGGATTTCAGGGGGTTCGCGACCGGATCCGCCACGGGCGGACGCGGCTGGGCGATCTCGGTGCCGACCACCTCTGCGCCCTTCTGCTCGACGCCGTCATCGACGGCTACTTTCCGGTGCTCGAACGATTCGGCGACCGGCTGGAGACGATCGAGGAGGAGGCGCTCGACAGCCCCTCCCGCGAACTGCTCGGCCGCATCCACGACGTGCGCAATGACCTGATGACGCTTCGTCGCGCCCTCTGGCCGACCCGCGACGTGCTCCACGCGCTCGGCCGCGAGCCGACCTCGTTCGTGGGCGAGCATGCGCGGCAGCACTTCCGCGACTCCTACGACCACACCATGGAACTGCTCGACCTCACCGAGGGCTACCGCGAGATCGGTAGCGACCTTCGCGACATCTACCTGGCGAGCATCAACAACCGCATGAACGACGTCATGAAGGTGCTGACGGTGATCGCCACGGTCTTCATGCCGCTGACCTTCATCACGGGCTACTACGGCATGAACTTCAACACCGCCTCGCCGTGGAACATGCCGCTCCTCAATTACCGCTACGGGGGCCCCGTGGCGATCGCCGTCATGACGGCGACCACGATCGGCATGCTGGTGTTTTTCTGGCGTCGCGGCTGGCTCAAACGCTGGCACTGAACCTCAACTGCGGCCCAGCAGAAAGCTCGTGTGGAGCGTGCCGCGGCCCTTGACGGCGATCTCGCCGCGATCGGCGAACCGGAAGGCATCGCCGAGCAGGGCTCGCGTCGTCGGTGAGACGTGGATTCGCGAGGGCTCGCCGTGCGATTCCATCCGGCTCGCGAGGTTCACGGTGTCGCCCCAGAGATCGTAGGTGAACTTCTGCCGGCCGATGACGCCGGCGGCCACCGGGCCCGAGTGCATGCCGATTCGTAGTTCCAGCGAGAGCCCGCGGTTGCGGATCACACCGCGAAAGGCCTCCTGCATGCCGATCGCCATCACCGCCATCGCCTCGGCGTGGTCGGGCCGCGGCACCGGCAGCCCCGCGACGGCCATGTAGGCGTCGCCGATCGTCTTGATCTTTTCGACGCCATGGGCGTTGGCGAGGTGGTCGAACGTCGAGAAGATCTCGTCCAGCAGCCCCACGACATCCTGCGGATCGACCTTCTCGGAAAACTCCGTGAATCCACAGAGGTCGGCGAACAGCACCGTCACGGCCGCGAAGCTCTCGGCGATGGTCGCCTCGCCGTCCTTGAGCCGCTCCGCGATCTTGGCGGGGAGGATGCTGAGGAGGAGCCGTTCCGACTTCTCCCGCTCCCGCTTCAGATCGGCGAGCGACTGTTCGAGGGCCGCGAAGGCGGCGTTGCGCTCGAGCAGCCGGCGGAAGCCGTCGGAATGCACGCGGATCCGGGCGATCAGTTCCACCTGATCGGGGAGTTTGACGAGATAGTCGCTGGCGCCGGCGTCGAGAAGCTGCGCCTTGATCACGGACTCCTCGCGGGCCGAGAGCACGATCACGGGCACGTCGGCCAGCGTGGCATCCGCGCGAAACCGCCGCACCATGTCGAGCCCATCGACGCCCGGCATCACGAGATCCTGGAGGATCACCGTGGGCCGAAAGGCGGTCGCCACCGCGATGACGGCGTCGGCGTCGCGGCAAAATTCGAACGCGATCTCAGGCGCATCGGCAAGCAGCCGCCTGACCGCCTCGCCGATCATGGCCTGGTCGTCGACGAGCAGCACGCGGTGAAGATGGTCTGTCATGAGCCCTGCGTGGTCGCCGGCAACCACGTCGGCTAGATCGGCGTGCCGTTCGTGCCGTTCGTGCCGTTCGTGCCGCCGGCGCCAGCAGTGCCGCCGGAGCCGCCGGTACCGCCTGTGGCGGTGCCGTTCGCCGAGACGGCATTTCCGCCGTTGCCGCCATCCCCGCCATTGGCACCGGCAGCAAGGCCGTTGCCACCCGCGCCGCCATTGCCGCCGACGGCATCGTCGCCTGCACTGGGGCCTCCTGCGGTCGCGGCACCGCCATTGCCACCGTTGCCGCCGTTGCCGGCGACCGCGCCACCATTGCCGCCAAGCCCACCGTCACCGCCATACGTCGAAGCGCCGGTGCTCACTCTGAAACCACTTCCGCCGTTGCCGCCGTTGCCGCCGTTGCCGACCGTGCCGCCATCGCCACCGGCCCCGCCATCGCCACCTTCACCATCGGGGTTGCTCCAGCCAGCGCCGCCATTGCCGCCGTTGCCGCCGCTGGTCACGGCAGTTCCGTTGGTGCCACCCGTGCTGCCGCCGGTGCCTGCCGCGCCGGGATTGCCGCCGTTGCCGCCAGCCCCACCGTCGGGAAATGTCCCGTCGCCGGCGGCGCCGTCACCGCCGTTCCCGGCGGCTCCTGCATTGCCACCATTGCCGCCAACGCCATTCGTACCCGTGCCGGTGGCCGTGCCGCCAGCGCCGCCGTTGCCGCCGGTCCCGCCGCTGCCGGCGTTTCCACCGGTGCCGCCGCCTGTGGCACCAGAGCCTCCGTTACCGCCCGCGCCGGCGTTCCCGCCGAAGCCGCCGCTGCCGGCCTTGCCATCGACGGCCGCGCCACCATTGCCGCCAACGCCGCCGTTGCCACCGCTGGTGCCGTTCTCGCCGCCCCCGGTCGCCCCGACGTAGCCGTTTCCGCCGTTTCCGCCGAAGCCGCCGTTACCGGCAGAGCCCGACGCGACGGCTTTGCCGCCATTCCCGCCATTGCCGCCGTTACCACCCGCCAAACCGACGGTCGTGGACGTGAAGCCAGCACCACCATTGCCGCCATTGCCGCCGTTGCTGAACGTGCCGTTGGCCCCCACGATGGCGCCCGTACCGCCAACGCCTCCAAGAGCTGCAGCCCCACCGTTGCCGCCGTTGCCGCCGTCGGGATTTCCAGCGCTGCCGGCCGCGCCGTTGCCGCCATTGCCGCTCGATCCGGCGTTGCCGCCGTTGCCGCCGTTGCCGGCGAGACCGTTGAGGCCTGTGTTCGGGTTGAACACGAACCTGCCAGTACCGGCGACGCCGCCAAGGCCGCCCGCGCCGCCGTTACCGCCGGCGCCAGCATTGCCGCCTGCGCCACCGGCCGCGCCGGCCGTCGGGCCGTCGGCGCCGTTCACTCCATTGCCGCCGTTGCCGCCATTGCCGCCGTTCCCGCCGAAGCCGCCGTTGCCACCGTAGCCAAACACCGAACTGCCTGTGCCGCCGAGGCCGCCGTTGCCTGCGGAGCCGCCATTCCCGCCGGCCGTGCCCGAATCTCCCGGAAGAACACCGTTGATTCCGTTCGTGCCGGCCTTGCCAGCCACGCCAGCGCCACCGTTGCCACCGTTGCCGAGGATCACGCCGCCGACGCCACCCGCGCCGGCGTTGCCGCCCGTGCTGCCGTTGCCACCGTTGCCGCCATTGCCGGCCCAGCCGGCGTTCCCACCGCTGCCGCCGACGATGCCCGCGGCGCCATTGCCGCCGTTGCCATAGATGATGCCGCCGTTGCCGCCGTTGCCGCCGGGCGCGACGCCGTCAACGCCGTCCGCGAACAACTGCTGACCTGACTCGGAGAAGAGGCCACCGGTCTCTGCTGCGAGCGGGGCGACGACTTGGATCGCCTTGCCGAAGTTGGAGAGGTTGATCGTGATCGCTGCGGTGTCCACCGTGGCCGTGAACCGGCTCGCGTAGCCCTGTTCGTTGACCCACACATCGACCGGGGTCGGGGTGTTGTCGATCGGGGGCATCCGGACACCGGCCAGTTCATAGAGCGGAATCAGCGCGATGAAGGTCGAGAGTCCGATCGAGGTCTGGTAGTGCTGGCCATAGCCGTCGGCACCGACGAACGTCGTGTTGACCGGGAACTCGAGCGACCGAAGCGTGTGCTTCGGCGTGAGGTCCGTGACGAGGTTATTCGCCACCACGACAGCCGGCTGCGAGCCCTGCGTGGCGGAGTTGAGCTTCACCCAGGGCAGGCCAGTCGCGCCCAGCGCTTCCGCGTTGACGTAGGTGAGGTTGCCGATCTGCCGGAACGCTGTGTTTTGGACCGGGGCGACGTTGGTCGCCTGAACACTCGCCTGCATTTCGACGAGATTCTTCGCAAAATTGAGCGCCCCGCCGGACGTCATCGACACGCCGTTGACGTCCACGTCGAGGTCGAACGCGTAGAGTCCGACCTGCTGCGCCTTCAGGGCGGCCAGACCGACCTGGTTCAGGACCACCGCCAACCGGGGGGCCGACGAGACGGTGGCGACCCCGTTTTTCAGGACAAGATTCCGGATGTTGCCGAGGAGGTTGTTGCTGATCTGGTTGTTCGCGATGACCGAGCCGGCGGAGTTTCCGCTGGCGCCAACGCCGTATTCGTCATTGAAGGTGATCGCATTGCCGAGGTTGGTCGTCGATCCGCCGATCGTGATGCCGGTGACGCCGGTGAGCGTCACGCCATTGATCCTGTTGGTGCTGATCTCGTTGGCCTGCACGAGGGTGCCGGTGGAAGGGCCGCTGGCGGCGACGCCCGCCCAGCCGTTGGACGAGATCGTGTTGCCGGCGCCGGGCACGCCGAGCGTGAGTTGTCGGACGTTGGTCAGAGAAACGCCGTTGGTGCGGTTGCCAAAGAAGGAGTTGTCAAAGATCGCCGTGCCGGCATAGGAGCCGGGGGCCATCTTCAGGCCGACGCCGTTGTTGATGCTCGACACGTTGGTGATCAACGAGCCCTTCGAGGGGCCGTTGAACTGGATGCCGCTGCCGCTGAAGCCGCTGATCAAGCGTGCGTTGAGTTTGGTCGCCGTTGAGAAGACGACGTTGTTGACGTTCGCGGCGATCACCAGGCCGTTGGTGCCCGCAGCAGTGCCTTTTCCATCGAGGGCGAGTGCGTCGGCGACGGTGACGCTTTGCGCTGCCGCCAGCGTGAGGCCCTTGAGCGGCGTCGTGAGGCCGACGGCCCCGGCCAGCGTGATCGCAGCGCCCGACGAGAGGGTCAGCCGGCCGCCGCCATCAACCGTGGAGGGAAAAGCGATGCCGCCACCGGCCTTGAGCGACACGTCGTTCTGGAGCGTCACGGCGCCTGTGAACGTCTGCGGACCCGTCGGCGTCGTCACGCCGGCGGCGAGCTGGATGCCGTTGACCGGCCCGGTGCCGAGCGTCATCAGGCTCACGGGGCCCGCGCCCTTGGTGGCGATCGCGTTTGCGACCGAGATCGTGTCGCCGAGGCCGGCGTCAGTGTCGATGCTGAAGCCCTGGCTGGCCGCCCCCCTGGTCACGACCCCGAGGTTGACACCGCCCTTGCCGATCGTGACCGCATCGGTGCCGACGCCGCCCGCGATGGCAATGCCCGCGAAGCCCGTGATCGTCTTGAGGTTCACCGTGATCGTGTCGGCGGCCGCGTTGACGGTGATCCCGGGGATCGGCGCGGCGGTCGAGATCTCGCCGGCCGTCGCGGCGGTGATCGTGAGCAGGCCCGACTTGGCGGCGTAGGACGTGCGGAGATCGGTGATCGCCGTGCCCGCCGGATCGAGCGTCAACACCACCTGGTTGCTCACGATGCTCACGAGGACGTCGTCGGCCGC